>JBLIMM010000222.1:0-7822 GCA_047638635.1 Pseudohongiellaceae bacterium | reverse complement strand
AGCGAAGGTGGGCCGCACCGCCCGGCGCAGATCTCGCAGGGGAAACAGCGAAGGCGAGCAGTCCGACAGCACCGCAGAACGCCCGCCTCCGAGAAAACTCAGCGTATTGAACAAGGCGCTCGTGGACACAGGCTCCGTCACCACCTCGCCCTGGGGAATCAGCGGCCCGGCAAAGACCAAGGGCACGTGGAGCATGGGCTCGCTCAACGCGTAGCCGTGACCCAGACGTCCCGTTTCGAACAACTCTTCACCGTGATCGGCAGTGACCACAACAATCGTGTCGTCACTCAGGCCCCGCTCTTTCAGCTCTGCGAGCAGCAACCCCAGCTGTCCATCGAAGTAGGCCACCTCGCCGTCGTAAAGATTGACCACGTGGGCTTGTTCGGCCTCCGTGAGCGGTGCTTCTTTACCCAACTGCACACGTCGGGGCAGGTGCCCGCCAAAATCTCGTTCTTCGGTGAAGTCATCGGTGAAACGCTCGCGGTCTGAACCCGGCGCGCCATAGGGCGCGTGGGGATCCATGTAGTGCACGTAAGCAAACCAGCGAGCACCGTCGGGCTGAACGTCAAGCCACTGCAGCAGATGAGTGTTGAGGCTCTCGGCATCCGTGTCCGCGTCGCCCAGGGGGCCGTTGTCCTGGCGCCAGTGAGAAAAGCCCTGGTGGAAATTATTAGCCTCAGCCACCAAGGCATTGCTGACAAACGCTGCCCCTTCGAGCCCCAGCCCACGTAACTGTTCAGGCCAGGTGGTCAAGCTGCCCATGAGGTAGCTGCGGGTGTCTCCCAAAACACCGTGGGTGTTGGGCGCCAGGCCTGTGAGCAACGACGCCGTCGACGGCAGGGTCCAGGACGAAGCGGCGTGGGCTGCTGCAAAGAGCGTGCCCCTCTCGGCCAAAGCCGCCAGGTTGGGCGACGTCTCGCGGTCGTAGCCAAAGGCCGAGAGACGACCCGCAGCCAGGGTGTCCACGCAAAGCACAAGCAGGTTGGGAGTCTTCGCGGTGGCGGCAGCCCGGCGTACAGGCTCAGGCTGCACCACGGACAGACTCCACCATGCGGGCTCCGCTTGGGGATCGCCTTCGGTGAACCCCGGGTCTTGCCGGGTGGTCCGAAACGTCAGCTCCACCGCACGGCCGGCCCAGGGCGAAAGGTCTACCTCGAGGTTGCGCATGAGCTGATCGAAGGGATGCTCTCGGGAGCGGTCGCGGACGTACTCGCTGCCCAGGGAGGCGACCTCCTTGCCCTCCACCAAGATGCGAAAGGTCACCGGGGACGGGTCGGCCCGCTGAGGGTCTTGACGGTCCACCGGGTAGACAAAGGTTCTCGCCAGGAGCCGGGCTCCCGTGAGCAGCCGCGGCGTGGTCACCGAAAAAGCGCTGTTCGCACGGGCGTGAATCACCTGAGAATCAGCGTCTGAAGCCAGGGCCCCCACGCTCTCCACCGGGTCGAGAGCAGCGGGCGGCCAAGCCTCCAAGGGGCGCGTTTGGTCCTCCTCCAGAATGGTGATGCCCTTCTGCTGCACGAAGGCGGCCACCACATCGAGGACCACCCGCTCGCAAGGCACGGGCTCCCAATCAGGATCGCTTGGGCCACAAGAGCTGAGCGCGACGGCCGCAGCGACGACAACAGGCAGGTAAAACGGGGCGTTCAGGACCGATTTCTCCGGGCAAGGGGGACGAGCCTTCAGGGCCCGCCCGGTCAGGATATCGCTGCTCCTAGGCTTGCGCCAAGCGGCAGCGACTAGACGGACCCTAACGGGTACACTGCTCCACATGACTGATCGTTCTCTACCAACCCCCTCTGCGGGTGGTTCCGACCCCTGCCATTCCACCGCCATGGCTCGACGACAAGCGTTTGCCGGCAAGCGCCGGGTCTTCCTGTTTGGCGACATCAACTCAGCCGTGGCCGAGCGGGTGGTGGGGCAGCTCCTCGAGCATGCTGACGCCGACCCCGAGCAACCCATCGACCTGCTGATCAACAGCACCGGCGGCGATGTGGAGGCGGCCTGCGCCATCATCAACGGCATGCACGGCATCCCCTGTCGGGTGAACACGACCTGCATGGGATTTGCTCAGAGCGCCGCCTGCATCATTCTCATGGCGGGCACGGGGGTTCGCGCCGCTTTCGAGAACTCAGTGCTGCTCATCCACCGCATGGTCTGGGACGAGCCTCCCGAAGGGGAGGGCCTCGAGTACCTGCCCCCGCCCGACGCGAAGTACGTCCAGCTCTGCCGCCGACTAGAAAATGCATACCTCGGCCGTTTCCTGAGTCACGACTCAGCTTGGGCCGAAAAGCAGATCCCTACCGCTATCGACCTATCTACCGACGATGCCCTGCGCCAAGGGGTTATCGACGGGGTGATCTTCCTCGACAGAGAGTGAAGCTCCCCCCGGCGGCCCCCTCGCCAGCCTCTCTTCAGCCCTCGCATCTCCGCACAACAGGCGCAAGACCTGCGCATATTGCGACGATGGGATAGTATCGACGTGACTCTGTTCGTCCCCCGGACTCCCCGACACCACTACTCATCATGATCCGCAAGGCCATTAAGCAGTTCACGCTAGGCGTGAAGTCCCCCACCCAGGCTGCTCGCATCCTGGCCTCCGAGGCTCGTATGCGCGCTGGGATTCGCACCCTGCGCTCCCTCGAGCTCGCCGTCACCTGGATCTGCAATCTCGATTGCGATTTCTGTTACGCCGAAGATTTGATGAAGGCCCAGCAGAAGCCGCCGCACATGCCGGTGTCTGAAGTGGCGCGCATCACTCGAGAGGCCCACGACCTGGGCATGATTCACGTCAACATCACGGGCGGCGAGCCCATGGTGCGCAAAGACATTTTCGACGTGGTCGACGCCATTCCGAAAGACGTGGTCGTCTCCCTGGTGACCAACAGCACCTTGCTCACGAAGGAGAAACTCCTCGGGCTCAAAAAGGCTGGGCTGTCCACGATTCAAATGTCGTACGGCAGCTACTACCAGAAGACCTTCAAGCGCGACCTGGCTCGTTTTTGCGTCGAACAAGGCATCAGCGTGACCCTCTCAGTGGTCAACATTGAGAGCGAACGCGAGAACATCGAAGCGGCCTTTGCCATGGCCGAAGAGGACGACTTCTCCGTGCTCTTCAACTACCCGATGATCTACAACAACATCGGCCTCGATAGCGATTACTACTGGAAGATGCGCTATCACCCCCGCTGCCGCGAAGACAACATGTTCTGGTCGGGCAAGAACCGCTGCCCCGCTGGCACGCACAAGCTCTACGTCACCAACGACGGCGACGTGATGACCTGCGACCGCATCCACGCCATCTACGGCAATGTGCACGACGAAGCGCTTGCTCCGATTCACAAGCGCATGTACTCACAGTTCATCAAGCACAAGAGCTTCTGCTTGTTGGAGACCTGCAAAGATCAGTGGCAGGAAAACAACAGCAAGGCCAAGCAGGACTACAGCCTCGATCTTCTGGGCAACGCCGACGACCCGTTCAACGTCTTCGAAGGCACGCCGCTCATGGAGAACTCAGTCCAGGGTTCGACCGTGGCTCAGCAGATGCACGCTGCTCGCAAGGGCAAGTCTGACCCCGTTCCCAGCGACAAGACACAGCACCCCGCCGGGAGCTGAACTGCTTGGGGCGGACGTCTCGAGTTCATCGAGCGTTCGTCCCCAGCGGGCGTTCCCAAGGGGCGCCCCACCGCGAACCCCGCTGCTCAAAGAATCAGCGCTGGTCCTGGCGGCGTTCCTTGCGCATGGCCTCTAGTTTGGCCGTGAGCACGTCCACTCGGCTGCGGTAGCGCTCCACCGTTTCATTGCTCAGGGTCCGCTGCCACCAGCGCACCCAAGCCTTCAGTGCGGTGACGCGGCTGCCCACCGTCACCGAGCGCATGTCCTCCACATTCCGATCCATGGACGATTGCTTGTATTTTTCCTGGGTCAAAAACCACTCCAGGGTCAGCTCACCCGCTCGGGCTACATGGTCAGGATTGGCCATATCCAGGCCGTCCACAAGATTGATGTAGGCCGGGGTCAGGTCGACGATGTGCGCCCCTTCGAGGTGCTTTTGCAGCTCTGCCTGGCGGGCCTCGTCAGGGTCTCCCAGAAAGCGTTCGTGCAAAGCTGCGGACCAGCGGGCGAAGACTGCAGGATCTAACGCACCCGGGGCCTCGAACGGCACAAAGTGAAACAGGCTCGCGGGCTCGTCGGGGCCGTTCGCGACCGCGTCACCAGCCATGACCTCTGGCTCTGCTGCGACCTCGCCCATTTCGTCAGTTGGCGTTAAGGGCAGACCGGCCAAGCCTGCCGCCGAATCGAGACTGCTCTCCGCGGGCTGGATCGGCATGACCGGAGCTTCAGGCGCCGAGGCCACCTCGGGAGCAGCCACATCCACGGGTTCACTGGATGTCCGCTGCGGTTGGCTCCCGTCTCCCAGCTCACCCGCCCTGGGGCCTGAGCAGGCAGATAACGTCAGGGCCAAAGCCAGGCTCACTGTGCGAGATACGCTCATCATGATGGAGGAGACGCCTTCCAGCTCGAATCGTTGGTGGTCATGTGGCCCACGGGCAAGGCCACTGCACCCTGTCCTACCACGGGCCAAAGCCTAGCAAACCCGAGCGCGCCTGCAGGGCTCTCAAGATCCGGGGCGTAAGACCAACGTGGAGCGCCGCTCGGGAATGACCCACTCGGCAACCAAGGCCTCCAAGACCTGTCGATCCAAGCCTTGGTAGGCCCGCAACAGCTCCTCTCGCCGAAGACCCATGTTGACCTGGGCATAGACCATGAAGAGCGTCTGGCTCGCTTCGATCCAGCGCAAGTTGGGGTTGCCCGCGGCCTCACGACGCAGGGCGGAGAAATCAGGCCAGCTGGAGAGTTGCCGCACCATCTCTTCCATAACGTAGGGCGCTTCGGCCAAGACGCCCAAGGCGCCCACGACCTCGTCCACCACGGCGACAACGTCATCCAGGGGATGACCGGAGGGCAGCGACACGCTGAGCAGCAACCAGCGTCCCTCGGGGGTGACCAAGTCCGCCGAGCAGAAGGCGAAGATCTCTTGGGCCTCAAGGGTGCCCCGCTGCTGCAGGCGGGCATTCACCACTGCGGACAAGGCATCGGCCGCCACCCGATCCAGTGCCGTTTCATCAGGCATGGGATACCAGACCATGTACTGAGTGCGCTCTAGATCCCAGGTGGCCTCACGATCCCCCGCCGCCCGAACCTCTGCGGGAGAGAGGGAGGGAGTGCTCGACTTCCAAGGGCGGGTTGGCAGGCTCCCAAAAAGCTCCTCAATGGCCTTCTTCTGGAGTTCCTGATCGATAGGCCCCACAGAGATCAGCTGCACGCTCTCACTCCCATGGACCCGGCTGGTGAGGCCCTCGAGCAACGAGTCCCACGAGGCCTGCACAGAATCTCCGCTCACCGACAAGTCGCTGAGCCCGTGGCGCACGACCTGATTCCAGCAAGCGATGGCCCACTTGTGGGTCAACCCCACCGCCGAAGTGTTCAGCACTTCCGCCTGCAGGGACGGCCGCTCGCGCAAGAGCAACGGCGCCAAACTCTTGCTGTCCGACTGAGAGATCGTAAGCCAGCGGGCGTGGCGAGCGAGGCCTTCTCGCCAAGCGTCCAGGCGCGAGAAAGTCTCCAGCCGCATGGAAATCGCGGTGGTCTCCCCATTGCGCAAGACCCCACCGACCTCGGGGCCTTTAGCCGTGGGATCGGCTGAGTGCACCAAGATGTGCTCAACGAGGTGACTCCGTTGCAACTCCCCGGCGGCGTCGTCGAGAAGCCCCCAAGGCAGCAGAGTGAAGACCACCTGACTCTCGGCATCCGGAGCATGGATCAAGGACACGCGAAGACCGTTATCGAGAGTCAAATCCTCCCAGACCTGCTCCACGGGAAGAGTCTTCATCGGAGGCTGCCCCTGCTGCAGGGGCAGGCAAAGCATGAGAGCGCAAGAGAGCAGCAGGGCCATGTTCGGTCGTCCTCAGAAAGACGTGGGGTGAGCGATGGCCACGAGGGTAGTCATCGCTCACGAGATTGGTAAGCCCCTCGGCATGGAGCGGCCCGGCCACAGCTGGACGGCCCGAGGCCCTCACATCTCACGGCAGAGTGCGTCGACCAGGAGCGCCTCTATGCCACCGAGGTATTCGAGCAGGGCCCATTTGGCCGTGTCCGCCCGTCCCAGAGACGCTGGAGGGTCATCGTCGAGGTTCTTCTCGATGTCGAGATCGGTGGCCAAAACCATGCGCACGTCGTTGGCGAAACGCAGCACAACGTCCATTCCGAGGCTGTCCACTTCGATGTGCAGGCCCTTGGCGTCCCGCTGCCCCTCGCGGAGCAGTCTCCTGAAGTCGCTCAAGAGTTCTTTACGGCTGTCGAGCAACGAGCTGCCCAGCATGGCTCGGTCGGCGGCCTGAGATGCCCGGGGTTTGCCTCGGGTGGGAAACAAGCGTTCGATCACCCGGCGGTTGTTGTCCGGATCGCCGAGAAGGGCCTCGAGTTGCTCAGGCAGCCCCTCGATAATGCTCAGCTCAAGGGGCAGCAGGTGCAAGCGCCAACGGGTAGCTGCCTCACCCGCGGCGGGCGCGATCACTTCGAGGTGGGTCATAGAGCTCAGCTCTCAGACTGCTCGATCGTCGCCTGAAGGCCGTAAGCGTGAAGCCGCGACACGAAGAACTCGGCCCGCTCCCGCTCTTCGCTGGCCACCACCGAGCGCCCGTCGTCGTGGACTTCCATCATCTTGTGCTGAGCCTTCTCCTGGCTGAAACCGAAGAGCTTTTGGAACACGTAGGCCACGTAGCTCATCAGGTTCACCGGGTCATCGAGGGCGATGACATTCCAGGGGTGCTGCACCCGGGACTCGCTCTCGGTCTGAACCCCGGTCAGAGTCTCGCTGCTGGCGTCTTGCCCAGCGTCACTGCGGGCCTCTGCACCACCGCCCACCATCGATTTCTGTGTCAAAAGCCGTCCCAAAGACAGGCCCTCCATTTCCGCGGTGGCCCATCCTACCGCGCAATTCCGAACACGCCCTACACCGAGTGGGACGGAACCCCACTTTCTCGGCGGGCACACAATGGACTCATGATTGCTTCCGCCCGCACACCCACGCATCCCGCCCCAGATCGCCAGGCGGGGCGCTGGTGCTAGACCTGCCCACGATGTAGGACGTGCATGTGAGATCATGGTTGCTGTCGATTTTCCTGGCCGCCCCAGCCCCTGAAGAACGGAACCCTCGTGAGCAGCACCAGCCGCCCGTCTCATGGGCCCCTAGGGCTCCTGGTGGGCATCATGGCCACCTTGCTGGCCGTCTCCCTGTTCACCGCACTGTGGCTCATGGATGCCACGGCGCCCCAGGTGCAGCCGGGCGACGCCTCCTCCCCGCCCGTGGTGATCCCCGTGGTCCTTATTGAGCAGCCTGTGAAGCTGCCGCCGGGAGACCGCGCCGTTGAGCCAGAGCCGGCCTCCTTGGCCATCACCGCTGAGCCAGAAGTGTTTGTCCCCACACGATTTGCAGAAGAAGTGCTGCTCGACCTCGACGAGGAAATCGAACGCCTGGGCATCGCCGATGTCGACCCAGACGCCCGGGCCCTCATCGATGGCCAGGTACTCGACGGCCAGAACCTGCCCCAGCCCCTGACCATGGTCACCCTCTTCGATCAGCGAGGACGCCACATCACCGCGTCGTTCAGCGACGACGAGGGCCGCTTTCATTTCGAGTCCTCCGTGCCCCTGCTCGCGGGATGGTCGGTGTCCACGGCGGTGGTTCCAACCCTGCTGCCGGACGACCCCAGCGCCACAGCGCCAGCCTCCTACAGGCACCCGGCCGACGTGCGTCCCGGTG
>JBLIMM010000221.1:0-7838 GCA_047638635.1 Pseudohongiellaceae bacterium | reverse complement strand
GAGTGGTTCTGCGGGCAAACCAAGAGCGACCGCAACTTGAGTTCCTGGGACTGAGCGTTCCCAGGCGAAGGTGGGGGAGTGCACGCAGTCGGGGCAAGCCACGGCCGTTTCGAAAATGCCTTCGGGAGGATAGCTGAAGGCAAGCCGTGCGGGGCTGGTGGCTCCTCCGCAGGTCGAATGAAACCAGGCGGTGACGACGGCGCCCTGAGAGCTCAGGACTTGATTGCTGGTCATCTCGATCGCCGCGCTGGCGATGTGTGTCTCTGCGGCGAGGCCGCCGTAGACCTGACTGCGTTGGTCGGCAAAGAGCCAGCCCCGCCGGCCGATTTCCGCCAGGGCGTAACTCCGTGCAGCGACCGCTTGGGCGGCGAGAGCCTCCAGCCCAAAACGGTCAGGCATTTCATCAGGAACGACCCCCTTGAGGTAGTCATCTACGTGCACTCGGTTGAGCACGCGCAGCTTGCTCTGAGAGCCCTCTATGTGCACCTCGATGCGCAGCAGTCCCCTGTAGCGAACCCCGGCGCAGGACAGCACCGAACCGTTTTGCGGTCGGAGCTCTAGAGGCGCCAGGCCCAAGAGTGCGCCCGCGAGATGCACGGCGCCTGCTCGGAGGCTGAGAGCGCTGCCAGAGACAAGGTCGTTCCGCGAGTCGAGGGTGGAACCCATGTCGTCAGTGACGAGATAGTCGCCAGCGCAAGACAGCTCGATTTGCTCACCTGTTGCCACCAAGACATCAACCCAACCGAGGGGGCGGGAGCCGTCCGTGGGCAGGGGCGCACTGGGGGAGTCTGCACAGCTACTCAGGCAGACGAGGAGGCCCCAAGCGAGGGCGAGCCTCTGCATGGAGTGGCGCACCTAGGAGGGGCGGTGTCCGTCAGCACCGCCTGGCAAGCCCAGATGTAGACGAGCCGCGTCCGTGAGCATGCGGCCTCGAGGGGTGCGTAAAAGGAATCCCAGTCGGATGAGGTGGGGCTCGTAAACCAGTTCAAGGGTGTCGCGCTCCTCGCCGACGGCAACAGCCAAGGTGCCCAGGCCGCAGGGGCCACCTCCAAGCTGGGCCAGGCAGGTCAAGATCCGGCGGTCCATGTCTTCGAGACCGAGGGCATCAATACCCAACATGGACAGGCCTTGGTCGACGACGGGCATGGTGATGCCCTTGTCTCCGGCCAGTTCGGCCACATCTCGAAGCCGGCGAAGCAGCCGATTTGCCACCCGAGGGACTCCTCGAGATCGTTCTGCTACCGCTTGGGCTGCCCCGTCCACGAGAACGGTCTCCAGTCGACGTGCCGATCGGGAAAGAATCTGACGAATCTCGTCAGTGGCGTAAGGAGCCAGCTTCTCCACGATGCCGAAGCGGTTGCGCAGGGGCTGGGTGAGCAGCCCCTCCCGGGTGGTGGCTCCGATGAGCGTGAAGGGAGCCACGGAGAGCCGAACAGACTGAGCTGCAGGCCCCTGGTCGATGATCACGTCCACGACGAGGTCCTCCATCGCAGCGTAGAGGTATTCCTCGACGACCCGGGGCAGCCGGTGAATTTCGTCCACAAAAAGGACTTCGCCCTCTGAGAGCCCCGTGAGCAGGCCTACCAAGTCGCCCGCTCGCTCTAAAGCGGGGCCAGAGGTCACTTTAAGCGGGGCGGACATGGCCGAGGAGATCAGGTGGGCCAAGGTCGTCTTGCCCAGACCGGGGGGCCCTGAGAGCAAGACGTGGTCAAGGGTGCTAGAGCGGCGCCGAGCGGCCTCGATCCAGGTGAGCAGATTCTCGGTGACTCGATCTTGCCCCACGAACTCACTGAAGTTCCTGGGGCGGAGAGCGATGTCAGGATCGCTGGCATCGCCTAGCCCGTCGGCGTCGGGGCCGGACAAAGACTGGTATAGGCCATCGGGATGGGGGTCGGTCATGGGGGCATGATAGCGGGTGAATCTCTCGTTCCTACTGTCAGAGACCACTGAAAGCACTCGTCGGAGCCTAGACTTCTTGTACCGGCCCCTCAAAATCGGGATGGTTCTCTCGCGCGCTTTTGCTTGCAATGCGTGTGGAACCCGGCAGCGTCCCGAACAAGCGCAACCGAGTGCCCGCGGCACCCCCCGCACACGCCTGGATCAACCCATGAAAATGACTTATTCGTCTGCGATTCTAAGTTTCGCTGTCGCCTTGTCGCTCACGTCCTGCTTCGGCGGAGGCGGAGGCGGAGGAAGTGACGGTGGTGGTAGTGGTGGCAATTCCATCGGGAGTGCTAGCGTTCCTAGCACGACCTCCTCAGCCACAGTCGGCCCCCTTGGTGAATCTGGCAGCGTTGACCTTGTCGATGCGAGCCTGTTCCCGGAGCCCTCGTCAGTTGATCAGCTCATGAGTAATGCTGGGCTGGCAACGTTTGGCATCCCGAGCTACGACAGCGGCCTGGGCCTGACGGCGGCGGACCGCAGCCGGATTATTGGCGCCAACAACCTGTACGACCTCTTCCAGATCGTGACGGGAACTCCCGTTCTCTTTCAGGGTGACGGTAGTGCTGGCGGCCCGCCCTTCAACGGCGGAGACGGCAACGGCGATACGATCCCCGACGGCGGCCCCGGTCTGTTCAGTAATGCCACGGCGTACCCCGTGCGGACGCCTTTGCCCAACACCATGGGCTCAGTGGGGCGAGGCTCCTCAGCCACTGATCAGCACCAGTTCATTCAGATTGAGTTCCCCTTCGACCTCGACATCAACAGCCTGTTTGATGCCAACAAGGGGGGCAACAGTTTCCTGGGTGACTCAGTCACAGGTCTAACCACGGTGGTGATCCAGAACCACTTCATTCAAAGGCTGTCGAGTACAGACACGACCAACGTTACGTGCCCGCTGCCCGCGACCGTGACGGGCGTTGCGGTGATCGGCGGAGTGACCTCGATTCCCAATCCAGCCGGCGGCTTCACCACCCTGCATGAATCCTCTATCGATCCTACGGGGACGAACGATTCCTTCGTGCCAGAAGGTGCTCGGGCGTTGATCGGTGCGAGCCATGTGCTGACTTTCATCGCTCACGAGAGCCCGATGCTGCTCTCTGCGACGTTCAACCCCTCGGCCGTGGGGCACATTGATGCCTCCGGCAACCTGATCCTGCCCGACCCCACAACGGGGGCCAGCGGTGGCCGAGTCCTCGGCGCAAATGCGGCTTTCCCAGATTCGGTCAACGACTTCGGTACCACTGGCGACAGCAACGCTGCTCGTGTGGGCTTTATTAGCTTTTTGGTCTCGTCGCTGCGTACCACCGGTGGCGGAACAGTCGGTGACGCTTACTTCCACTCTTATGAGATGAGCCAAGGGAACGTGGGCTTAGACCCCTTTGCCGTGCTCAATAAAGATCCAGGGCCAGGGGTTGCAACCAGCGGAGTGGATGTCCGGACATTCAGTCGTGGTCCTGCGATCAATGTCCTCTCTGTGGGCTCCGAACCGGCAATCAATGTCTTGCCGATCTACGAGCTGGGCTCTGTGATCAATCCGGCAAACCTGGCTGTGCTGGGACCGGTCGACCCAGCCCCAGGCAGCGACGGCATCAACGTGATCTCTACGAAGTCCCGTTTTCGGATCGACTTCGACAAGGAAGTCATTCCTAACTCAGTGGGTTTCTCGCGCCAGTTCACCATTCATTCGGTGGCTGGCAAGGGCATCATCTTCCCCTTCAACGGCAACACTCGCCCGGTGAAGAGTCCTGCCGGTGAGTTCATACCGACCGCCTTCGCCTCGCCCGTGGCGCCGAGTGTCTTCTTGGCTGTGAACCAAGGTGCGACGGTTCCAATCAACGATTTGGTGACCAAGGCGGGTGGGATCCTGTTTGACGATATGAGTCCTATCGGCTCCCTGCCCAACGGGCTCTACCCGGTGGAGTACAACACCCTGGCCACCCTTCCCCGTGGCGTGGTGCCCTGCGACATTTACCCTGTCAACCAGAACAACTTGCAGGCTTACATCATCGAGCCTCTCGTGGATTTACCCCCCGGTACTGTGGTCACCCTTGGGGTTTGCCGTCAGGGCTTGGGCATGACCAACAATGGTCTTTCCGCGACCTTCGGCTTGGACCCCACAGCCCTGAACGCCATGCCAAGTACTGTTCAGGCTAGTAACCAGGGCAACTTCACTCGCTCGGGTACCGAGTTCACCCAGTTCCAAGACCTCACGCCCGTGGGCTTGGGTGATAACGGTGTGGCGGCGAAGCAAAGCATCATCGGTAACCACACGGTGATCAAGGTGAATGCAGGTCCCATGGATCTGAGCGGCAAGCTGTTCTTCGGTGGTACGACGGTGGCGAATGACACCAAGGTCAACGGCATCGTGCAGGATGACAGCACGGCCGGTGGTTGGAACGTATGCCGGTCTTTTCAAGTCGGCACGAACCTTGAGCGCGCCTACGTCAATGCTCCTGTGGCACCTCAAGCGCTCATTGCTGCTTTCAGTGATGGTTTGGGCGTGGTCGACCTCAACGGTACGGGCTTCAACACCAACCTGCCTGGTGGTGGCGCAGAGAACTTGGGTAGTGAGAGCTTGCTGATCGTCAGCAAGTTCTTGAACCAACAGACAACAAACAACCCGACGAAATTTAACTGGAACAACTCAGGCTCCTTTGCAAACGGAAGCCATGTGCGGGCGTTCGGCATTATCTCTCGCTACGTCAGCGGGGGCTGCACCTGCAACCCCACAAGTATTGAGTCGGAATTCGCGACGGGTGCTGCCGTGGCCACAGGCTCGCTGACTCCTTCACCTGGTGTGAATGAGGGCTCTTCTGGCTACGAGACCATGGTGCGCAACTCGTTTGGCAACGAACTCCTCACGGATGTGTCCGAGCTAAGCCAACCCCGGGACATCATGTTCGGAGACTTCCTCGATACCGTTTACACGGACGGCGAGAATCCCTTCTCCAGTGATGCTTTGCATCGGACATTCAACACTCCGACCCAAACTGGTGTGAACTCCAATAACATCTCTGATCCGCCGATCCCAAATCCTCCCCCGATGAAGTTCCCCGTGGGGCTCAACTTCACGTCGGTGCAGTTTGATCAAGAGGATTTGACCCGGGCTCCGTTCCTTATCGAGGCCAGTGAGGTCTTCGCTACCGACACGTTTATTCAGTTTGAGGACGGTTCGGGTATCACGCCTGGCGGCGGCGTCATCGCGATGAACACGTTCATTCAGTTGAACCCCACTTCAAACGCTTCAAACACCAGCCAGTTCGATATGCCTCACCTACCGAATGCTGGCTTCAACAGCCCCTTCGCCGGTGAGAATCAGAAGTTCATCAAGTACGTGCAGACGGGGCCCATGCCCAAGAGCACGACCGCAGGCTCGGTGGTGCTGTCGACTCTCAACATGGCAGCGATCAACTCGGCCGAGCCTGGTGGTTTGGTGCCACCGCTGTACCAGACCCGTCAGCAGATCGGCAACTTCCTGTTTGTGACGGACGGTCTCAACAAGAAGCTCCATGCGGTCAACTCGAACAACATGACGGTCATTCAGTCTCTGGACCTGCCGGATCCGTTTGGTATGGGGCTGAGTTCTGACCTTGACCTGTTGTTCGTGAGCAACGAGGGCGACAACACGGTCTCCGTCATCGACGCAGATCCTAGCTCTGGTTCCTTCATGACCGAGATTCGCCGCGTCCCTGTGGGCCAAGGTCCCAGGAGTGTGTCTGTGAGCCCGGATAACGAAGACGTCTTCGTGCTCAACCGCTTGGGCAACAGTGTCAGCATCATCGATCTTGGTACTCAGTCGGTGCGGCACACCCTGACTCAGTCGGGTTTGAACAGGCCGAACGATGTCTGCATGGGTCTTCGCGAAGTCTCCGGCGGCATCGCTTTCCAAAGCGGTACGTTCCACGGATTCATCTCGAATGGTGGCGGTGACAACGTGCTGGTCTACGAGGGTGGTCCGTCTGGGCAGGCTGGTATTGGCTTCGACAACATCCTCGGTGAGGTCAAGCCGAACGAGCCGCTCATCGAGGGCCAAGCGATTCTGCTAGGCATGGAGGACCCTCGCGGAATCTCCTATGACCCGGTGGCTCCTCTTGATGCGTTCGGTGGCACGATCGGCTGCTTCGTTGCGCACCAAGACCCGGTTTCTGGTCGGGCTCTGGTGACGCGAATTGCTTACACCAAGGACAGTAGCCCTGGACAGGTGCTCTTTAACTCTCAGTCCAGTGCGCCGTCTTTTGGTGAAAAGATCTTCGCGGCGACTCAGCAGTACATCTCGCCCAGCACCGGGACCGCCTTCGACGTGGCACTGCCCGATTACAACCGGGAGTTGCTGCAGACGTCGAACTTCGGTACCAACTTCAACCTCTACAACGCTGGTGCAACTCTCGTTGTCATCGCCGGGTTGCAGTTGCCCCGTAACGCTAAGTACCCCCAGGCGGGTGTGGCAACGGGCGGTGTGGTCGCAAACGTGGCCCGCTGGACTCCGGACAGGGTTTACCTGGCGAGTGGTGGTAAGCGCATTGACGTGTTCGACATGAACAATGCTCAGTTGCTGAAGACCATTCCCACGACCTCGGACGTCACTAGGCTGGTGAGTTACTTCGAGCAGTAAGCCAACGTTTTAACGTTGCTT
Source organism: Pseudohongiellaceae bacterium (assembly GCA_047638635.1). Classification (GTDB taxonomy): domain Bacteria; phylum Planctomycetota; class B15-G4; order B15-G4; family B15-G4; genus CAZIAK01. The sequence continues at coordinate 1,261 of JBLIMM010000221.1, read as the reverse complement.
GATCGGGCCGGCCCTCCGCAACGGGGGCCGGCTCGGTCTGTTTTCGGGGCTCTGAGTTCCCTAGGCTCACTTTGCTGACTCGCCATGCGGGCGAGTTTGGCTCTTGAGGATGCTCCGGTGCCCACAGAACAAGAAGCGACAGGCTCGGTGGGGCTCTACCTGTCATCGAGCCGGCGCATTGGTCCATCTCTGGCCCTGGTGCTGCCCCTCTTGTTGGCCCACGAGGTGGCTGTGGCTCTGCTAAACCCGCCGGTGCGTAACAGCGCCGATCAGGTGATCACAGAGTTGATGAGCCGCCTTCCCAGCCACACGCTGCCGGTGTTCCGCTGGGCCGGCGTCTTGGCCTTGCTGGTCCTACTCGTCCGCCGTCGGCCAGAAAGGCACGATCGTCCAGCGCTCGTTCTGGGAGAGGCGCTCCTTTGGGCCGTGTGCCTGGGGCCTCTTGTGGGCTCGATGGTTGGTGGTTTGGGATTGTCGGCTGGCACGGGGTGGGTGACCGGCCAGGTGCCGCTGTGGCAGGCCATGCTGCTGAGCGTTGGTGCAGGCTTATGGGAGGAGATCGTCTTTCGACTGGGCCTGCTGGGCGGTTTGGCACTCTTTCTGCGGCGGGTGGCTCGGTGTTCTCCCGTGCTCTCAGTGGGAGTGGCGATTGTTGCCTCAGCTGCGGCATTTTCGCTCTACCATCATCTGGGTGACGGGGGCGAGCCGTTCACTATGGGGCCTTTCGTCTTTCGGGCCCTCGCCGGTACAATCCTAGGCCTTCTGTTCGCCCTGCGGGGATTCGCGGTCGTGGTTTACATGCACGTCTTCTACGACTTGCTCTGCGACATGCGCGCCGCCTTCGCCTGAAAGAAATCTATCATGATCGGTCGCGTCCTAGTGGCTCTCACTGGCGCCTCTGGCGCAATCTATGGTGTCCGTGCCGTGCAGCGTCTGGTGGAACATCAAACGCCGTGTGATGTGGTCATGTCCGGCGCCGCTCGCAAAGTCTTGGCCATTGAACATGGGCTGGGTCACCGCGTGGCCGACTGGTTTGACGCACCGAACGATGCCGACTGTCGCAGCTTCGAACTGGACGACATCACTGCTCCTGCAGCCAGCGGATCCAGTGGCCCACGGGCCATGGTGGTGATCCCTTGTTCTATGGGAACGGTGGGGCGCCTAGCAGGCGGCTTGTCGTCGAACCTGATTGAACGTGCCGCAGACGTGATGCTCAAAGAGCGCCGGCCCTTGGTCGTTGTCCCCCGTGAGTCACCGTTCT
>JBLIMM010000220.1:0-7880 GCA_047638635.1 Pseudohongiellaceae bacterium | reverse complement strand
CTTGAGGGACCCACCGTAACTAGCGAGGAGCTCCTGGCACAACGGCAGCTCGGTGGGTTCCGACGCGGTGTTTGGGATGAACGCCCGCGCCCTTTCGCCATCTTGTGGGGTGGCGCCATGAGAGATGATCAATCGAGGCTGTCCGGAGACCGAGCGACAGCTGCAAACACTGAGCTGCTGACCGGGAGTCATTTGCTCCACGGCGTACTCCAGGGTTGCAGAGAAAACCTGGACCAGCGCGCCAAAACGACCCAGGACAACGGCGGGGGAGTCGTCCCGGTGAACGCTGATGGCCACTTGGCACTGGCGAGCCCGTTGGCGACTCAAGCCCATGCCCAGGGCGATCACCCGTTCCAAGGAGACCTCGCTCAGCCCGGGGTGCTCAGGATGCAGGAAGTCGACTACGGATGTGAGCAACTCCGACATCCGTGCCGTTTCGTCCAGGATGCGTTCCAGGTCTCTGGCATCTGCCTCGACTTTTGTGGAGGTCAGCAGCAGCTGGGCGTAACCCTGAATCACTGCCAAGGGGTTGCGCAGATCGTGCACCAAGTCGCCTACGAGGAGCCCCGCCCGGCGCTGGCGTGCTGAGAGAGCCTGGCCACGCAATGGCTCGTCAGGGCCATCGGGCGTAGCCTCAGCGGCGGGTTGAAGTTCTTCGGCGGACATCGGCAACCTCTTGGACGTGTGGGCCGATAGTCACTTGCGGCTGCAGGTCATGTCTAGGGTGAAGGACTAACGAAGCCCAGCGTCCCGTTGCTCTTTCACGACCCAGTCCAAGATCAACTCCATGCGACGAGATTGTTCTGATCCAGATGGGGAGGAGCGATAGGCGCTTTCGGCCAAACTCGCTGCTTCTCGATATTGCCTACACTCGGCCTGGGCAGAAACCAGCGCGACCACTGCGTCATCACTTTCTGGAGAAAGCCGAGTGGCCTGCAGAGCGTGAGCCCGAGCGAGCCAGGGCCTGCGCAAGAAGGGCGCCTGAGCGCGGCCCAACAAATGACAGGCATGAAGTTCTGCGGAGTAGCTGGCAGGGCCGCCGTGCTGCATGGCCTGAGCAAGGAGCTGGCCTTCTTGTTCACGATGACTCAGGTTCTCAATCCAGGGATCCAAGGGCCTGTCGTCCACGCCGCCAGTGATGAGCAAGGTACACAGGAGAGTTCCGCCGACCATGAAAGCGAGACGGCGAGTCCATGGTCTGCCGGGATCTGCGCCTGCAACCCCTGCCGCTGCGGCGCCGATCAAAACCAGATCGAGTGGTGCCATGGCCAAGGGGCCCACCGCCGTGGCGGCACCGACGATCAAGAACACCAGGCCCGCCACAACGATACCCGCCCGAGGCCAGCTTGATTGCACCTCTTTGACCCGAGCAATCCCGAGCACAGCCAAGGCGAACAGCAGCAAACCGCCACGAAGAAACAGGTCAAAGAGTCCGAGTCCCCGCCTGGCGGAAAGCCTGTTTTCGTCGTCGGGCTCAGGGGACACGGAGAGCAACAGGGGCGCGAGCCGTCGGGGCCCCAACTCGTCATTCGCTAAGCGGGACGCGAGGGCCAGTCCCAGCTCGAGGGGTGGGGCGGTCGTCACCGACTCAAGGGCGCGATGCAACGTGTCCAGCTCCCGTTCCTCGGCGTGAAACTGCACTTCGCCAGGAGTCAGCACGGGGCCATTGGTGAGCGACAACAAGCTGTGAGCTGGAGCTGTGTCAGGGATCCACTCACGGTCTAGGCGTTCCGGCCCCCGCTGCACGAAAACGCCCACGGCTACGGCGAGCCCGATGCAGAGAATCCCGGCCAAGGCTGGCCCTAGGCGGGGGACGGGAACCAGGAAGACCAGCAGCCCTAGCACCAGCGCGAACGCCGCCACCGACCCACCGATGACAACGGCTGCCGCTGCCCCCAGGGCGAAGAATGGCAGACCCAGTAACCATGAGCCGTTGCGGCAACGGGCCAGGCCAGCCAACAAGAGGCATAGAGATCCCCCGAGAAGAAGCTCAGGAGTCGGGCTCACCGCCGAACGAATCAACGTGGGGTGCACGGCCCAGACGGTCGTTCCCCAGGCCAAGGTGCGACCCACCGACCGCCGGGTCATGCCTGTGATCCGAGAAGCAGCCAAGGCCAGATCGAGGGCCGCTAGGAGCATCAGCAACGAAAGCCCGACACACAGCCAGCGCACGTGGATAATTTCGGTGAGCTCCAGGGCTTGGCCAAGCCGGTCCATGGCCAGGCCGACTCCTGGAGCCCGAACGCGGTTGATCGCGTCCCAACCCCGGCCCTCGAAGGCCGAGATGAACCCGTCAGCCTCCCACTCGAAAACTGTGGATTTGAGCGCCTCGCCGTGAGCCGCCCGCAGGCCGAGGCCAAGGACCAGAGCCAGTAGCCACCAGGTGCCTTGACCTGCGGTCCAGCTGGGGTTCTTGGTTGTGGACTCGGTCATGGCGAGGTTCCTTTGGGGCCGGCGATCTGGGTACGGGTACGGGAAGAGCTGCTTGTTCATCCGCTTGGGTCGACGTCGTGACGGCGTCGCAAGGCGGATCTTACGCATCGGCGGCTGGCCCGACGACGTCTGCTGAAGAAGCTGCCCAAGACGCGTGGGTTAGAGAACCCTAGGTAGAGGGGTACTACGGCCTGTTCTACTACATTTTTAACGTCTGATAATCCATATTATGGTGAGTTGTGGGTATGCCGTGGGCGGGGGAAGCCGCTGAAACCGGTTGTTGATCAGTAGACTCCCGCCGTGAATGCCCCTGAGACTCTTCAGCTTCTTGTGAACGATGACGCGCCTGACGCTCTCCTCTATGGAGAAGATCTCGCTAGGCGCCTGGGTTGTTCGCTAGTCACGGAGACTCGAGCTCTCTCAGGAACCATGGCCCTCCGTTGGGCGGCTCGGCGGCTTGAGTTACTTGAGCTGGGCGTTAGCAAGCCGGTTGCTGTGTCGGCTGAGTTTGTGGATGGCCGCTTCGGCTACCGCTTACGCCAGGGCTACGGTCGGCGGCAGCCCTTGGGCCGAGCCGTAGGAATCGGCAGCAACACTCGGCCCAAGGTCGTCGACGCAACCGCGGGCCTGGGCCGAGACACGGTGCTGTTAGCCACCTTGGGCTGCACGGTCCAAGCCCTAGAGCGGTCTGCTGTGGTTGCCGAACTTCTGCGGGACGGCTTGCGCCGTGCGTCTGAAACTGGGACGGGCGCAGGAGCTTCTTCAGCGGATCAACGGCTCGCAGAGTCTGTCGATCGCATCGAGCTGATCCATGCCGATGCCCGAGAATGGTTGGGTCAACCCTCCGTCGCTGGCCCCGCCGACGTGATCTTGCTGGACCCTATGTTCCCCGAGCGTCAGAAGTCGGCCTTGGTGAAGAAGGAGATGCGCCTGTTCAGAGCCCTGGTCGGGGAGGATAGAGACGCCGACGAGTTGTTTCAGGCTGCTGTGGCTGCCGAGCCCGGTCGCATTGTGGTCAAACGCCCTCGTGGCGCCCCCCCCATGGTGAGCTTCGCCCGACCCCACCACAGCCACGATGGAGGCGTCACACGGTACGACGTCTACCTTCAGCCTCGAATCACTCGCTGAGGGAAAACGATCTCCCTAATGACTCGCTGCTAGGATTCGGTCCAATCTGATCGTTACCATATCCCGCAACACCCATGACTCGCCCCATGATTGCTGGACTCACGGCAAGAACATGAGACAGCCTCTCGGTTTTATGGCGCCCCAAGCCATCAAAGGTTCGCTCACTATCCATGGCAAGACCTATCAGCTTTGATCCCGAGCTCGCTCTTGAAGAGGCCATCGAACTCTTCTGGACCAAGGGGTATCACAACGCCAGTGTCGAGGACATCGTCCAAGCGACTGGGCTCAACCGGCATAGTCTCTATGTGCGTTTCGGCAGCAAGTTAGGGCTCTTACGAGCAGCCCTCGAACGCCACAACCAACGTGGGGTTGATCGTCTTGATGCGATCTGTGGGGCCGACGCCCCCGTGAAGAATCGCCTGCGTCAGTTGCTCGCGTTACGCGAGCCGAGCAATGCCGACCCCGTGTTTGGGGATGCCTCTGACCGAGGCTGTTTTCAGCTAGCCATTGGCACCGAGTTACGCAACTCTCATCCCGAGTTCCGTATCGCCATGGATGAAATGGGCCGGCAAGTGGAACAGTTCATGCTAACGCTGGTGCGCGAAGGGCAAGAGAACGGCGAGGTCCGCACGGATTGTTCCGCCGAAGATTTGGCTGCCGTGCTAATGGGTGGGTTCATGCTGCCCCTCGTGTACAGCCAGGAACGGCAGCGCTTTGACGGACTTGTGTCGGTCTTGCACAGCGTCGTTTAGTTCACGCCAGAAAGACAAGTGCGGCGAGGCGACCCCTAGCAGCCTGGAGGTAAAGTGCCGCGCGCCGAGCACACCTCGGTAGCGCCAGCTCTTCGTTGCCGAATCCTCCACGAATCCACTGATTCGACTGCGGTTCGTCGTCTCGATCTGGCACCACCGAGGCGCACTCGCCATCACGGCACTTTACGCACAGGCTGCTAGCCAGAGCACTGCCGCGTGACCGCCGAACGACTCGTTGCCCATTGAGGCTCGGCCCCCCCCACCACTGGTCGCTGGCTTTTCAGTCTCGTTTTGACCCAGGGCGCTGGCTCGAACCGGCAACAGACGAGCTCGTGACCAAAATCGCCCAGGATCCTCACTGTTCATTCGATAGAAAACGGGCTTGTCCAAGCTACGTGTTTGTCGGCCTGCAACACGCGCAGATAGACGTACTCACCGGCTTGCAAGTCCGTGAGTTCCCACGAGGTGGCCACGAAGGCTGATGTCTCGTCGTCGAACGTCGACTGACCAATGACGGCTCCACTGCGGATCAGATCAACGCGCACAATGGGCGCGGTGCCCCAGGCCAAGAGCGTCACGGTCACGGGAGCGTCGGGGGCCTGCAATGTGCCACCCATGCGCGTGCCACCGAGACTGCTGCGGACGATCATGCGAGCTCCGCTGGTGGCGTAGCAGCGCCGCTCGCGCAACACGTTCAGGACTCCGCTGCGGGAGAAGTCATCCGTGAGCAATGCCACCAATCCGCCAGCGCCGCTGGGGTTTGCTAAGTGCGCTAAGCCTGGGTGACCATCGTGGCTGTCTCCACTGCCCACAAATCCAAAACGCATGCCTGCGTCGAGAACATCACGGACGAAGTAGCCGGGCTGCGGTCGGTAAATGAGTAGCGGAGAATCGAGCGCTTCACTACTGCCGTGGACCGAGACGATTTCGGTGACGGGCTCGATGAGCGGGTCTGGGCGATAGGTCCAGTTCACGGCGATAGGGCCGCCAGCCGAATGGTGCGCAAACGTGAGTGCGTCTTGTCCGGCGAGGGCATCCCAGAGTTGCCGCGGGGTTTCGTAGCGCTCGTCGAGGGAGGACAAGACCGACAGGCTCGGTTCGTCTTCGAAGCTCAGCACATGCCGGTGGCCATGAATCCAGCTGGTCCATTCGTAGCCGGGCACGGTGACGAAGCGTCCGGGCTCGTGATAAGCGGCGACAGTGTCGCTGATCTGTTCCCACATCTCAGGGTGAGCGTCGAGGAACTGAAAGCCCCAGTGATCGTGATCGGTGAGTGAGACCACGTCGAGAGCGGCGACATCTCGAGCATAGGTGAAGTAGTCTTCTGGAGTGCCCGTCCCATCGGACAGACCTGAGTGACCGTGGAGGTCTCCCCACAGGACGTGGCCGATCTCCGCTTGCACCACGAGGGGGTTGGCCTGGGCTTGCAGGCCTGTTGCTGTGCTGGCTTCGATCCACCAGGTGCCTTCGTCAGAGCACTGGAACGTCAGCGTCTGTCGACCCTGCTCGCTACCGTCGAAGGTGATCGACTCGGGAAGATTGGTGCCACTGGGTAGTCCGCCGAGGGACACGGTTCCCTGCCACGGAATTCCGGTGTTGGCCGCCCCATCCAACACAGCCACGGTGAGTCGCGCCTCGTCGCCCGGGCGCACGCAACTCGTCACCGTCACTTGCATGCGGGCTGCAGGGCCTGGGGCTACGGCGACTCTTGGGGCCTTGTCCAACAGCTTTCGGATGCCGTCCCCATCGCCATCCACGGCAATCCAGAAAGGGCTGTCCGCCTCGGCGAAACGGTCAGGGTGAGCTCCGCTAGGTCCCGCGCCGTAAGTGATGGTGAGACCTTCCCCTGCTCGCAACTCTCGGCCGCTGATGATCACGGCCATCAACTGTTGCTCTACGGCTCTCGCCAGGGGGATGACTCCCTCCGCATCAGTGGTCACTGTGGTGAAACCGGGCTGCTCTGCCACCACGTCCGCTGGTATCCGTCCGTCATCGACTACGGGCCAACTCCAGCCCCAATAGGGCGACACTTGTAAGTAGACGACGCCCCCTTCTGCGACCCCGAGTGGACCCGCCTCATAGCGAATGGTCCACCGCCCTGCCTGCCCCACTGTGGCCCCACTGTCCCAGCCCTGTGTTTCTGCAAGCCAAGCGCGCCCGCCGCCGTCTGAGGGATGGCGTTCCGCTTGGAGATCCAAGCGCATCCCCTCGACCATGTCCCACCGTGCGGTCGGGGGCTCTGTATCGTCGTGAGGGCGAGCACGCCATCCCATGTGTTGAGCTTGTTCGGGCGACGACAGCTCAGCAGGTTCAGCCAGGGCGAGGGGCGGCTCAGCACTGGGAGCAGGTTTTTTCTCAACCCCAGGATCGCAGCCAAGTAAGGCCGCGAGGGTTACGGAGGCGAGACAAACGAAGCGGCTGAAGCGAGCGATTGAGATCATCGCCCCAGTTTAGCAACAGCCCTCTCGCGAGATCTTCCCGGGTGTTGCTGCAGGGCAGTGCGACCATCGCTCTCGCAGCTGTGGTGTCGCACTGCCCTGGTGGATCCACCTCGCTTCAGCGCAAGGTGGGCTTCACCCAGAAGGTGACTTGACCCTGCGAGGTGGCCAGGCTCGTGAGTTGGTGTCGCTGGCCGTCCGCCGGCACATGGCAGCTGACATCTGCAGACTCAAAGACCGCTCTCTCGAAGGTGTCGCCGCTGTGCTCATCAAGAGGGTCTTCTTTAAGACTCGCCAGATGATTGCGTGTCAAAGCGAGCTGCACACCACCGCGCCCATTGGCGTGGGCCACTAGCCAAAGGCCGTCGAATGCTTCCAAGGGAGTGATCGCACGACCTTGACTTCCGGTGGCTACGTGGATGCTCCAGCCGTGGAGGTAGCTCAACGCTTCACCTACCAACACTGCACCGTCGGAGTGTTGTTCCATCTGCAACTGGCCGCCAGCGATCGCCTGCCCCTGCTCATCGTCCAGGCCCCATTCGAGCTGCAGTCCACGGCTGTTTGTCTGCCGCGATGTCAGTGTCTGTACACAGGCGGCGAGGGCTGTGGGTTCGGCGGCCAAGAGTATCCAGTTTTGCTCACGAAAGCTGGCCCCGTCGTGCTCCCAAACCAGGTCTTCCACCACGGGTGACACTGCGTGATCCCAGCTGTCGCTTTCAGCGGGAAAGGCCAGGATGTCCCCTTCGTCATCATGATCGTTTTCGGAGTAGTAGCCTTCACGGTTTTGCATCATTGAGGCAGAGAAGGCTGGCCCCTTCGGACCCATCCAATAGAACGCGCTGAGATCGATGAGGCGTAGTTCAGACCCTGCCAGTTGTACGGGCGCGGGGGCAGCGTCCACGTGTTCTAGGGTCAAACGAGTGACCAAGCCAGAGACCCCCGAGAGGCTCTCGCACCAGGCTGCCATTTCGACGGTCTGCCCTTCGCTCAAGACGGACGAACCGGCCACCGTGGTCGCTGCTGTTCGGTAGAGGTCAATCAACACCTTGTTGTTCCCGCCTTGCACCATCTTATCGTCCAAGAACACATGAGCGCCGAGATGGATCGTCTTCTGGATCAAGGAGGGGCT
>JBLIMM010000219.1:0-7893 GCA_047638635.1 Pseudohongiellaceae bacterium | reverse complement strand
GGAACGTCATGCGCATGTCGCGCAGGAAGAAGAACAGCACGATGATCGCGAAGAGGCCGCCCCAGAGCGCTGACCCTTTGAGGCCATCTACTGCGTCGAGAATGGTCTCTTTCTGATTCCAGAAGATGTTGAAATTGACATCTGCCAGACGCGGGTCGGTCTTCAGTTGTTCGATGACGCCTTCGAGTCGCTCGCACACTTCGATAGTGTTTTGATCAGACTCACGGCTAACGTCCATGCCCACCGCCGCCCGGCCATTAATGCGCCAGACCGAATCGCGGTAACCTCGAGAACGAATGACCTCGGCAATGTCAGTCAGCACCAAACCCTGACCCACGGGGTAGCGCTCAATCTCTTCCTGAGATTGGAAACGGGAGTCAATACGCAGGGCAAACGTGCGGCCGCTGTCGTCGAGCTGGCCAGCGGGCATGGTGAAGTTGTCATTGCGCATCTTGTCAATGACGTCACCGAGATTGATGCCGTAGCCCGTGGCCTTGTCCATGTCTACGAAGATACGCACGGCTTCGTCGACCACTCCGTACAAGCCCACTTGGGCCACGCCATCGACGGCTTCGATACGCGGCACGGCGATGCGCTCGATGGCGCCGAAGGGATCGGGCGCGTCTTCGTTGTATTGCACGCCGATCCACATCACCGGCATATCTGTGTTGCTGTTCCAGCGACGGATGCGATAGCGGTCCATCTCTTCGGGCAGCGTGCCGCGAATGCGCTCGACTCGATCGCGCACCTCGGCGTAGGCCATGTCCATGTCGGACTGCGGCCCGAAGGACACGTTGATGTTCGCGTAGCCCTCAGAGCTCACCGAGAAGAGCTCGGTGATGCCAGGGATCGTGCGCAGCTCTTCTTCAACCGGCCGGGTGATCTGATCTTCGACTTCTTTGGGCCCGGCCCCCGGGTAGGGGAAGCCCACAGAGAGGCTCGACTGCGCGAGCCCGCCCGGCAGCAACGTGAGCGGGATGCGCATGTAGGCCAGCACACCCGTGCCGATCAGGGTCAAGAAGAGCATGAAGACCGTGATCGGGCGGCTGACCAGCAGGTGGGCCAAGCCGTGGGTGAGGTCCCGGGGGGCGTCTTGTTCGGGTTCGCTGGGGGTGTCGCTCATGGGGGCAGAGGATAACCGGGACGGAGGGTAGCGCGGAGATCATCAGGGGTGGCTGGTCGGTGACGAGGGGCTGCCGCACGCTGTCCAATCGGTGATTGAGCCCGTCGCATTTTGGGCACAACCTCTCGGTGCAGAGGTGCTCGCCTGGGCCGCGGCCCGGTTATCCTCAGCGCTCCGTGCTTTTCTCCCCCGATTTGCGATGCGAGACCGTCCCATGGCCCTGAGCTTTGACTACACCTGCTTGATGAGTGGCGGCCCCCAAGGAGCAGCTGGCGTCGACGCTGAGTGGCTCAGCGCAGCGGCGGCGGCCCATCCGGCTCAGCTTCAGCAGCTGCAGGCCAAGCGGGCGTCGGGTGAGCTAGGGTTCTTCGATCTCCCGGACGATCGCGAGACGGTCGCGGCGGTGACGGCCTGGGCGCAGAGTGTGAAGGGCCGCTACGACAACGTGGTGGTCTTGGGTATCGGCGGCTCAGCTCTTGGCACGTCGGCGATCCATGCAGCGCTGTCGCCGAGCTTCAACGAGGTGCAGCCTGACGGCGGTCGCCCGCGGTTGTTCGTGGTCGATAACGTCGACCCTGCGTTGGTCAGTGGTGTGCTGCGAGTGTGCGATCCCGAACGCACGCTGTTCAACGTCATCAGCAAGTCCGGCTCGACTGCCGAGACCATGTCCCAGTTCTTACTCTTCTTAGATCGCCTGAAGTCCACCGTGGGCCATCGCTGGACGGAGCATGTGGTCGTCACCACAGACGCCGAGCACGGTTTCCTGCGCCCCTTCGCCACGACCCACGGACTGACGACGTTTACGGTGCCCGCGAATGTGGGCGGCCGTTTCAGCGTGCTGACCCCCGTGGGTTTGGTCCCCGGCGCCTTGCTTGGCTGGGATTTGACTGCGCTCATGGACGGCGCTGAAGCCGGTCGCGAGCGTTGCCTGAACGCAGACTTCTCCGCGAACCCCGCAGCGCTCATCGCCGCCACCCAGCACCTGCTCGACACCCGCTGCGGGATGAGTGTGCAAGTGTTGTTCCCCTACAGCCATCGTCTGCGCTTGCTCGGCGATTGGTTGGTGCAACTCGCCGCGGAGAGCCTGGGCAAGATCGATAGTACGGGCAAAGGGGTGGGCCCGTTGCCTCACGCAGCGATCGGGGCCACAGATCAGCACAGCCAAGTGCAACTCTTCGTAGAAGGCCCGGCGGACAAAGTGTTCACCTTCTTGCGCGTGGCTGAGCACGACGAGGTGACCATTCCCGCGCCGCCTGAAGGCTTAGAAGGCTTGGCCTACTTGGGCGGCCAAGGCTTCGGCACCCTGCTAGACGCCGAGTGCCGCGCCACGCGACTGGCCCTCACCGCAGCGGGACGCCCCAACGGCGAAATCACGTTCCCGAAGGTCGACGCCTATCACGTAGGCGAATGGGTCATGTGGATGCAAATCGCCATAGCCTTCGGCGGCGAGCTCTACGGCGTCAATGCCTTCGATCAACCAGGGGTCGAGGGCGGCAAGATCGCCACCTACGGGCTCATGGGCCGGGCAGGCTTCGAAGACGAGCGCGCGCGCATCGAAGCCATGGCCATGAGCGACGGCCGGTTTGTGGTGGGAGACGGCTACGCACGGGCGTCCTGCCCCTGACGGTTTTTCTCCCGACTCAGTTAGGCGACTCAGTCAGGAAACAGCGGCGCCGCGCAGCTCTCTTTCGCCCCACACCCCGTGCAGAGGTTGTTGCGCATCTCGACGCCTAGCGAGCGACGGGTGTCGAGCAAGGCCTGGACATCTTGCGGCGGCAGTGACTTCAACTCGCCGCCCAGGGTTCGCGCTGCGTGGGTGATCTTGGCCGTGTGCTCGACCATCTCCATCTTCTTGTAGGCGTCGAAGAGATCGGAGCCCACGCAGACCACACCGTGGCGTTCCATGATCACCGCGTCGCCACCAGCCAAGTGTGGCTTGATGTTCGTGAACAGATCGTTGGTGGACGGTGTGCCGTAGGGCGCGGTGGGGATGCTGCCCATGGTCACGATGATCTCGGGGATCACGCAGCCCGCCAAGGAAATGCCCGCGAGGCTGAAGGCCACCGCATGAATGGGGTGGGCGTGGACCACGGCACCCACATCTGGGCGCAGATTGTAGGCGCCCACGTGCATCTTGATCTCGGTGGTCACGCGCCGGCCGTCGAGGGAGTTACCGGCTGGATCGCACTCGATGACCTGGTCCGGAGTCATGTAGCCTTTGAGGACACCGGACGCGGTGATCATGATGTTGCCGTTGGGCAGGCGCGCGGACACGTTGCCGTCGTTGGCCACCACCAGCTGGCGGTTGTACATCATGCGCATGACGTCGCAGATCTGCTGGGCGATGGCCGCCTTATCGTGGGGCTCCGCCGCCGTGAGCACGCCGTGGCGCTCGGGCTGAGAGGGGGGCGCTCGCCAGGGTGTCGGGTCGATGGCCCGTCCGGCGAGGGAGGGGTTGACCACCGGCGGTGCGCAAGGCACCTCCGTGGGCGGGAAGTCATCGATCGGTGAGCGGCCATCCATGGGGAGGATGGTAACCCAAGCCGCCGTGCAGATCTGTCTCTGCCGGCTGGTAGACTCTCTCCCATGATTCTAGATCGTTGGCGGGCCCGGCGGGCCATCATGACGCGTACTCCTCCCACATCTGTGGAAGATCAGCCGAACCCGGCCCTCGTGCCCATGGTTCGCGATTTGAGCGAGCGTCTCGTAGCGCCCTTTTCTCTGGGCGACCCTATCTGGCACCAACGCTGGGAGGGGGAGCTGCAAGTGCTGGGGCTCGACGCCCTGACCCGCTCGGTGAGCGACGTGCGCCAGCGTTTGGCCCGCACCGGCCACGAGCTGGCCCTGCGGCACATGGCTCGGCGGGGCCGGCGTGTGTTTGCGGTGATCCTCTGCGCTCCGGTGGGTGACGAGGGTCTCGTGGGCTGGCACTCTCGCCTGCAAGACGACCAGGGCGAAGTGGGCCCGGCCGATTGGCGAGCGGCTTCGAGGCTGCTCTCGGTGCTGGCGGTGGGAGTCGACGGCGAACATCAGTTGTTCGGCGGTGACGGGCAGATCAGTGCTGCGGTGTCAGCGTGGGCAGCGGCCCAGGGGAACGCGGGCTGAGGCTCCTGTAACTTCGGCCGACACGAGGGCGCTCCAGCCCTTTACACTAGTCGTCCATGTTCGTCGCCCCAGCCCATGTAGCCGCTCGTCTCCCCGCCCCAGTGGGTAGCGACGGCGACGACACTGGCAACCCTGGCCTCGACCTGTCGAATCCGCGACACGCTCGGGCGATCTACCTCGATCTCTTGGGACGGACGCCCGACCTGGACGAGCTGCAGCTGGCAGCCGGTTCTAGCCCCTCGATGATGCTGCGTCTGCTCTGTGGCACCCACGGTTTCTGGCAGCACTGGTACGAAGAGCAGCTCTACTATTTCTTGCTGCTCGACAACTTTCGCCCCCACGATCCGGGCCCGGGGCAACGCCTGCCTGACTTGCTCGCCTCCGGCGACCTCGACGTGTGCTCCGCGTTGCGCGCCACCGTGGGATCGTCGGCGTTCCACCGAGCCAACCCGGGCAATGACACCTTCGTCTCTGTGGTCTTCGAGCAGCTCCTGGGCATGACAGTCCAGAAGCAGCCGGCTCTGCTCGAGGCGGGTAAGCGCATGTATGACGGTCACGGAGCGAGCCTCTGGGGACAATCAGGGAAGAGTCAGTCCGACGTGGTGCGCATCGCAGCCGCCCAACCGGCCTTCATCGAACGCTTCGTAGAACGGGAGTACAGCCGCTTCATAGGTCGTGCCCCGGGACGCAAAGAGGCGCAGCGCTGGTCCAGTGAACTTGCTCATGATCCTGGTCTCTACGCTGACCTTGTCATGGGCTGGCTGTTGTCGCCCGCCTACGGAGACCGGCTCCAACGGCTGCGGCGCAAGAGCAACCGCCAGTTCCTGCAAGGCCTTTTCGTCGATCTCACGGGACGTCCGCCGGACGTTGAGACCTTGGAGCGTTGCCGCCGGGCCCTGTCTGCGGTAGCCGATGCCGGGCCCCTTCGCTCGGTCATCGCCCGAGTGCTGCTGCGGGCCGATACCCTTGATCTCCCGTCTCGAGACAGCCTCCCTGTGGATGACCTGGTGATCCACGTGTTTCGGCGCTTTCTGGGAAGATCTCCCAGCCCCCATGAAATGGACACGTTTGTCACGATATTCGAGCAGTGCGAGTGCGAAACGGACACTTTGGTCCGGGCCGTTACGACGCACTGGGAATACCAGTATTACTAAGCTCCAGTGTCCTGCAGCGTTGTGCAAACGACGCCTGCCGGCGACGCCCTGTGGAGAGACCCGATGACCCACCACCGACCCTCGCGCTCAGCTGCTCATGGCGACATGAGCCGCCGGGGCCTGCTCAGAAACGCTGCTTTGCTCATGGCTGCCGGTGTGGGCCCTGGCGCAGCGTTTGCGCGAGCCACAGCCGCTGTCTCAGCGCGAGGTGCCATCCCCCTGGCAGGCGCTCGGTTGACCCAGCGTGTGGTGCTGGTGATCTTCGGCGGTGGTGTGCGCAGCTCGGAGACCCTTGGCAGCGGCAACACACCGAACCTCGATCGCATTGCTGCAGCGGGTGTCAGCTTGCCGCGCACAGCGGTGCAGAACATCGGTCACTACGGCGCTGCTTCGTCGATCATCACCGGCTCCTGGGATGTCTTCGGTATTCGCGAGAACGGGCGCAGCGAGAAGCCCACGCTGTTCGAGATCATTCGTCGTGAGGCGGGTTTGCCTGCGAGCGAAGTGTGGTTGTCCACGAGTGGGGGCGACCAAGAGACGAACTACGCCTATTCGACCGCGTCGGGTTACGGCCCGGCCTACGGGGCCAACTTGATCGGCGGTGAGGGCATCTTCAACGCCGAGTTCAAAGAGCTGGTGGTGGGGCAGGGAGGTTTGCGCAGCCACGATGCCGCAGCAGAAAAGACCTTGTCGGCGCTGCGGGGTGCCATGGAAACACCACTGCCCATTGATGACGGCGGCGATGGCGGTGGCGGTGGCGGTGGCCTGGGGAACGACCCGGTGGCGGCAGCGCGTATCGAGCAGTACATCCTCGAAGAGCTCCGGGGAGACGCTGCGGAGATCACCGGCCTCGGTGCCAACGACGCCAAGGCCATGCACGTGGCCCGCAACCTCTTGGCGATCTTCCGGCCGAAGTTGCTCACGGTGACCTTGCGTGCCCCGGACGTGGCCCACGGTTCGTTCAACGACTACGTCACCACGATCAAACGCAACGACCAAGAGTTGGGCCTGCTCTTCGACGCCATCACCGGCGACGCGTCATTGGCTGAATCCACCGCGCTCTTTGTTTTGCCGGAGTTTGGCCGTGATCGTGACTTCAATGCACGGCGAGGCCTCGATCACGGCGATCAGTCGCAGGAGCTGTTGTCGGTGAACACCGTGGCCTGGGGACCGGACTTCAAGAGCGGCGTGGTCGAGAGGTCTGCCGTGCGCTCCATCGACGTGGCCCCGACCATCGTGTCTCTCTTTGGTGGACGCATGGGCGCCCGATCCGGGTCGCCGATCAAAGAACTCTTCGCCTGACGGCCGCCCCTCCGCTGCGAAAGGCACATGATTTGAAGACTCTGCCGTGCCACCGAACTCTGCCCACGCTGCCCTGCTGGGTGCTGCTGGTCTTGAGCACGTTGGTCGGCCAATTGAGCGCTCAAACTCCTGGGCAGTCGGCCATGGGAACGACGCCCGAGGCTGGGTCTGCGGGCGTGCCTGGAGCCAGGCTTGCGCCCATGGTGTCACCGGTGTCCCGAGATCGGGGCTGCCTTTCGTGCCACGACGGCATCGAAGACATGCATCCCTGGATGGCCTTGAGTTGCACCGATTGTCACGGGGGCAACGGCGACGCCAAAACCGTGGAGCGAGCCCATGTGCTGCCGCTGAAGGGCTGGCCCAAAGACGAACGGGTGATGCACCCCAGCTTCGATCCCGCGGCGGTGCGTTTCAGGAACCCTTCTGACTTGCGAGTGGCTGACAAAACCTGCGCCAGCTGCCACGGGAGCCTTGTCGAACACTTGGGTTCGAGCCTGCACGGCACCACCGCGGGGCATTTGAACGACGGTCTTTTTGAGAACGGGGTGAACCCGACTCGGCAAGCGGTCTACTCGATCTTCGCTGTGAACGACGACGATGTCCGTGACCCTCACGGCTTGTCATCGCTGAAGTCTATCGAGCAGCTGCGCGGGGCCAGCGCTGAGAAAGAGCTTGGCGACCACTTTGCTGACCTGCCCAAGAAGGCCTGCATGCAGTGCCACCTGTGGTCTGAGGGCTTTGGCCTCACGGGGCGGCTAGGGCAAGACGGGCTCTATCGAGGAGCCGGGTGCGCGGCGTGTCATGTCCCCTATGGTGAGGACGGTTTGAGCCGCTCGGCCGATACGACGATTGATCGATTTGAGCCGGGACATCCTCTGCGGCATGAACTCACCGGGGCGCCGACCACAGCGACGTGCACCCATTGCCACGTGGGCGACGCCTCGATCGGGAATGCCTTTCGCGGACTGGCGCAGCTCTACCCGCAAATGCCAGCGGGCCCAAACGTCCCGGGGACAACCGACCATTTGATCGCCGGTCAGTTCTTCGTGAAAGACGAGCAGCTGACGCCGTCTGACGTGCATCACGCAGCGGGCATGGACTGCATCGATTGCCACACCCGGCGGGACGTCATGGGCGACGGCGACATCTACGGGGCCATGGAGCACGGCGTCGAAATCGAGTGCACGAGTTGTCACGGCACGGCGAACG
>JBLIMM010000218.1:0-7901 GCA_047638635.1 Pseudohongiellaceae bacterium | reverse complement strand
GAGGCTTGGCTCTCCGCCGGGCGACGCTGCGAACCCCGCAGCGGCGCTCCACACGTCCGCGAGCATGGCTCGGGCGAGACGGGTGGCAGGGCCGTCTCCTACGTCGGCAGCTAGGCGCGACTTGCACTGTCCCCGACGGGGAGGTTTGGCCAGGACGATGATGCGAGCGCGGCCGTGGGGAGCACCGTGGTCGCGCTCTTGAGCCGGATCGTCGGGGCTCACGCGGACCCGTCGGTGAGGGCGCCCCCGCAGGAGCTGCCCTGTCCCGCGGTGCATCCCAGGCAATGGCTGGCCGTGGTGATCAGACTGCTGTCGAGTGTGCCGAAAGACTCGATGTCGAAGATCGTTTTGTGCGCCGTGTTTGTGGGCAGATTGAGCATCTGATGAAAGTCGCAGTCGGCTAGGCGGCCGTTCCAGTCCACGTTGATCATCTCCCGGCACATCACTCCGTCAACGGCGCCGGGGTTGAAGCTAGCTTCGAGGAGTTCGTGGTACTGGGCCAGCTCATTGTGCCGGCGCAGGTCGTCGGCGAAACGGTGGATGGGCATGTTCGCCAGGGTGAGCAAGCGATCGAAGACGATGCCGAAGTCGTCCTGAAGACGCTCGCGGTAGTCCGCCTCAAGAGCTGCCTGAGCTGGAGGCAGTGATGGGCCCAAGGGGTTAAACACGAGGTCGAGGCGCAGCGGCGCTTTGCCATGGCCAGCAGTGCTGCGCTCACCGTTCTGTGCCGCGCCGTAACCCACCCCGTTGAGTTGCCGCAAAGATTTGATAGAGAGCTCGAACACGCCGCCGCCCCGCTGACGATCGACGTTGTCTGCGGTGTAGCAAGGGAGCGACGCTACGATCTTCGCCTGATTCTGAGCATAGAAGTCGGGCAGGTCGCTCATGCCCGGTTCATGAATCACGGTCAAGTTGCAGCGCACCATGACCTGCCGCCCAGCCTCGCGGACACCGGCGACGAAGCGGCGAAAGCGCGGGTTCAGCTCTGGCGCTCCGCCAGTGATGTCGACCGTAGCAATGGCGGGGCTCGCTGCGATGAGTTGCAGCAAACGATCGATCACACGATCGTCCATGAGCTCGGTGCGGTGGGGGCCAGCATCGACGTGACAGTGCCGGCAGGCTTGGTTGCAGAGTCGACCCAGGTTGACCTGCAACGTGGTCACCGCCTGCCGTTGCAGCGCAGGCAAGTCGTGACGCTGCAACAGCGCGTCGAAACGATTTTGGGTGTGTGTCACTGGCACGGGGAGATCAACAGCACTCGCCCGGTTCGCAGCAATCGCTGGGCGCCGCGCTGGTCACTTTGAAGTCGCTGCCTTTGATCTCACCCGCCGCGCGCACCCTGTCGCCGGTGCAAGCGAAGAGCTGGGCGTCCGTTTCGGCCACGGGCTCACGGGGCTCGATGCCGATCACGTGCTCCTTGTGGGGTCCGCTGGTCATGAAGCGGTAGGTCCGTCCGCAGACGGCCATGGGCTGGCCGCGATGCAGGGTGTGTCCGTCGTCATCCTGCACGGACTTCCAGGGGCCTTTGTAGATCACCGCTTGGTTCTGTTCGTAGCAGGGGCCGCTTTCGCCCACGGTGGCCTCGATGGTCACGCTGCGAAACTCGATGCCTTCGACGGTCTGCCAAGGTTCAGCGGCCCGCTCAAGAATGGTGATGCCCTGAAAGCCAGCGTCTTCGAAGGCCTTGCAGAAGAGATCTTCGCGCCAAGCCCCCGAGATGCAGCCGGACCACAGCTCGTTGTCGTCGGCCAAGTGCTGGGGGATGTCTTCGTCGGACACGATGTCCGAAATCACCGCGCGGCCGCCGGGTTTGATCACCCGGAAGATCTCCTCGAAGAGCTGGCCCTTGCGCTCTGGCAAGACCAAGTTGAGCACGCAGTTACTGAGCACGACATCGACGCTGTCATCGGCGATCAAGGGAGCGGACGAACGTTGCAGCTCGATGTGAGCTTCGAGCAAGGAGAGCTCGGCGTCGCTGCGGACGGGGTTCTCAGCGAGCCAAACGTCGAGGGCTGCCCGGTCGAGCCCTAGGTCTTCGATCCGTGCCTTCACGAAGGTCACGTTGTCGTGGCCAATGCGCTCGGCCACCAGGGGCGCAGACTCTCGGGCCAGGCCGAGCATGTCATCGTTCATGTCCACACCGAGGACACGCCCTTCGGGGCCTACGATCTGCGAAGCGATGAAGCAGATCTTGCCCGCGCCGCTGCCCAGATCGAGCACGGTCTCGCCCTTGCGCACGTGACGGCTGGGGTCGCCGCAGCCGTAGTCTCGGTCGAGCACCGCTTCGGGGATGGCCGTCAGGTACTGGGTGTCGTACTCCACCGGGCAGCAGAGCTCGGGCACTTGGCGGCTCGCCCCATCGCTGTAACGGCTGCGCACGGCGGCGTCGCGATCGACGGGGAACTCGGAGGCCTCTGTGGAGGATTCGGGCGAGCTGGGAGGGAAGGTGGACGACATAGGAAGAACTCTGTGATGGGTGAGGCTTGCCCCGGGCGAAGAGCAACGAGTGTCGCATGGGCCGAGTGCGGGGCAGTCGCTCGAGCGAGATAGCTCTCGCCATGGCCGAGAGGCTCGACCGTATTCCAAGAAGGTCAGAAAGTGAAGAGGGCTGGGAGGCTTCAGTGGCCCAGATACCCCAGGGCCTGCATCCATTCTCTGGTGGCCGGGTCCATGGGCTCGGCGGAGGCTTGAAGTCCCATGGAGAGGTCCTCAGCCACGGTGCTCTGCAGCCAGCTGATCATGGCTCTCAGAACCTCAACCGTGTCCGGGGACCCCTCGCCGACGAGGTTTTGCAGTTCCCCCGGGTCGTGATCGAGTCGGAAGAGGCTCTGGGAAGTCAGCTCGCCCTCGTCGTTCAAGGCCGCGATGAGCTTGAAGCGGGCCCCGCGCCGGTCCGACATGACGGCAGCCACCTCGTCGGGCCGCTCAATCTGGCTGCCAGCGAAGGAGCAGTGGGCCAGGCGAGGGTGGTCTGCGGCGGAGGCTGCTTCGCCCCGCGCTAATGCTGAGAGATCTCGGCCCTGCCAGGACGTGGGCCTCTCGATGCCGGCGAGAGCCAGCAGGGTGGGAGCCAGATCGATATGAGCCACCGGGGCCGCAACCCTCTGCCCGGCAGGTAGGCCAGCGGGCCAGCGCAGCACGAGGGGGACGTCCAACTCCTCCCGGTGAAGGCTCTGTCTGTGGCCCCGCAGACCGTGTTCGTTGAAGGCCTCTCCGTGATCTGAAGTGAAGGCGAAAAGCGTCTTGTTGGATAAATGGAG
This sequence comes from Pseudohongiellaceae bacterium, assembly GCA_047638635.1. Taxonomy (GTDB): domain Bacteria; phylum Planctomycetota; class B15-G4; order B15-G4; family B15-G4; genus CAZIAK01. The sequence goes on along the minus strand of JBLIMM010000218.1, from coordinate 4,641 downwards.
TTCTTTTAGTGTGCTAAAGAGACCCTCTATGTGGCGATCGTTGTGGCGCACCTCTGCTTCGTAGAGCAGCGATGGCGGGTGCTCAGCGGCAGAGGGCGGCAGTTCGGCGAGATTCAGTGCGGCCAGGTCTTCTGCTTCTGGACGGTAGGGCTCGTGGGGGTCCAGGGTGTGCACATGGACGAACAGGCGCTCGCCTACGTGCTCTCGAAGGAGCCGCGCGATGCTCTCCGCGATGGCTGATGAGGTGAGCGTTGAGGCCACGCTCGATGCCCCATCCGCCGTGGGTTCTCTGGCGATGTCGAAGCCCTGGTCCAGGCCAGACCATGCCCCGCCGTGGTAGTTGGTCACAAAGGAGGCGGTGAGGTAGCCAGCGTCGGCGAAGGCCTCAGCCAGGGTGGTTACCTCTGCGGAGACTCGGTCGAGGTGCGTGCCATTGCCGTGAGCCAGAGGGCGCAGCGAGGTGAGCAACGAGCTGATCGAGGGCCGTGTCCAGCTGGAGGCGGCCAGGGTGTCTTCGAAGACCACGCCCTCAGCAGCCATGACGGCCAGTGCTGGGTCGGTCAGGCGCTCGTGCCCGTAAACCGAAAGGCGATCCCGGCGCAGGGTGTCCTCGACGTAGAGCAGCACGTTCGGGTGGAGGTCGGGACGGGGAGCAAGATGAAGAGGCCCACCGACCAAGAGAGCGGCTCGGGGATCGTTATGGGGAGCGCAGCTGAGGTTCAGCTCGAGAGGCTGGCCAGAGCTGTCGGGCAGGTCAATGGCGAAGGGCCGCCAGGGCTCCCCGGCCTTGAGGGTCCATGAGCTGGGGGAGAGGCGGCCGGAGGGGTCGTTGAGCGTGACATGCAAGGGCGAGCTGGCCCCTGTGGCGGCCAGGGCTACGCGCAGCCGGTCTCCTGTCCCCGAGGTCAGCGAAAGCTTTGCTGAACGGCCTGCTCGTAGCACCACGCCGTGACGTCGCTCGCCGTCCCGCTGGAGCTCATGGACAGCCAGGCTCTCTTGGTGCTTCTGGTCGTAATCGGACACGCAGCTCAAGCGGTCCAGCTCGACCCTCGTGGTTTGTTGCGAATCGCCAACGAAGGTGAGCTTCAGCTGCTCTAGCCCCTCGCTGGCGTCCGCGGAGTCGCGGACTCCCCTGAGGCTGGAGAGAGGCAGGGTGAAACTCTGAAATTCGCTCGATAACCCTTGTTTTTTAGACGTTTGTGGTCGTTTGGGGGGCGACAGCTTAAGGGGAGATGTCGCTCGATTCGGCGAGAAGGCTTGGCCGGGTCCTCGCCAGCTGACGATCACATGGTCGACGTTCTCCGTGCGAGCAGCCCAGGAGAGCCAATGGTGGACCTCGCCGTCGATGGGCGCCCCCGGGGGGCTCAGCAGCACCACGCGCCCCTGGCCAGAGGCCACCAAGGCGCCATGGTCTGCAACCACAGGTCGGCCCCCCGGGAGTTGCCAGCCTTCTGGATCGCCGCCGGCCGCTTGGCCCTCGAAGGTCCAGTCGAGCGAGAGCGGCAAGGAGGGTGCCTCGCTGGGGGAGAGCTGCCAAGAGAGGCTGCGATCGACCACGGCCAGGCGCAGAGGCAGCGGTGTGTCGGGCCCGCAGCTTGGGAGCGCAGCCGCGAGCACAAAAATGCCCAGGGCAAGGCCTAGCGAATGGGGCCGGAGGTTGTGAAATGAGCGCAGCACGGGGGGATGATAGACGACCGCCCGAGTGACTGTGGTGCGCCCTCCCTTCAATGCGCAGAATGGGGGGCTCGTTCCCGCTCCCGGAGATCCACCTCGTGGCCAAGTCCCCCATCCGCGTCGCCGTCACTGGCGCTGCCGGACAAATCGGTTATGCCCTGCTTCCTCGTATTGCTTCTGGGCAGATGTTCGGCCCCGATCAGCCGGTCATTCTGCACATGATCGAGATCCCGGCTGAGAAGCCCATGGCGGCTCTTCAGGGTGTGGCCATGGAACTCGCTGACTGCGCGTTCCCGCTGTTGGCCGAGATGGTCTGCACCTCTGACCTCGCCGAGGGTTTTGGCGACGTCGATTGGGCTTTGCTCGTGGGCGCCAAGCCCCGCGGCCCGGGTATGGAGCGCAACGATCTGATCGAAGGCAATGGCCCGATTTTCACGGGACAAGGCAAGGCTATCAACGACAACGGCGCCAAGGGCTGCCGCACGGTGGTGGTGGGCAACCCCTGCAACACCAACGCGCTGATCGCCATGCACAACGCCCCTGATCTTGATCGGGCGAACTTCTCGGCCATGACCCGTCTGGACGAGAACCGGGCCAAGGCGCAGCTGGCCACCAAGGCTGGGGTGCACCACACAGAAGTCACCAACATGACGATCTGGGGCAACCACAGCGCCACTCAGTACCCCGACTTCGAGAACGTCAAGATCGGCGGCAAGGCGGGCTCTGAGCTGATCAGCGATCGCGCCTGGGTCCAAGGTGAGTTCATCAAGACCGTGCAGCAACGTGGCGCAGCGATCATCAAGGCCCGCGGATTGTCGTCGGCGTTGTCGGCGGCGAACGGTCTTGTCGATCACGTGCACGATCTGGTGACGCCCACCGCGGCCGGCGATTGGCACTCGGTCGCCATTTGCAGTGACGGCAGCTACGGCGTGCCTGAAGGTTTGATCAGCTCGTTCCCCGTGAGCGTCGACAGCAAGGGCAAGTTCTCCATCGTGCAGGGTCTGTCTCTCTCTGACTTTGCCACTGAGAAGCTGGCTGCTTCCGTGGCTGAGCTGGAGCACGAGCGCTCTGTGATTTCTGGGCTCCTGGGCTGATGACCTTGCTCGACCGGATTGCCCGCCGAGCGACGATTCAAACCGTCGCCATGATTCACATCGCGAACCATCGCGAGGATTCCCGGCGAACCGACCCGAAAGTCGGCGGGCATCCGGCGTCGTGCGCGAGTTCGAGCCACATTCTTACGGCGCTCCATTGCAAGGTGCGCACGGCCAGCGACTTCATCTGTTGCAAGCCACATGCGGCTCCACTCGATCACGTGCTTGGCGCCATGATGGGCTTGTTTCGCCAGCCCAACGATGGCGACTGGTTCGAGCAAGCAGAGATCGAAGAGACGTTGCACAAGTTGCGCGCTTTCTCCGAGAACGGCGAGGCGGTGCTGCAGAGTTATCACGCTCGCAGCGACCCGGACAGCTACCACTTCCTGCCCTCGGGGAGCGTGGGTATTCCGCCGGTGGTGGCGGGCTACATGGCCTTGGCGTTCCGCTATGCCAGGGACCACGCCCTTGAGCTGCCCGAAGTTCCGGGCGATGCGCACTTCTGGTCGCTCATTGGTGACAGCGAGCTGCGCGAAGGTTCACTCATGGAGGCCATGCCCGACTTCGCCGAACGGCAGTTGGGCAACATGACCTGGATCATCGACTACAACCGCCAGAACCTCGATGGCGCTCGCATCCTGAACAAGGAGAGCCTGCACGGTACGGACGCCCACCGCATCGAAGAGATGGGCCTGGCCAATGGCTGGGAAGTCATTCAGGTGCGTCACGGTGCAAAGCGTCGCGAGGTCTTCGCGAAGCCCGGCGGCGACGCCCTGCGGAAGATCTTCGAGGACGATCTGTCCGACTACGAGCTGCAGATGCAACTGCTGCTCCGTGACATGGACGAGACTCGGACCATGTTCATCGAGCGGGATAGCGCCTGCGAAGTGCTGCTCGACACCCTCGACGATGATCAGCTGAAAGAGGTCGTTTGCGATCTGGGTGGCCACGACACGGCGGCTCTCATCGAAGCTCTTGAGGCCAGCAAGCTCGATCAGAATCGTCCCACTTTGATCGTGGCGCATACGGTCAAGGGCTGGGGCCTCGAGATGTATGCCGCCCCGGGTAACCACAGTGAGTTGCCCAAGGAGAGCGAAGTTGAGCTGCTCCTCGAAGAAGAGGGGCTGAGTCTCGAGCGTCCCTTTGCACCCATGGCTGCGGACACCCCAGAAGGTGTGTTCCTGGCGGAGCGTGGCGCAGCGCAGAAGGTTGCGTTCGAGAAGAACCGCGCTTGGCGTCGGAGCAATCGCGATTGGGTGCGTCGGCGTATCGACGAGGTGGGTGGTGTGCCGACATCGCTCGGTATCGAGACGAAATTGTTTCCTCGGGCCCACACTCAGTGGATGTGGGGGCAGCTGGCGGCGAAGTTGGTGCGCATTGGTACGTCCGCAGAGCTTCGTCGAAAAGAGGGCGAGACCCTTCCCGACCTGACCGAGGCGGAGTTGCGCTGGGAGGCGGCCGCAGACTTCATGCTGACCATGTCTCCTGATGTGGGTACGTCCACCCAGCTGAACCCGATCATGGACGACAAGGTCTACGGTCCGTTCGATGAGAGCGAGCAGAAGGCGGCAGACATTGAAGTGCGCACCGGGCACTCCAAGAAGCGCCCGAAGTTGCTGCCCTCCGCAGAACCGTGGACGCGCCACATTCGCTTCGAGATCGCCGAGGCCAACTGCATGTCGGCGGTGGGCTCGTTCGGAATGATGGGCCACTACGCGGGTGTGCCGTTCTTTCCGATCATGACCGTGTACGACTTCTTCGTGAAGCGTGCGCTCGATCAGCTGTTCTACAACCTCTACTGGGCTAGCGAATTCGTCATCATCGGCACGCCTTCTGGTGTGAGCTTGTCGAGCGAAGGAGCGCAGCACAGCTG
>JBLIMM010000217.1:0-8022 GCA_047638635.1 Pseudohongiellaceae bacterium | reverse complement strand
ATTCGCCGCTGGTTTTCGCGATCGCGCGGCGGCAGCGGTGCTGCTGCTGGCCCTCGGAGGCAACTTGCCTGGGAGCGCTGTTCCCCCAGTGGATTTTTTCGCCGGACTGTTGCTCGTGGCGCTGCTGCTCTGCCACGTGTGTCAGCTCCCCGCACCCTACTTGTCGTTCGATGCCCGGGGGCGGTTAGACCCTGCGGGGTCGTGGTCCCATCGCGGCTGGACCACTCCCGTGCTCGCTCTGTGCCTGGTGGTCACGGCGTTGGCGTTCGCCTGGCAGCAGCTCTCGGGCAGCGAACCTGTAGCGGCTAGCTCGTGCTGGGACATGGCAGTGACGCTGTGCGTGGCCTTGCCGTTTGTCGTCAGCCCCGACAGGTTCTCCCCAGTGCGCGGCGGAGTTCAGGGTGACCTCCACCCAGGCCGAGTGTTCTACGACGGCCACTGCGGTTTGTGCCATCGAGCGGTCCGTTGGATTCTCGCCGAGGACCAGCTTCAGCCGCACCTAGGCCTCGCGCCCCTGCAGGGGGAGACGTTTGCTGCCCTTGTTGACGAGGGTGTGCGCAGTGAACTCCCCGAGAGCTTGGTCTTTCGACGGGATGACGGTGAGTTGCTTCTGAAATCCCAGGCGGTGTTGGCCATCCTGCAGACGTTGGGTGGGTTCTGGCGCGCTTTGGGCCTGGTCCTAGTTCTCGTACCGCGACCCTTACGCGACCTTGCTTACGACGGGATTGCCCGGGTCAGGTTTGCGCTCTTCGGCGAGGCAGCCGCGGCCTGCCCCTTGTTGCCAGCCCATTTGATCGATCGCTTCGACCACTGAGGTCCGTGCCGTTTGCGGCCCGGCGGCGTGGCGCGTCTGGCTCTGGCGAGCGGCGCCTGGGTGCAGCCTCTGTTCAGGACGCAGCTCGCAACTTGCTAGGGTGCGGTGACTCAGTTAACGACTCACCGAGAGGGCTCGATATGTTCGCTATGCCAATCATTGCCTCGGTTGCGGCATTCATGTTGCTCGCGCCAACGCCTGACACCGTGGTCGAAGACGAGACCGGTTTGCGCTTTGCCGCTGAACTTCAGGCTCCCGGGGGCCCCGCAGGCGAACGAATGCAGCAGCTATTGGGGACGGGTTGCCGGGAGAAATTCTGGATCAACGTCTATGCCTACGGTCTGTACATCGATCGGGTTGAGGCCCACGACGCCTTGTCTCAGCTCGTCGAAGGGACCGGCAAGGTGAAGATGTCCGTGAAGGACGTGGCTCGTATCAATGTCCCCTCGATTTCTCGCAGTGTGCGCTTGGTCATGGTGCGCGACGTCGATGGCGAAGACATGCGTGAGGCCTTTGAAGACTTTCTCGGTGCGCGGCTGAAGACACGGGGCACGAAGGCGGCACAGAAGAAGAGCTTCGCCAACCTCGCAGTCTTCCGGGATTACTTCGCCAACGATGTGTCCGACGGGACTGAGTTGGTCTTTGTCTGGCGCGCGGCTCGTGGAGCCGACAGCCCGGGCACGTTGACCACCAAGATTGCTGGGCGCGTTGTGGGCTCTCAAGCAGCGCCCGACTTGGCCTGGGCGCTCTTTGATTGCTACGTCGGCAAAGACCCCATCTCAGAAGACTCTGTGGAAGACATGGCCCGCGATCTGCCGAAGGCCCTGCGAGCTGGCGCCAAAGAAGAGCAAGCAGAAGCGGCCAAGGTCGCCGAGAAGCGTTGAGCGAAGACCAGCGCCACTAGCAGGCGCTGCTTAGCAGCCGCCGATACGCTCCTGGGCCGCGCACTTGCGCACCCAATAGATGTCGAGGCAGATCAGCGGCACCAGGGCGGTGCTGGCGAAGATCCAGACCAAGGTGAGTCCTTCGGGGATCTCGCCGGCCACCGCAGTGCGGATGAGCATGGTCATCACCAGGGCCCACAGCGGCAGGCGCCAGAACAACAAAATGGCCAAGCGCCCCTTGCTGCCAGCCCGGACCATTTTGTCCGAGGAGAGGTGCTTGCCCCAGGCTTCTAGGCCTGAGCAGCAAGGCATGGCTTCGCTGGCCAGGGTGACGAGCACCAGGGCGTGGCCCACGCCGATGGCCATGGAGATGCCGTAGGCCAGCAGGGCCAGGGCGTGGTGGGCGATGAGGTCGTTGCGCGGGATGATGCCGAGGGCGATGCGCCCGTAGAGCATGGACAGGCAATCGGCGATGAGGTGCCCGTAGGCCACGCAGATTGCCGAGAGCATCCAGCCTCCCGGGTCGTGCCTGGTGAGGAAGCCCGTCTTGTAAAGGTCAGCTGCGTCCACGAGACCTGCGAGGCCCAGCACGGTGAGCACCACTGCAGCGAAACCCCGGGACATGCGAAAAGCCCGGTTGAAGTCAGCTTCGCGCCATTTCCAGAGCCCCAAGTGCAGGGCCACAAAGCCGATCGTGGAGGCGAGAACGATGGGTATCAAGGCAGGTGCGCGATGCTGAGAAGGGCGTCAGTCTCATCGCTGCTCTGACAGTGAAGGCTGAGCTGCGAGGGGAGCCGGTGAGGCAGGGCTTGGAGATTGTCCGACTGAACGGACGCATCTGCAAGTCATGGGCTCTTCACGGCGTCTTTGCGGCTGGACTGGGGATTTGAATGGACCCGAGTTGAGGGTTGCCGCTGGGGAGCACAACCTGCTCGACGGCGGCGAACAGCAGCTCGGCCTGGATGGGCTTGGTGACGTAGTTGTCCATGCCAGCCTCCAGGCACCTCTCTCTGTCGCCCATCATGGCGTTGGCTGTCATGGCCACCACAAAGAGGTGTGGGGAGCCGTTGGCTTGCTCTTGCTCGCGCAGCTTGCGGGTGGCTTCCAGGCCGTCCATCACGGGCATGGCCACATCCATGAGGACGGCATCGACCGTTGAGTACTCTAGGAACTCTAGAGCGAGCTGGCCGTTGTCTGCCACATCCACACGATGCCCCCAAGCGCTGAGCATGCGAATGGCCACCAGCTGGTTGACCTTGTTGTCCTCTACCAGGAGCAAGTGCAGCGGACGAGCACTGACAAGTTGCAGCACCGAGGATTGTGTGGGTTGCACGGCTGGGACGTGTGGAAGCTCTGCGGCGGGAACGTCGTCTTGAGCACTGACCAAACCGCACAGGACGCTGAATTGGAAACAGCTGCCTTGTCCGACAGTGCTTTCCACGGTGAGTTTGCCGCCCATGAGAGCGACGAGTTGGGTGCTGATGGAAAGCCCCAATCCCGTGCCGCCGAACTGTCTGGTGGTTGAGCCGTCCGCTTGGGTGAAGGCTTCGAAGATCTGGCGCTGTTTGTCCTCGCTGATGCCCATGCCGGTGTCGGTCACGGAGAGACGGAGCAGCAACTCATCTTGTTCCTGGCGTGACACCTCGACCGCAATGTCGATGGAGCCGACTTCGGTGAACTTGAGCGCGTTGCCTGCGAGGTTGACCAGCACTTGAGACAGTCGCCCAGAGTCGCCAACGACCACCTGGGGCACGGCCTCATCCACGGCCCAGCGCAGTGTGATCTGTTTCTCTTTTGCCTTGTGGGCTAAAGATTTGCAGGTAATGCTCACGGTGGATCGAAGGTCGAAAGGCCGCGACTCCAAGTCGAGCTTCCCCGCTTCAACTTTTGAGAAGTCGAGGATGTCGTTGATCACTCTCAGCAAGGAGTGGGTCGAGCTGCGGGCTGTGTTGAGTAGCTCTGCCTGTTCGACGGTGACGTCTGAAACGAGAGCCAGTTCGACCATGCCCAAGATGCCATTCATGGGAGTGCGAATCTCGTGGCTCATGCTGGCCAGGAACTCGCTCTTCGCACGGCTGGCTTCTTGAGCCTCGTCGTTCGACTTGAGCAGTTGCGCTGACTTGTCCTTGAGCTCAAGAATCAGTTCGCGGGATTTATAGATGGCAGCCACCATGCGCCCGCGCAGTTGTTCGGCAGTCAGGGCTGTCGCCGAGATGTGCAAGCCAATGAGCAGCAGCACCACGAGTTTGGTGATCTCAACGCCCGGCTGAACCGGACGGTTGGCGGCGATCATGAGCAGCACCAGGGCGCCATAGACCAGCACGCCCAGAATCGTAAAGCCCAGCACCCGGCGAACGGTGGTATAGGTCTGATCGGCGACTCGCACCACAGGCAAGAAGAACAGCCAGCTCTTCTCGGCGCCGGTGCTCCAAATCGCCAAGCCGAAGAGGCAGACGTCCAGGGCCAGGAAGGCCAAGGCCAAGATCGACTCGCCACCCGGGCGATAGAACCATTTCAGGGCGCACCAGCTGAGCACGGAAAACAGGGCCGCGGTGGTGCTGAAGGTGAGTGCGTCCGCGAGGAGGCCCGAGTCCGGCACGAGCAGCACGTGGAGCCAGACCATCGAGGAGATGGACGCGAAGCCGATGGCCCGGAGGCGCGGGATGGCCTGGGCATTGAGCCGGACATCCCGCTGATTGCGCTTCTGCAGAGCCACCGCCGGGTCGAGGTCGACCACGTAGGCACGTTTGCCGCTGGGCTGGCTGGGCTGCATGAAGGGTTCGATGCTCGGGGGAGCCAGGGAACTGGCGTTCTTCGTGGTAGATCGTCGAGGCTCCAGTGAAAACGGAAGGCTGGTTCCGGTCACCCAGATCAGGGTGGACCGGCGTCCAAAGCAGGGGCTTTCCGGGGGGCATGCTCACCGTGCCCCTTGCGTGGTGAGCCTGCGCGTCGAGAATGGCCCAGCTTCCAGGGGCAGTCCGTTGGCTCGCCGAGCCGCGCCGCCCCAGAGAACACCTGCTCACGGACTGCCGGACTATGGCCCGCAACATCAAGCCCCGCAGCGAGGACTACAGTCAGTGGTACCTCGACGTCATCAAGGCCGCCGAATTGGCCGATCATAGCCCTGTGCGGGGGTGCATGGTCATCCGTCCAGAGGGCTTCGCGATCTGGGAGGCGATCACTGCTGACCTGGACGCACGCTTTAAGGAGACGGGCCACGTCAACGCCTGCTTCCCCCTGCTGATCCCTCAGAGCTTCCTGACCAAGGAGGCTGAGCACGTCGAGGGCTTTGCCATGGAGTGCGCGGTGGTCACCCACAGCAAACTCTCGAAGGGTGAAGACGGAACATTGCACCCCGCGGGCAAGCTCGAAGAACCGCTCATCGTGCGGCCCACGTCCGAGACAGTCATCGGGCACATGTACAGCCAGTGGATTCAGAGCTACCGCGATCTGCCGGTGCTGATTAATCAATGGGCCAACGTCATGCGCTGGGAGATGCGCACGCGGTTGTTCCTGCGCACGTCAGAGTTTCTCTGGCAGGAGGGCCACACCGCCCACGAAACCGCCGAAGAAGCGCAGGAAGAAACTCTGCGTATGCTCGACGTGTATGCCGACTTCGCCGAAGAGTCGTTGGCGCTCCCTGTGATCAAGGGGCTCAAGACCGAGGCAGAGAAGTTCCCCGGGGCGAACGCGACCTACACCATTGAAGGCCTGATGCAAGATGGCAAGGCGCTGCAGTGCGGCACGAGCCACAACCTGGGCCAGAACTTTTCCAAGGCCTTCGATATCGACTACCTCGGTCGAGACAACAAGCAGCACTTGGCCTGGACGACAAGCTGGGGAGTGTCCACACGCTTGATTGGCGCCATGATCATGGCGCACAGCGATGACGATGGTCTGGTCATCCCCCCGCGGATTGCCCCGGTGGTGGCGACGATCATCCCCATTTGGCGCAAGGACGAAGACAAGGCTCAGGTCGCTGCGTACATCGACACCATTCTGGAACGCTTGGTGGGAGCTGAAGAACTGGCGGCGAGCAAGAAGCGTCTCGCGGCGGGAGATTTGCACAGCGTGTTCTTCGACAAGCACACGCACCAGCGCATCGTGGTCGACTGGCGTGCCGTGCGCCCCGGTGACAAGCAGTTCCACTGGGAGCAGCGTGGTGTGCCGTTCCGTATCGAGGTGGGACCTCGGGACGTGGAGAAGCAGGCCATGGTGGTGAAGAGCCGCCTCGACCGCAGCGACAAGAAGTTCGTCGATCTAGATGCGTTGTCCCGAGAGTGGCTTGCGGGCCTCCTCGAAGACAGCCACCAGCAGTTGAAGCAACGGGCTCTGGCATTTCGTGATGCCAACGTGCGCGAGGCGAGCTCTTACGAAGGGCTGCAAGCGGTGCTCGACGAGCACGGCGGTTTCGTACGCTGCTTCTTCGAGCAAGATCCTGCTCGCGAGAAGACCATCCAAGAAGAGACCAAGGCCACAGTGCGTTGCATCCCTTTTGAGCAATCAGGCAAGAGCGGCCCGTGCATCATCACGGGTGAGCAGACCTCCACGGAAGTGCTCTTCGCCAGGGCGTACTAAGTCGACCGCGCTGATCGCCTTTTTTGCACGTCATTCCTGGTCAGCGGGTAGGCTCGGCGGCTATCGCGATCGTTTCTGTGGTGGGTGACGCTACGGGCGCACCCATGACGGCCACACCCGATTGCTCACCTTGTTTGTCGGAGATCACCATGCTCGCTCGCCTTAGCCTCGTCAGTCTCTCACTCAGCTTTGCGCTCATGACCAGCCCGGTCATGGGCCAGCTTGAAGCTCCCGCGGACGTTCAGGTCGGGTTTGGCCACGACTCCGGTTGGGCGCAAAACGACGGTGCTCCTGGGAGTGCTCCGGAGGTCGTGATCTCGTTCCCGGTGGTGTATCCCGGCGCGACCTCAATGCGGCTTTACTTCGATCAGGTCGAGTTGTCAGGCAACCTGCTGGCAGGGACAGGCTCCATCGTGCGCATCACTTCGCTGAGCGATGGTGCCGTGCAGACTTTGGATGCCGGGCACTTGATCCAGTGGCAGAACAGCAGTGCCTACTTCAACGGTGCTGGCGTGCAGGTGGACGTGCTGGCCTACCCGAGCACAGGATCAAACCGGGTCCAGTTGCATCACCTCGACGTGGGAGTGCCGCAGTTCGTCCCCGAAAGTCAGTGCGGCCCTGAGGACGATCGCCAGCCCTCGAACGATCCGCGGGTCTCGCGCCTGCTGCCCGTGGGCTGCACCAGCTGGACCATCGACGATTGTGGCAACTGCATGCTGTCTGCCGGGCACTGTGTGGGCTTCATCAACCTGGTCGAATTCAATGTGCCCTTCTCCACGAGCTCCGGTGCTTACGGTCACCCTGGCCCCGAAGATCAGTACGCGGTGGATTCCAACTCGATTCAGTCGAACGGTGGCCAAGGCGTGGGCAACGACTACGCGTACTTTGGTTGCTTCGCCAATCCGATGACGGGCAAGACCGCCTTTGAGGCTCAAGGCTCCGCGTTCGGTCTCGACTTGGCTCCCAGTCCGTCCTCTGGGGCGACGATTCGCATCACTGGTCACGGCACTGACTCGACGCCGAACCAGACCTTCAACCAGGTGCAGCAGACTCACAGCGGTCCGCTGACCACGAACACGGGCAACACCCTGAAGTACGTGGTGGATACAACCGGTGGCAACTCTGGCTCGCCGGTTATCTGGGAAGAAGCCAACGTGGCCGTGGGCATTCACACCCACGCAGGTTGCAGCACGTCGGGCACCGGCGCCAACCAGGGCACGAGCATGTCTCTGCCTGGGCTGCAAAACGCTCTGGCCAACCCCAAGGGCATCTGCCGCGTGGGCGGTCCCGGCGGCATCTTCACAGATTTGGGCAACGGCTTGGTGGCTGCGCCCTTCGTGAACACACCAGTGCTCACGGCCTGTGGCAAGTTGCTCGACAACAGCTTGCTGCGCTTGAACTTGTCTGTGGAGAGTGTGCCTGGTGCGACCTTGGTGTCGACGTTGGTGGTGGGTTTGACCCAGGTGGACTCTCCGTTCAAAGGAGGCGTGCTGGTGCCGAACCCCGACGTGCTGGTGCCGGGGCTGACCTTCAACACCCAGGCGGCTCCTCTCGACGCGACCCAGCAGCTTTCCGTGATTTACCCAGCCGGCATGCCCAGCGGGATGAGCATCTTTATCCAGCAGTGGGTTGAGGTCTCCGGATTGGCAAGCCCTGTCTTGCTGGCGAGTAACGGTCTGGCCATCACCAAGCCCTGATCTGAGAGTCGTTCCGATGATATCCATCACCACACCCTATGCGCAGCTT
>JBLIMM010000216.1:0-8134 GCA_047638635.1 Pseudohongiellaceae bacterium | reverse complement strand
CAAACTTGCGGTCGTCGGTGAAGACAGAGGTGACCAGGGCCCCTTGACCAGCACGAATGATCTCAGCAGCGTCTGCCACTTCGCCGGAGTAAGGGATCACCGTAGCCACAGGGCCGAAGACCTCTTCGCCGTGGAGAGCCGGGTCGGTGGCGTTGTTTGCCCGCAGCAATGTCGGTGCGAGGAAGGGGCCGCCCTCGATCAGCCGTGCTTTGCCACCGGTCACCACTGTGGTCGCGCTGGCCAAGTTCTCAAGGCCTGCGACCACCGACTGAAACTGAGCCTCGTTGGTGAGCGGTCCCATGCGCGACTCGCGCACCGCCGGGTCGCCCACCTTGATCGCGGCCAAGCCCTCGGCCAAAGCTTCACAGACCATGTCCATGGAAGCTTCGGGGACCAGGATGCGACGGACCGCGGTGCACTTCTGCCCTGCCTTTTGGGTGATCTCTCGAACCATCTCGCTCAAGAACTGGTCGAAGCCGGCGTCGCCGTCGTCCAGGTCAGGGCCGAGAACGGCGGTGTTCAGCGAGTCGGCCTCTACGTTGATACGAGCACCGCGACTCAAGAAGGCGTCGTGTCCCCGGAGCAGGCGTGCGGTCCCAGAGGAACCAGTGAAGGCCACGCAGTCTTGGCTCTCGACGGGGTCGAGCATGTTGCGGGCACTGCCCACCAACAGGCTGAAAGCTCCCTCGGGGAGGATGCCCGAGTCGACGATGATGTGGCCAATGCGCTCCGCCATCATGGCCGTGGGCGTGCCCGGCTTCTCCAGCACAGGCATACCGGCCAGGAGAGCGCAGGCAGCCTTCTCCATCATGCCCCAGGCAGGAAAGTTGAAGGCGTTGATGTGGACGGCCACGCCACGGCGGGGCACGCGGATGTGCTGGCCAATAAAACGCGGAGTCCGGGACAGCTGGATGGTGTCGCCGTCGATCAAGAAGGGCCGCTCTGGCAGTCCCTTGGCGAAGTAGGCGTAGGCAGCGAGTGTCGCGGTGGCGCCGTCGATGTCGAACTTCGCGTCGCCCCGGGTGTTGCCCGCGTTGCTGATGCCAAGCTCGATCAGTTCTTCGCGGTGCTCATAAATCGCAATGGACAGGGCCTTCAACGCGGCGGCCCGTTCGGCGAAGGACAGCGCCCGTAGGGCCGGCCCGCCGACGTTCCGGGCAAAGGCGTAGGCTTCGTGAAGATCGAGCCCCTCGCTGCTGGCTGTGGCCAGAGCTGCTCCGGTGGTGGGGTTCACGAGGGTCGTGCCCTCGCCCGTACCTGTTTGCCAACGGCCAGCAAGGTGGCTCTGAAGCTGGATCATGGCTCTCTCCGGATGCATGCGGGGTGGTGGGGCTCGGCGACTTTGAGCCCCTAGTCAAGCCCCGCAGCCTAGCCCGTCGTTGAGGGCATCGTCCACTGCTAGCAAGGCTCGCTCGCATTTCTCACCTGGGTTCGTCGCGAGGGCGTGCCTGGGGCTGCCAGGCAAGAAGAAGCGATGCTTGTCGGGGGGGGAGGCGGAGTGACACCCTGCCGCCGCCCCGAAAGTGCCGTGGGGCGCAGCCATGCAGCTCCAGACGCGGCCGCAGTAGAACCTGGCGAGAAATGTGGGCTAGCAGCCTGTGGGTAAAGTGCCGCGCGCCGAGCACCGCTCGATGGCGCCAGCACTGCGTTGCCGAATCCTCGACGAATCCACTGATTCGCCGACCGTTCGTCGCCTCGATCTGACTCCATCGAGGTGCACTCGCCATCACGGCACTTTACCCACAGGCTGCTAGGGCCAGGGGCACCAGATGGAGGCGGGGGTGGACAACTCACCTGAGCCCACTTCGTAGGCTTGAAAGAGCACCCAGAAGTTCACGTCGGGGGTGATCGCCAGGGGGATCTGAAGGCGGGCTCGGCCGTTCTGGTCAATGGCCACGGCCCACTGCACAGATGGCTCAGGAACCAGCAGCCAAGGATAGGGGCTGTCTGTCTCGCTCGGCAGGGCGGTGATGCTGTCGCCCCACGCGGGAAATACCGCGGTGGCTTTGATCCAGGCCCAGGAGAGGGGCTTGAAGTTGCCCAGGACGAAGCCGAGCTGGCCATCGTGTTCCACGGTCAGGGATTCCACCTCTACGATGAGAGGGATGCGATCAGTGGCTGCCACCAGCAGACCGTTGAGATCGGATGTGGCTCCCATGGAGCTGTCAGGGTCGAGACCGAGGGCGGCGCCGCTGGCCGGGGAGGATCCCAGAGTGAGTCCGTTGATCTCTGCCATCGAGCCTCCGTCTCGAGTGGTCAGCACCGTGGCTCCCAAGCTCTGGCCGTTGAAGAACAGGTGAGGCACACCGTCAGGGAGTCCGGGGACGGGGTTGACCGGGGTGAATGTGCCACCGTGAGGGTCCAGGGCCAGGGCTTGCAGATCCACCAGACTCTTGATGGTGTTCCCCGAGGGGGTCACCAGCGCCGCGTTCTGCAGCAAGGCGTTCACGGCGGGTTTGTCGAGAACGATCACCGCTGAATTCGGCGTGATCTGGTTGATGTTGCCGTTCCAGTCAAGCTGTAGCTCTGATCGTGGGAGGCAAACCACGCCGTCGTCGCTGAGGAGTGTTCCGCCGACGACCTCGTCGTGGCGAAAAGAGAGGTACACATTGCCATCGAAGTCTTGAGTGAAAGCATCGATGTCTACCATCGGTGTGTCGACTTCTGGTGCGGCGGGTGGCTGTCCCAAGGCGTTGACGAGGACGGACTCACGCAGGAAGAAGTTGATCTTGAACGTGCCGTCGTTGTGCCGGCCGAGGCTGAAGAGCGAGCCGTCCAAGGCTCCGGCGTAGTCCTGTTGCAGCGGAGGATTGGCTGTGCCCCAGGCATTTTCGACGCTGAAGACCAAGCGTTCGGTCTGGACTCGCTCAGCTCCGAAGCCCGGGCGTCGCAGGCCCAGGGCGTCGATGTCGCCTCCCTGAATCTGGCCGAAGTGCCCGTCGTAGTCGGCATCACCCACGAGCGCGTTGAACTCTGTTGAGGCGTGCACTTTGAACGCGCTAGCGTCGAAGCCGGGGCGATAGGCGACGACGTCTGAGTCGTTGAAGATCCCGAGAGAAGATTGGGGCAGCCCATCCACAGCGCCTCCGTCGGCGGCGATTCCCTTGGCGTTCATGATGTAGAAAAGCGTGGGAGCAATGAGCTCGTGGGAGAGACTCGCTGGGTTATGAGATTGCAGCTGAGACTGACCGATGAGGGCGGGGGTGAAGGCGAGTGCTAGCACAGCGAGACGTGCGGGCAGGAAGACGGACGAGAACAACATGGGACAGCTCCGGAGAGGCGGTCAGAGCAGCTCTTGACGGCTACCTGCTGAAGGCCGTCGTGACGTCGGCTGACGGCGCTGGGCGTTGCTTGGCTCGTGGCCGAAAAACCCCGTTCAAAGATCTGCGCCTCGGGCACGTTACGCTGGGCCGTGTGGGTCGTCTTGACCCCCTGGCTGTAGTCGTTCTTGGAGAGCCGCGATGCTTCGTCCCTTCCTTCTGATTCTGATGGTGCTCGCCTGCGGGGTGTGCCCTGCTTGCCTGGGGCCTTCTGGGCGCACAATGACCGCGGCGGAGTACGCCTTAAGCGAGCAAGAGGCTGCAGAGTCCAGGAGGGCGGCTGCTCTCCACGTTGACCGGGGCGCGGTGGACGAGCACGAGCGCTTGGCCGAGCGTTCTAGCGACTTGCGTCGGGCGACCTTTGAGTTCTCTTTCGAACAGACTGAACTTGTCCATCGTCGAGAGCGCATGGCCCTTCAACAGGCCGCTGACGAGGCTGCCTTGGAGCTCGTCGCCGCCCAGGCCAGGGAGCGCTTGGTGACCCACAAGGCTGCGTTGCTCTTCTTCACAGACGTAGAGCGCGCCATGCTCCTGGGCCTGGACGCTCTGGAGGTGCAAGAAGCCGAGGATGGCTTGCTACAGGTGCGCGAAGAGCTGGCTCAACTCGAACTCATGTATGGGGCTGATCCCGCTGAGGCCACTGCGGAGATCGTTGTGGCACGGACCCGGCGGCGGATCGTTCGCCGTGAAGAGCAGCTACGACTGTTAGCCATAGGGTCGCGCTTGCTGAAAGAAGTCGAGTTGCCCAAGCGACTCCATGATGGGCAGCTGGCTTTGCAGAGTGCAGCTGCAGCGGTGGCTGCCGCGGAGTCGGCTCAGGCCTTGGCTGCCGTCGATCGTGCCACTGCCGAACGGGCACTCGACCACGAAGAGGCGCTGTTGCAGTGGCGTCTAGAAGATCAAGAGCGGCGCGATCAGAGGTTGGAAGAAGATCAGCGGCAGTGGGAACGTGATGAGTTGGGCGGGGCAACGTCAGGTTCAGGGTTGTGATGAATCGCGGAGCTTGGCGGGCTGTGAATCCCACGGGCTTCTCGGCTTTGGCAGTCTCTAGCTTCGGCTCCGTGCTCTTGGGGCTGCTCACCCTGTGCGCCAGCCTGGGAGCGCAAGAGCAACCACAGTCAATGGCCGACCGGCCCCCGGGTGAGTTCGTTGATGTGCAGCCCGAGATGTTTATCCTGCCATCCCGCGAAGTTGTTGAGCAGGCCATGGCGGGGGGCGTGGCGTATCTCATTGACAACCAAAACGAAGACGGCAGTTGGGGTGGGCCGGGCAAGCCCGCGGATGGTTTTTGGTCGAATCCGTACACCCACCAGGCTTGGACGGTGGGCACGACGGCGTTGAGCTTGATCTGCTTGCTCGAGTCTCCCAGGGACCCACCGTGTCAGGCAGCCACTGTGCGCGCGTTGCGCTTTCTGTTGGAACATCCGCCGTTGCAGCGACCATCCGATTGGGACGTGGATAACACCTGGGGCGATATTTACGCAACCCAGGCCTTGGCCACTGCGCTGGCCCATGAGGAGTACGACCAGGGGGATTGGGCTGCGTCTTTGAAGGCCAAGATCACCGAGCACATTGGGTCCTTGGCGAAGACCCAAGCTGCTGATGGCGGCTGGGGTTACTACGACCTCGAGACGCGGACGGCTCGCCCCTCTTGGAGCACGAGCTTCATGACGGCCGCGGCCATTCTGGGCCTGCTGGACGCGAGGCAACTGGGCGTCGACGTTCATGATGGCATGCTGGCGAGGGCGGTCGCGGCCCTGGAACGCTGCCGCCTGCCCACGGGGGCTTACACTTATTCAGTGACGCTGTTTCCTAGCCCGGGGCGGCTCACCGGGATCAATCAGCTGAAGGGCTCACTGTCCCGGATGCAGGTGGGGAACCTCGCTCTGTTTCGCGCTGGCTCGCCGATGGTGGGTGAAGAGCAGCTGCTCTCGGGGCTCGATAGTTTCTTTCGAGATCACCGCTTTCTCGACGTAGCCCGGCAGAAGCCTGTGCCCCACGAGGCGTACTACCAGAACTCAGGGTATTTCTACTTCTTTGGGCACTACTACGCAGCTCAGGTTTTGGAGCTGCTTGAGCCCGCGGAGCAATTGCGCTACCGCAGTCGGCTCGCCCGGGAAGTCGTGAAGACTCGGGAGAGCGATGGCTCGATGTGGGACTTCTATCTGCACTCCTATCACAAACCCTACGGCACGGCCTTCGGTGTGATGGCCCTGCGCCGCACGGTGGGCCGGGAGTAGCAGGGCCAGGGGCGTTTGCCCTGGGACAAGGCCGCACGACTCAGCGAGATCGTTCAGGAAGATCACTCAGGTCGTTCGTTCAGGTGGATCGTTGTAAAATGAGCTGGCGAAGCGCCGCCACGTGCTGCGGGCCCGTGCCGCAACAACCGCCAATGATTGTGGCGCCGCTGGCGATCCAACGGCTGACTTCGATGGCGTATCGCTCGGGGCTCCAAGCCTGCTCGTCGCCGAACAGGGTGTTTCCGTAGGCGCCGACGCGCCTTGGGCGGTCGTCGAGGGTGGCCAGCTCTTGCAGGAGGGGGGTGATGGCATCGGCCGGTGTGCAGTTGATCATGAAGGCCTCTGCGCCCGCCGCCGCTGCGACGGAGGCGGCTTGCCTGACCGTGTCTCCGGTAAAGAAGTCGCCCTGTGGGCCCAGGGTGATGGCTGACCAAACGGGTAATCCGGTGGAGGCAGCTGCTGCGGTGGCGGCCACGAGTTCACGCTCCGTGGGCATGGTTTCTACCAGGAGCATGTCGGCGCCTCCGTCGGCGAGGCACTGCGCCAGCGCCAGATGCTCGCGCTCGAGGTCGCTAGTGTCGGGGGTGCGCTCTGGGTGCCAACAATCTTCGAGAGGTGCCAGTGAGCCTGCCACGGTCGCAGCGGAGCCAACGCCCTGGCGGCAAAGAGCCACGGCGCGGGTGGCCAAGTCTGTCCACGAGTCAGAGCACCCAGCTTGGGCCAGAGCACGAGCCGTGGTGCGAAACGTGGCTGTTGTATGCACGTCCGCGCCGGCAAGGGCGAAGGCCTCGTGAATGGCGACCACCGCATCCGGGTGATCCATCACCGCAGCCGCACTCCAAAGAGGGAGCGGAGTGGGGATGCCCCGGGCTTCGAGCTCTGTGCCCAAAGGCCCATCCAAGAGCGTGACGGAATTCTGCGAGATCTTCTCGAAAGCCACTGCTGTCTAGTCCTCTGCCCGGTCAAAAACGATCTGTCCGTTGAACACGGTGTAGTCCACTTGCAGTGCGCCGAGCTCTCCGCTGGGAGCACTCATCAGGTCGCCAGACAACACCACAAGGTCGGCGAGCTTGCCCTGCTTGAGGGAGCCCAGGCGCTGCTCGTCAAAGGCTGCCATGGCAGGCCAACGAGTGAGGTGCGCCAGGGCCTCGTCGCGGGTCATGGCCTGAGCTGGGTACCAACAGCTGGGGGGCTGGCCGGCCTTGTCGCTGCGGGTGACGGCGGCGCAGAAGGCCGCCATGGGGTCGGCTCGCTCGACGGGGCAATCGCTGCCCCCTGCGATGATCACGCCGCTGTCGAGGAGATCCCGCCAAGCGTAGGCGCCGCGGATTCGGACCGGCCCTACGCGCTCTTCTGCCCAGGGCATGTCCGAGGTGAGATGCTGCGCTTGCATGGACGGGATCACTCCCAGCTCCGCAAAGCGGGGAATGTCCTTGGGCGAGAGAATCTGCGCGTGCTCGATGCGAAAGCGCAGGGCCGCGCGGGCCTCCAGCGGGCCCAGGGGAGCCAGGGCGAGTGAGTAGGCATCGAGGACTTCTCGGTTGGCCCGGTCGCCGATGGCGTGGGTGCACAACTGCCAGCCTTTGGATACAGCGAATCGCGCCAGCTCAAGGGTGCGCGCTGGTGTACTGGTGACGAGGCCAGCCACGTCATCGTCCGAGTCGTCGGCAAGCATGGCGGCGCCCCGCGAGCCCAGGGCCCCGTCCGCGGAGAGTTTGATCGCGCGTACGGCGATGAGCCCCTGGCCGGTGAGGTCGTTCGTAGGCCATCCCGTCTCGCTTTGAGGGGCACGGAGCAGGGGTTCGTCGGCCGCAATCATGACGTGGCTGCGTAAGGCAAAACCCCCGGACCGGGCCAACTCGGCGAAGACGGCCACAGCCTCCCCGTTGACTCCCGCATCATGGACGGAAGTCACGCCCTGTCGGTGCAGGGCCTCGATGGCACTGACGACTCGGTGACGTCGTTCGCTCAGAGGCACGTGCGGTATGGCCGAGGACACCAAACGGATGGCGTTGTCCACGAGCACACCGGTGGGGCGGCGCTGCTTGTCGCGGTGGATGAGACCGCCCTCCGGGGAGACCACGTCCATGCCAAAGCCTGCCCTGGTCATGGCGAGTTGATTGACGAGCACCGCGTGGCCGCCGATGCGCTCGATCAGCACGGGGTGATCGGGAACCGCGTCGCTCAGGGCTTGTTGGTGAGGCAGCTCGGTGTGGGCCCAGTCGTTCTGGTCCCAGCCCCGTCCGGTGATCCAGGAGCCTTTCGGCGTGATCTTGGCTCGTGCCACCACGGCGGCGATCACGTCCTCGTAGCTGCTGGTGCCCACGAGATCTACTTGAGCCAAGGCGGCGCCGTAGCTTTCCAGGTGTATGTGGGCATCCGCGAAGCCGGGGATCAGGGCCCGCCCGTTGAGCTCGATGACCTGGGTGTCTAGGCCGATCCAGGATGCAGCGTTGTCAGTGCTCCCCAGCCAGCTGATGGTCTGGCCCGTGACGGCCAGGGCCGAGGCGGGCGTGGCGCCGGGCTCGGCTGTCTGCACCGGGCCCCCGCGAAACAGGAGGTCGGCCGGTTGGG
>JBLIMM010000215.1:0-8139 GCA_047638635.1 Pseudohongiellaceae bacterium | reverse complement strand
GGCGGTGCCGGTGCCCTCATCCAGAAAGATTGCGTCGTAAGGGCAGGCCTGAATGCACGCCTTGCAGCCCACACAGATGTCCTTGTCGAGGTCGACAATGCCATCCGGTCGCTTCTCAATGGCGGTCACCGGGCAAATGGTGACGCAGGGGGCATCGGTGCACTGGTTACAGCGCAGCACCGTGAAGGCACGGGAGACATCGGGCCAGGACCCTTGCTCCGTGTACTTCACCCAAGTCCGAAAATCCCCGAGGGGGACATCGTTTTCGGATTTGCAAGCCACTGTGCAAGCGTGGCAGCCGATGCAGCGGCTGTTATCGAGGACGAATCCGAGCTGCAATCCAGGCGCTCCGCTGTGGGGTGGTCGCAGAGGGTAACGCCCTGCGAGGGACCAGGGAAGTCGCTAACAGCCGAGCTATGCAGACGCCGGGCCAGACGCAAGAGACGAGAGGAAGAAACGCCCGACTTGGGCATCAAACTGCGCCCCGTCGTCCCGCTCCATTTGGTAGCTCCCCTCCATCGTCCCCCAGGAGGTTGTCAGCGGGCAGGCGCTGGTGTACTCAAACGACTCACCAGCGCCAAGCAGCGGCGTTTCACCCACGACCCCCGGCCCCTCGACCAGGGTTTGGCGGTTGTCGCTGTCGAGAATCGTCCAGCGGCGGCTCACCAGCCTCGCCGGGGAGCTTCCCTCGTTCGAAATGCTGATCCGGTAAGCAAAGACAAAGTGGTCCTGCTCTGGAGAGGATTCCCGGGGGAGATACTCGGCCGCGGCGCGAATCCGAATGCCTTCGGTCACGCAGTCTGAATCTGGTGTCTGGTTCACGGGCGCAGTGTACGGCCGACGGCTGGCAGAACCGAGGCACTCAGAGAATCCTTCCAAAAACATTCCAGTGGGCCG
This sequence comes from Pseudohongiellaceae bacterium, assembly GCA_047638635.1. Lineage (GTDB taxonomy): Bacteria > Planctomycetota > B15-G4 > B15-G4 > B15-G4 > CAZIAK01. The sequence goes on along the minus strand of JBLIMM010000215.1, from coordinate 7,242 downwards.
GGCTCGATCGCCGAAGAGTGCTCCTGTGAACGAGCGAACAGACCGTCGCGGCGTTTCACCCCGGGTTGAAAACACGGGGTGGAGCGCCGCGGCTGTTTATTTAGCGCCCCTCCGAGAAGCCGCCGCGGGCTTCCGGCCGCACCGCTAGGCCTACTCCTGCACCGCTTGAGGGCCTGCCGACGGCTCCTAAGAACACGCTCAGACCCGACGATTTCTACGAAAGCGACCATCCATCCGGATTGAACGTGGACGGATCGGGCACGTTCGGAGTGAAATAGGCGCGCCTCATTCGTCGTGGGCACCAATTGGAAGGTGTCCCTGGGGTGGCTTGGCCCAGCCAACGGCCTCGCCAATTAACAAGCCGCGGCAAGGAAAGCAGCACATGCGTACGAACGGTACCGTGAAGTGGTTTAACGATTCGAAGGGATTCGGTTTCATCACGCCTGAGGGCGGTGAGAAGGACTGCTTCGTACATCACAGCGCCATCCAGGGCTCGGGCTTCCGCTCCCTGACTGAGGGCGAAAAAGTCGAATTTGACATCGTGGAAGGCCAAAAGGGTCCGGCGGCAGAAAACGTCGTCCGCCTAGAAGCCTGACAGATCTCTGAGCGGCGCCCGCCCGCGGGCGCCGCTTGGTAACCGCACGAACGCACCTCCACGACGGCCCGATCGCGCCGCCGCCGGTCCCAGTGTGCTCACTCGGAGACCTAGGTGGCATCGACGTGGCGGCTAGCCGCCGTGAGTGAATTGGGCTCTGCCCAGCAACTCTCAGCCATCGGTTCTCCCCATGTCCGACTCTGCTCTCAGCGACGCGCCTGCCACCGTACGGCTCTCTGACTACGCGGCGCCCCACTGGTCCTGCCAGACAGTCGAGTTGCTCTTCGATCTTTTCGAAGACCACGCCTTGGTCACAGCGACCAGCGCTTGGGCACGGTCCGGGAGCGCGCAAACGCTCATTCTCGATGGACGGGACCTGCAGACCGAGTCGGTCTTGCTCGACAGCCAAGAGCTGGACCTCGACGAGCTGCAAATCGAGGGCGAGCAGCTCATCCTGCATCCCGTCGGGGACGCCTGCGTGTTGCAGGTTGTCACCCGCCTCGCTCCCCAGGACAACACGGCCCTCGAAGGGCTCTACCGCTCAGGCGGCACCTTCTGCACCCAAATGGAGGCAGAAGGCTTCCGCCGGGTGACTTGGTTCGCCGACCGTCCCGACGTGCTGGCCACCTACAGCACCACCGTCGTCGCCGACGCCAGCAAGTACCCCGTGCTCCTGGCAAACGGCAACCTGATCGACGCAGGCGAGGGCAAAGACGGTCGCCACTTCACCCAATGGCATGACCCCCATCCCAAACCCTGCTACTTGTTCGCCTTGGTGGCCGGCGACTTGGCCCGGGTCGACGACAGCTTCACCACGGTCAGCGGGCGAGAAGTGGCCCTGCAGATCTTCGTGGACAAGGGCAACGAAGGCCGGGTTGACCACGCCATGGCCAGCCTCAAGCGAGCCATGACCTGGGACGAAACAGCCTTCGGCCGAGAGTACGACCTCGATATCTTCATGCTCGTGGCCGTGCACGACTTCAACATGGGCGCCATGGAGAACAAGGGGCTCAACATCTTCAATGCGGCCCTTGTACTCGCCGACCCTCAAACGGCCACCGACCAGGACTACGCCCGCATCGAAGGGGTCGTAGGACACGAGTACTTCCACAACTGGTCGGGCAATCGCGTCACTTGCCGCGACTGGTTTCAGCTCAGCCTCAAAGAAGGTCTGACCGTCTACCGCGATCAGCAGTTCAGCGGAGACATGGGCTCGGCGGCGGTGCAACGCATCGGCGATATCGCCGACCTCCGTTCGATGCAGTTTCCTGAGGATGCAGGCCCCGGCGCGCACCCTGTTCGCCCCGCCGAATACCTGACCATCGACAACTTCTACACCACCACGATCTATCGCAAGGGTGCAGAAGTGATCCGCATGCTGGCCACCATGCTCGGTCAAGACGGCTTTCGCAAAGGCACCGATCTGTACTTCGACCGGCACGACGGACAGGCTGTCACCACCGAAGATTTCGTGGCCTCCATGGAAGCCGCAAACAACGTCGACCTCACCCAGTTCAAGGCTTGGTACAGCCAGCCAGGCACGCCCACGGTCAAGGCTCGGGGACAATGGGATGAAGCCAACAAGAGCTACACCCTTGAGTTCGAACAGTCTTGCCACCCCGGCGCAGGCGAGGCCTCTCGGCCCTTTGTGATCCCTGTGCGCATGGGCCTCCTCGATGCGGCAGGTCAGGACATGCCGTTGATCTTGGAAGGTGAGTCACAGGACTCCGGGAACACTCGCGTGCTGTCTCTGACCGCAACGCGCCAGAGCTTCCGCTTTGTGAACTTGGCTGAAGCTCCCGTGCCGTCTTTACTGCGGGGCTTCAGTGCTCCCGTGCGCCTGGACAGCGATCTCAGCGGAGAGCAGCTGGCCTTCTTGGCCGCCCACGACAGCGACGCATTCAACCGCTACGAAGCGGTACAGCGGCTCGCCTCCAACACCTTGCTCGACGCGGTCACAGCCCACAAGGCTGGGCAGCCCATGGAGGTCCCGGAAGCTCTGTCGACGACCTTCGTTGCCTTGCTCGAAGACCGTTCCATCGACCCTGCACTGGTGGCCGAAGCACTGTGCCTCCCCGAAGAGTCGGTGATCGGCGACTTGTCTGAAACCGTCGACGTCGAGGGCATTCACGCCGCCTACGAGTACTTGTCAGACACCTTGGCTCGCGACCATGTGGCCCTGCTCCTCGAGCGCTACCACGAACTGGGCGCAGGATTGGGCGCCGACCTGAGCCCCGGCCCTCGAGGTCGACGGGCCCTGCGGAACCTCTGCCTGGATTACGTCGCCCGCATCGACCACCAGCAGTCCCTCTGTGAACAGCAGATCAACTCGGCCATGACCATGACCGACGAAGCGGCTGCATTGCAGTGCTTGGCTCACCAAGAAGGCGAAGTCCACGACGGGGCCATGGAGTCATTCAAGGCGCGCTGGCAGCACGAGCCCTTGGTAATGAATAAGTGGCTCCAAGTCCAGGCGTCCTCACGGCGAGTGGGCTGCGCCGACGATGTCGTGCGGCTCTCCCATGACAGCGCCTTCGATGTGACCAATCCCAACAGCTTGCGAGCGCTGTATCGCAACTTCGGCCTCAACCAAGCACGGTTCCATGGAGCCGACGGCCAGGGTTACCGCATCCTGGGCGACTTGCTCCTCGACCTGGACTCGCGCAATCCGGTGATGGCCGGGCGCATGGCCACCCTGTTCAGCCCCTGGCGCCGATTTGATCCGGCTCGCCAGGAGCTCATGCGCGAGCAACTGCAACGGCTGCTGGACAGCCCGACGGTGTCGACAAACACCTTCGAGGTGGCAAGCAAGTCACTGCCCTAGCGGCCTGTGCGTAAGGTGCCGTGATGGCGAGTGCGCCTCGGTGGTGCCAGATCGAGACGACGAACCGCAGTCGAATCAGTGGATTCGTTGAGGATTCGGCAACGAAGAGCTGGCGCTACCGAGGTGTGCTCGGCGCGCGGCACTTTACGCACAGGCTGCTAGGCTGCGTGCCTCACCAGCGTCTGCTGCGGCCGCAGCCTTGCGACGAACTTGGTGAAAAGCAGCAGGAGAGCGGGTATTACCCCCGCCAACCCAGGGCGGTCGCGAGCCTCGCAAGCTCCCTGAAAAAGGGAGTCGCCCGAGGCCTCTGCTCCTCGGGCGACCGCCTGTTCTCTACAAGTCTCTTACCTAGAAAGAGACTTGGCCGCGTCCTACGTCGCACAGAGTTGTGACACCCTGCGCGCCTCCTGCACGCTCTCACATGAGACAGGCCCGAAAGCCTCTCCCTGCCGAGAGCGGCAAACACTCTCCGTGGGACAGAGCGCGCAGAGGCTCCTTCGTGGGACAGAAGAATTAAAAAAATGGCGTTCCCTAGCAAAGTTCTCGCCCAGGTGTCCCAGAGGGGCCCATTGTTGCGCTGAGTGTCGTGGAGCGGTTGACATATCGACGCCTCCCCCTCGACGGGGCGGCCCACACGTGAGCGCCGCGTGAGAGCCGAAGCTCCACTCGCAGGCCCCTTCCGCTTATCCTGTGATCTCCTGCTTTCGAGAGATCGAACCCCATGTCCAATCCGCCTGAAGATACAGACGACCTGCGGCAACAGCTCCTGGCCTACGCCGCGCGACGGCTCGGCCCGGCAAGCGAGCGCTATCTCGAGCACGAGAGCCGCTCCAGCGCCGTTGAAGAGCGCATCGGTGAAGGCATGCAACTGGAAGACGCCGTGCTGGCGCAATTGCACTTGGCCATCGGTCAGAACAGGCGAGTTGCCGATGAGTTCGCTGCGTTTTTCATTCTCGATCTCATGAAGCTGGGCAAGTTCTCCATGTCCTCCTCATCGAAACTGCGGCGATTCCTCGACACGGGAGACCTGGTGCTCTCGGTCTTTGGCGATCTCTGGGACGACCTGTCCGCACTGACATTTCAGTCGCGGAATCAGTTCAAGCAGCTCTTCGCACAGCGCATGAAATGGAAGGCAGCCGACCAGCACCGGCGCCTCACCAGCCAACGAAGAAGAGAGGATTGCCGAGTGCCTCAACAGCCAGAAGATCTCGATTGTGCCGTGGACGGATCCGATGCCACCACGAAAGCGATCGTTGCGGAGGAGCGGGAACAGCTGATCTTGATCCTGCTGCGATTGAAGGAACGAAATCGCAAAATCTTAACGCTGCACCTCAAAGGCCTGTCCATCGAGGCCATCGCCGATGAGATGAGTTTGTCCTACGAAGCAGCAAGAAAAGCCCTCTCTCGGGCCATCGAACAAGCCCGAAAGCTCGCCCAAGCGGCATAGTCAGAGCGCTGTAAAGTCCTGCCTCGGCGGGCGCAAAGCCTCAATACATGGGGTGTGATCGGTCGATGAGTCGGCGCAGTGGTGATCTCAGCACCACTCTTTCGTGCCGCCCTCAGGCCAGATCCACACCATGCGCTTACACCACACCGTGCCAAAACGAGGCGCCGCTCTCTGCGCGCTGCTCGTCACTCTGCTCTTCGACAGTGCCCAGGGACAAGAGCTCCTCCGCAGCTACCCCAGCCCGGCCACGGACGGCCAGCAGGGACGCTTCACGGCCGTAGGCGACGTCAACGACGACGGGGTCAGCGACCATGTCCTTGGCGCTCCCAGCGCGGACAGCAACCAAGGACTGGCCCAGCTCATCTCTGGCGCTGACGGAGTCGTTCTGGCAACGCTCTCAGGGGAAGCCCCCGGGACGCAGTTCGGCTGGTCTGCTGCTGCGGTGCACGATGTAGACGGAGACGGCATCCCCGACTTCGCCGTAGGCGCCCCCGCCACCGACCTGCAAAACCAAGACGGTTCGGTCTTCCTCTTCAGTGGTGCAGACGCCGCGCAGATTCGCCGCCTCGATGGCAACAAAGCGGGTGCAGGCTTCGGCTACAGCTTGGCCGGACTGGGTGACATCGACAGTGACGGTTACGCCGACGTGCTCATCGCATCACCTTTCGGCAACGGCGATCGCGGACAGATCTCGGCGTTCTCCGGTGACACGGGCGCTCTTTTAGGCAGCCGCAGCGGCAACCAATCCGGCGACCAATACGGCATCAGCATCGCAGGAACCTTCTCCACTGGCGACGGCAGCCCCGAGCCGATTATCGGCAAGGCCCTCTTCACTGGAGATGGCAGCCCCGAGCCCATCATTGGCGCAGCTTTCTTCAACGGTGATGGCAGCCCAGAACCCATCATCGGTGCCAGCCAAGCGTCCAACGACGGTCCTGGCTACATCGAAGTGCTCTCTCGCACCGACTTGTCCCTGCTGGGTACATCCTACGGCGACAGCGACGGCGATCGCTTCGGCCTCTCTGTGAGCCAAGCTGGCGACGTCAACGGCGACAGCGTGCTCGACTTCATCGTGGGAGCCAGCCCCGCATCCACGTCGAGCTCTACCGGCGCCCCCGGTTACGTCAGGGTGCTCTCCGGTTGGGATGGCAGTGTGCTCATGGAGTTCACTGACAACATCGGCGGCTCGGGCTTTGGCTCGACCGTGGCAGGCATTGGCGACATGGACAACGACGGGTACGACGACTTGGCTGTGGGTGCGCCCAGTGCTGACGGCGTCGGTGGCCCGGGCTCCGCATCGGGAGCTGTCCGTATCTACAACGGCAACGACGGCACCCTGGCTCAACTGATTACCGGATACAGCTCCGGCCAGTTGGGATCCACCGTGGCCTTCGTCGGCGATATGGATGGAGACGGCAAGGCGGACGTTGCCTTGGGCGCAGCCAACGACAACGGCGGCGCTGGCACGGTCTCCGTCTTCTCTCTCTATCGCTGGATTCAAATCGAAGGAGGCGTCAGCGGATCTGAGGGCACACCCACCGCTTCAGGCAACGGCTCGACCTCCGCATCTTCGGACGTCACCCTGTCCTTGCGTAACGCTTTGCCCGATGCTGCGACTGCGCTCATCGTAGGCTTCAGCCTCGCTTTCGACAGCACCCTGGGGACCTTGCTGCCCAACGCGGACATCGTCATCAACGGGCTCTCCACCGATGTCACGGGGAGTCTCGACTACATGCTCACCCTGCCCGTCGGTATGTCTGCGGACGACCTCATCTACTACCAGTTCTTGGTCGAGGATCCCACCGCACAGCAAGGGACCGCCCGTAGCAACGTGGTCGCTGCCCGGGGTGAAGCAGACTAACCCCCAGCGCCGGCGGCCCCACCCGGGGCTTCCCCGCCTGGGGCTTCCCCGCCTGGCTCGTCTTCAGCGGCGGATTCCTCGTAGGGCTTGGCCAACTCAGGCCGCCCCGTAGAGCAGTAGTGTTCCACCAAGGCCCGTCCCGTTTCACAACAAATGGGATGAGCCTCGCCCAGCACGGCGTGCAGAACATCCCATGCAGCAAGGAGTTGTTCTTCAGCGGCTGGCAAATCGCCCAGTGCCGTGTGGCAGTGGGCCAAGTTGTGGCGAAAACGCCCCGTGTGCCAATTGTCCTCTGGCAGAGACACCGCCGCCAAGGCCACCACTTCGATGAGCATCTGCCGTGCCTCAGCCAGGCGCCCCTGGAGCTCAACCGTCTTGGCCAGGTTGTTAGCCATCACCAGCGAGTCTGGATTGGATTTACCCACGACCCTGTTTTGCAGATTCACTGCCCGGGAGAGCACGTCCTCCGCTTCGTCTAACGAACCTCTGCAAGTGAGGAGGTAGCCGAAGTTCGC
>JBLIMM010000214.1:0-8152 GCA_047638635.1 Pseudohongiellaceae bacterium | reverse complement strand
TGTGGTGGTCAGACGAGCGTCTGCGACGACCCATTTCTGTGGCCCGGAACAGGGACACGGGCACGGTCTATGTCAGCGATCGGGATGCCAATCCCTTGGGGCTGAACCAAGCGACGGGCTGTGTGATGGCAGTGCCGCGTTTGGCTGATGGCACAGAGCTGGGGTTGCCGGGGGTGGCCACGTTGGCGGGGGCCGGCCCAGCGTTGGTGACGCCGGGGCCCGTTGTGGTCATGGACGACGGTCTGTTGTTGCTCATGGATGCAGACGCGAATCCCAACGAGGTGCTGTTTGAAGATGGGCGGCGAGGAACTCCCGGGGTGCTCTTTCGGGTGCTGCAGGAAGGTCTGCAAGTGGAGCTGGAACCCCGCGACACGGTCAGCCCCATCGGCTTCATCCTCGGCGAGAAAGGGGAGTTGTTTGTGATCGACGCGAATAAGGGTCAGCGCCGAGGTGTGATGGGGGACGGCGCAGTGTTTCGCCGTTCGGGTGACAGCTTGCAACTCGTGGTGGACAGCGTGCAACAGAAGCTCCCCCGCGCCATGGTAGATCCGGCGGGAGGAGACACCTTGGCCGATGGCCGCTTGGTCATTGCCGATGCGAATATCGACCCGCTCAATTTGGGCGAGGATGGTACGGGCAAGGGAGTCTACGGCACGGGGCCTGGGGCGGTGTTAGTGGTCGACCCAGCGCAAGCCACGGTGGACACACTGATCGCCGACGAGCGCTTTGTGATGCCACTGACTGTGCGCCGAGTGAGGCCGTGAGTCGGCGTCGGCGATCTCGGACCCTGCTGGCCTTGTGCCTGACGGGATTTTTCCTGGGAGCCGGGGAGTGTGCGTTGCGCATCTTTGAGTCTCTGGGCGAGCAACAGGAGCTGGAAGAAGACACCTCTGCGTGGCGAGGCATGCTGGTAGACGACGCCGACCCGATCTTGCGCTATCGCAACATGCCGTCCGTTCAGCGCAGTGCCGCAGGAGCAAGTTACGGGCACGACGTTCGGGGACATCGTGAGCCCGCTGCTGCTGCAGCCGCTGATGTTCCGGCGGTTGCGTTCTTGGGCGACTCGACCACATACGGATTTGGCGTGGACGCGGAAGAGACAGTGCCTCAGCTCCTGGCGGAGTTTCTTGGCGACCGTGTGAGCGCTATCAATCTTGGGGTTTGCGGCTTTGGTACGGCGCAAGAAGTCGCTCTCTACAAGCGGGATCGTGAACACTTGTTGGGGTGCAAGTTCGTGGTGCTCGCTGTCTATCCCAACGACTTTTGGCCTCTCAGCTACTTTTGGGATGAGAGCAGCGCCGAGCTTTACCACGACCCCATGCCTCTCCCTCGGGCTTGGACGGCCAATCTTCGACACAGCGCGTTGTATCGGGCGTTGGTCTCGTTGGTGACGCCTAGCGAGTTGCGCGTGGCAGAGGCACGACGCCCTGCTCCGCAGAACATCGATCACGTCTTGCGTGGGATTGAAGCTCTCGCTGCATTGGTACACAGCGACGGGCGCCAACTCGTGGTGGTCAACTTGCCGTCCATGGAACGCTTGGACCCTTACCGACACTCTGAATACGTAGATCAGGTCGAAGCCAAGTGTGACCAGTTGCAGCTGCCCTACGCTGACTTGCTACAGGGGTTCTTGAAGGAACGGGAGCAGCACCAGATACGTTTTTCTGCGCGAACGGGGAGAGCGCCGACGGAAGCTCAACGAGCTTGGTTCCTCGCGCGCTACTGGGTCGTCCCAGGTGTGGATCCCCACCTGGACGTGGCTGGCAATCGCATCGTGGCGGAACAACTTGCCCGGCTCTTGGGCCCCTTGCTAGGGATCTAACACACCGCCGCGGAACTCGCCGTCGAACTCGCCGTGCAACCGGCCGTGCAACCGGCCGTGCAACCGGCCGTCGAACCGGCCGTCGAACTCGCTGCTAAACCCGCCGTCGCCGGTTGGCTCCTGGGAGTTTCAGGTCGGGGTCGGGGGCGTTGACCTCCACCGCAACTCACTCACCGTCGGCGTCGATTGAGCGGTCGCGAGCGATCTCATCGTCGAGCCTGACCAGAGCACCGCTGCGCTTATAGAACTCGTCGTACCCCGGCAACTCCTCGGCGAACTTCGTTGGCGCCGGATCGTCTCCGGGGTCTGCGGCAGGGCCGCATGCGGCAAGGGCCAGGGCCGTTGCCGCGACGAGCGATGTATGAGCGATCATAGGGGCTTCCGTGATGGTCTGACGCGCGATGACTGCGCAGGGCTAGCCCATCATGGGCTGTGAGTGTCTGGCCCGGAAGCCCCCGAGGCTCGTTCGTCGTCAGCGCGCCATGAAGTGCAGACTACGGCCGCAGTTTCTCAAAGGGCAGCACCACTGTCTCAAGACTGGGTGGCTGGCTGCGTCCCGGGGCCACGCCGAAAGTGGCTCTGAACTTCACGTAGGGGCGTTGCTCCCCGGTGTTGTTCAGTGCGTCGATGAAGGCGGGGGAGGCGCTGTCGATATAGCCGCTGTGCAGTGGTTGCTCGGCGAAGTTGATCTGCGAGCTGGTCTTGATCTCCAGACGCAGATCACCTGCTCTGGCGAGGTCCGCCGGTGATGGGGACACGATGGGCCGCTGCCAGCGCACCCAACCGTTTGGCGCATGGGCAGCGACGGCCGGGGACTGGACCCGAGAGATACGCTTGGCGTACTTCCACATCATGAAGTAGCGGGCGTTGTCTCCGTAGCCTGAGGGAGGGCCCAAGTTGTTGGGGTGCAGCTGGGTGATGCCGGGCTGCTGAGACCCGCTGAGGGTCTCGGGGAGCAGACAGTCTGTGCCGGGAGGGCCGGAGGCTTGGTCGGGGAGGCCGTAACCGTAGAACTGCGTCGCTGTGGGAGCGTCGGGGCCCGGGTAGGCGTTGAGGTTGGGCAGGGGGTTCGGCAACATTCCATTGGCGAAGTAGCTGTTGGTCAGTGGATTGCTGTTCGGCACGGGGAGACTTGTGATGCAACCTTGGTGGGGGCTGATCGGGCTCCCTTCGACAGTGCCAGAGACCCAGTCGGGCTGTGGCTGATTGGGGCTGCCGTCTGCTGCACGAGGTGGCAGGATGTAGCCAGCGGTCGCCGGGATGTCTGGCATGCCGTTGTTGGGTTGTGGCGCCAGTAACGGCTGGGTGTGAACACGAGGATCGACCAGCGGTCCTCCTTCACCGGCGCGAAAGTTCGAACCGAAACCAGACGAACTGGTGGGCGCCTGGCCGTAGTTAGGCACGCCGTACGCGAGGGGATGTTGCCCTTGGCTCCAGACCCTGAAGCGCGGCAGGGCAGGGCTGAGCTAAGAATGCCTGGTGAGAAGCCGAAAAAGTTCAGTGAAGATGGTGGTGCAGCATTCGGTCCCAGGCGGTACTCAATCAGCATGGGGAACTGGCTGTCATAGGGAATCGCGTGCACGTTGTGGTGGCCGAAGGTCGGGTCGAGACCTCCGTTGAATTTTGGGAAGTCGAGGTACTTCAGCGAGGTTCCCGAACCCGCATTCGCCGGATCGAACAGGTTGTCACTGTCGAGTGCATAGGAAGTCCCGCGCTTTACCACGGAAACGCGCCGTGGTTGCTGGTCCACCGCAGCGAGGAGGACTGGGTCAATGATGGGGGAAAGCTGGCAGTTCTCGGCCCACTGCAGCACGTTGCAATCGAACTGATCCACGAGCCCTGAGTTTTGGTCGTCAGGGATGCCGTTGGTTTGATTGGTGTTGGGCCCCCGCCCTCGATTGACCCCGGACATGCCTACCAGAATCTCCATGTCATCGAGGGTGGTGTTCGTCACGTTGCCGGCAAAGGGCGACCAGGCCAAGCCCTCCAGGTCGAGGATGGTTCCCGCGAAATCGTTGTACGACGGTGAGGCATCCGTGGCCCGATAGACGTGCTGGAAGCGGGCGCCGAACGGTGAGTTGAGTGGCGTGTTGACTCCGAAGCCCACTGAGATCAGGAAGTCTTCTCCGTTGGGGTTGGAGAAGGGCCCAGGCTTGGGAGCATTGAGCGAATCGATGAGGTGTTCGATCTTGCTAGCCGCCGCGCCCATCAAACGGCCGGGGACGTTGAGGCCGACATCGAGGGTCGAGGGGCCATAGAGAAAACGTCGATCTGGCTGGCCGTCTTGGTCGGCATCGAGGGCTGGGTAGTCGTGATATTCGACGCCCGTCGTCACGGTATCGTGGGCTGCGGCGCCGGGGTAGGACATGGCCCCCGCGTTGGCTTGGCCCATGAAGCGGTGCACGACCACGCCATAGTCAGGGTCGTCCGTGGGCAGGGTTTCGAAGTGCGCGGAGAAGTCCACCGCAGGGGGGAAAGCCCCGTGGGACGAGAAGCCACGCAGAGCTTGAGAGTGCGCCGCTGCTCGGGGATCGATCATGGCTGCGGGGAGTCCGAGGCCCCGGCCACCCAGATCGGTGATGCCGACGACGCCTGTTTTGTTCAGCTCGAAGAGCGCCGCGGCGCCGCTGCCAGTCGTCGTTTTCCCTAGAGCAGCGAGTGCCTGTTCTGGGGGGCGTGTGCGTAGCACCAAGCGGTGTTGAGCGGCGGTGCCACCGAAGCCAATGAAGCGCGTGGCTGCCGGATCGACTTGGTCTTCAAGAACTGGCTCGAACGTGGCCCATCGTGCGTGGTTGGAGAGCACAACGCGACCGACGCGCATGGCGTCAAACCCTGCATCGCTCTTGTGGAGCGTGCCGTCGGACACAGCGAAGCTCTCGTAGGCCGCAAAACTGCTGGGTTCCATGGGCTCGCTAAAGGTCAGCCGCAATGACGATTGGGGCGGCAGCTCCGAAAACGTGTGGGTCGCTGGATCCCAGAGATCTGTGCGCGGCGTCCCCGAGACATCGAGCACTTCAACGAAGTCGCGCAGGTCGCTGTTGAAGGCATCTTGCGGATCAAACGGATCTCGGGGATGGGGCGATGGGGCGATGGGGCGACGGTGATCGCAGCGAGGAGTTGCTGATCTGAGGGCAGCGGACCGGGGAGTGGTTCGAAGAACTCGAGACGGCTCAGCACGTAGGTGTCGCCGAGAGCCCGGAGGGGGCGAGGGGCTTGGCCGTGTTCAGCTCGAAGGTGGCGAGGTGGCCGTCGTCTCTGCTGCCGCTGACTTCCTAGCGAGTGACGAGGGCAGCCGCGCCGACCCTTTGCGAGGTCATGGCAAGTTGAGCTCCGGCCCATTCGCCCCGTCTGCCGTTTGCAGCGCTACTGGGTAAGACGTCCTGGCTGTTGTCCCCGATGGAGTCGCTCGAGAGCTCGGTGACCACCCCAGCAAACTGCACAGTGCGCACGATTCGTGGGGCTTCGTGGTCTGGCAGGAAGCCGTTGAAGCTCGGGGGCTGCTGCCCGTTCTGGGAGCTAAGCAGTGCACCCATGGCATCGAGACGTGCGTTGCCGGTCTGAAAACGCAACGGCGTGAGTGCGCTCCCGGGTTGGTTCTCTGAGGACATATGCGGCTACCCGTTCTCGTCGGCGAGCTCGTGGGACATGACCACGGACAGCTGCCCGGAGAGGTCCTGAACCACAGAGCCCATGGTGTCGAAGACCAAGGGGCTCGCGGGCCATCCGGGGGAGCTACTCGTCACTCCTGTGAGAATCAGCCGCCGAGGATTCGTGGGGTCGATTAGTGCGAGAGAGTCTTGGGGGACTGCGAAGGCGTCGACGATCGAGACGGCACCGGCTTTTTCGAAGGACGATGTTGCGAGGGGCCGGCTAAAAGTGAGCACGAGGGCGCCGTTGCGGGCACCAAGGGAATCGAGGGCGTGAGTGGGTCGTTGAGTTGGGCGAAGTCGATGGGCGCCAGCTCGTGGAGATCGTGGCCCTGCCCGAAGGGAGCCGGGAATCCAGGCAGCATTGCGCCGCTCTGGGGATGGAAGCTCACCACAGAAGCGGGGTTCACCAAGGGCGTGACGGGGTCTGGCAGACCATCTGCGCCTAAGATCAGCCGGGCGATAGGGGCAGAGACCAGCGAGAAATCACTCGTTGGAGTAGCGCTGCCAGACGGCGACGCTGGGGCTCCGCTTGCTGACGAGGAGCCCGTTCCCCCTGCTCCACCACAAGCGGCGAGGAGCAGCGCCAACACGGCGCATGCGGCTTGGCCGGCCCAGTGGCCTTTCGCTGGAAAAACGTTCCTACGGTAAGCACTCGACATCGTTGACCGCCTCCATCTTCCCTTTGGTGAACAGTCTCGAAGATACAGCGAGACTGTAAAAGGGGGGACGGAGTTCATGCCGTAAGCGGGCGCTAGAAAGGGACGATTCTGTGGGATCCTCTGCGTTGGCAGGGAGCCCAGCCGGGAACCTAGCCTTCGCGAGTCTTCAGCAGCTCAGTATGGAAGCCGCTGTATTCCTCGATCACCGGAGTCGGCGGTGGGTTGCACGTACCGATGCCTTTGGCTTCGTACTGCTGGAGGTGCTTGGCGCTAGCCAGCAAGGCATCGAGGGCGGAGAGTTTGTCCTCGAAGCTTCGCCCTCGTTCGTAGAGGTGCATGGTCTCGTAGATGATGTTGCTGTGTTTCTCGATGTCCGGTGCCACCGTGGGCTCGCAAGTCTTGCAGAGCCCTTCGTTGTCGACCTTCTTGAAGAAACCACCTTTGTCGCATTGTTTGCAGCGTGCCATGGGCGCACATCCTACAGACGAGACGGGAGGATGGCAGTCCAATCCGTCGGGGCTTTGAGTTTCGTCGGAGCAACGCCTGGTGTGACGGGGATGGCCCGGCACTCTTGGCCTGTCTCAAAGAGAGCTTTGGGGGGGCAGTCGGAAGCGGTCGGAGGCTGAACTCTCCGACCACTTCCGCCCTGTTGGGCTGCTAGAACTCCACTTGGAGAGCGTTGCTGAAGCCGAAGCCCTGCTGCTGGCTGCCGTCCACGATGACGAACTGCAAGAACGCCGTGAACGCAGAGCCGCTGCCGGTCACGTTGGGGATCGAGATCTCACCCTGAGCATTGGTCGGCAAGGAACTCAGGCTGACCCAGGGGAAGGGCACCAAGGTGCCTCCCTTGAGGGACACAGGACCATTGATCAAGCCCAAGATCATGAAGGCCGTCGTGCTGGCGGGAGCGCCAACGAGTTCGAGGTCGGCGCTGCCTCCGGTGGTGAGATCTTCGCCGCAGAGAGTGACCGAGGCGTTGCCCGGACCGCCAAAGCCCAAGTCGATGGCGCAGACGTCGCCGCTCAGGTCAGGCAAGTCCCGATCGGTGATGGTCACAGTGTGGGTACGCGTGGTGGGTTGTCCACCAGAGTCGGTGGCGGTCACCGTAATCTGATGTACGCCCACACTCAGCTCGCTGGTGATGAAGCGCCGGCCGCTGCCGATGTTGCCGTCGACATCTGAGTCCCACTGAATCGACGAGCCTGTGAGCGCGTCGTCTTCCAGGTCCCAGCCAGAGCTATGCAGGATGACGCCGCTGCTCTTGCGGAAGCTCTTTTGGTCGTCCGGGTGGTAAATCTCCACAAAGGGTGCTGCGCCCCCGGCTGCTGCGTAAGCACCGGGGCCGTTGAGCGTGGCGGTGCGTGCGCGCGTCGTGTGAAAACCATCACTGACCAGCAGCTCGAAGTAACCTTGTCCGGAGACGAAGTGGGGCAAGCCCGCCAGGTCAACGGCGAGCGTGTTGCCCGTGCTGTGGGTCACGAGAGGTACGATTTGATCGCCCCCGTTGGGGACGTAACGCACCGTGGTGTGGAGCTCGTCGCCGTCGACATCGCTGGCTTCCCAGCTGAGCTGAACATGCTGCCCAGTGATGGCATCAACGCCGGGCGACAGAGCCGTGACGACCGGAGCGTTGTCACTAGCGATCAGGGTGAGGGTAGTGAGTGGCTGAGCTGCGGTGCCTACAACGGAGAGGCTTTCGATGGCTTGGCCGTTGAGACCACGAGCGGGGATGAGTACTGAGAAGTGTGTGACCGGGCTCACGGGAAGGTCGCTGTCTTTGTCTGCGTCGGCGGTGGCGCAACCGCCATCGTCGCCGCTTGATCGAGCGCTGAGGGCAAACTCGGACACGACGTTTCCGTTGACGAGTCCCCGCAGAACGATGTCAGCTTGTTCCGGGAGCGCGGCGCGGCTGCCCTTGTTTGCCAGCACTTCTAGCAGGGGCTCCATGGTGAGGGCGCCAGTCTGTCGATCCCAGCGACCCGACACGAGCAGGTGCGCCGATGGCAGGTCATCGTCGTCGT
>JBLIMM010000213.1:0-8175 GCA_047638635.1 Pseudohongiellaceae bacterium | reverse complement strand
ACACGGGCGCCCGGCACTTCCGGCACTGAGTGAGCCCGTGCAGCTTTCCGTCGCCATCACCACACTGAACGAGGAGCACAACCTTCCTCGGTGTTTGGCGTCTCTAGCAGGCTTGGCCGACCAGGTCATCGTGCTCGACTCTTTGAGCACCGATAGCACTCAGAAGATCGCAGAAGAGGCGGGCGCCGAGTTTCACAGCCAAGAGTTCTTGGGCCATGTGCGTCAGAAACAAATGGCGCTCGAGTTAGCCAAAGGCCGTTGGGTGCTCAACATCGACGCGGACGAGTGGCTCGACGACGACCTGAAACAGGCCCTCGCGCGGGTCCTTGCCGACACCTCAGACGAGGGCCCAGCAGGCTACCGCCTCAACAGGCGCAACGAGTACTTGGGCTCGTGGATAGATCACTGCGGTTGGTCACCCCAGTGGCGTCTGCGTTTAGTCCGTCGTGGCCAGGCTCGCTGGGCAGGGGAGAACCCTCACGACAGGCTCGAACTGGAGGGCCCCTCGGGAGACCTTCCCGGCCGGCTCAACCATCAGCCCTACCGCGACTTAGCTGATCATTTCGCACGGATCGGCCGCTACACCGACACCATGGCACGTGACCGACACGCTCGGGGTGAGCAAGGTTCGCTGAGCAAATTAGTGCTCCGGCCTCCGGGCCGTTTCTTGCGGATGTACTTGCTACAGCGAGGTTTCCTGGACGGCTGGCGGGGCTTTGTGCTCTGTAGCTTTGGGGCGTTCTACGTCTTTCTGAAGTACGCCAAGCTGCTTGAGCACTCTCGACGTAGCTCTCGCTAGCGGCGGCACTCTCGAAGCAGGCCGTTCGCGGTGAGCTCTGTCTGTGAGGTGCTGCGTGGTGCCCCGGCGGGCTGGTGTCAGCGCAGCACCTCACTCAAGCACTGCTCAGTACTTCACGCTGCAGCCAAAGGCCCGGTTGCGACTGTTCGCGGGCATCTCGCCCATACGGCAGGCAGACACTGCGGAGACCACGAGGTTTTCGTTACCAGCACCCTGGCCCGCCGAATCGTCGATCGCGCCGTCGTAGGCGATGACCCGGTCCGGGCGGATGACGAACATGTGTGGGGTGGTCTTGGCTCCGAAGGCATGTCCCACGGTTCCACTCTCGTCGATGAGCACCGGGTACGAGATGGCCCAGTCGCTGATGGCTTGGCGGTTCACGTCAAGGCCATGGCCTTGGTTACCCTCGGCGCCGGAGTTGATCGCCAGCCAGACGATGTCGTCCCCGGCGATCTCGTCGTGGGCTGCGGCCATGACCCGCTCGGGGCTGTGGTAGCGGCGGCTCACGGGACACTGGGGGTTGAACCACTCAAGGACGACGGTCTTGTCCGCATCGAGGTACTCGAAGAGTTGGTGCTCTTGCCCGTCGGTGTCGGTGAGGGTGAAGTCGGCGGCCATGACGGCGCCATCGGGGATGCTCACGCCGGCCATCTCGCTCACTTCGACCGAGGCCGGTGCCTCTTCTTGAAGGGACCCTTTGCAACCGGACGCCAGCAGGATCGCAGTGCAGCCAAGGACATGAATGATCGGGTTTTTCATAACTTCTCTCGGGGAGTGTGACGAGTCAGTCTTATGTGTCGTTGAGTCAGTTGCCCTTGGGCAGGGCGACATCGGGAGGGGCGATGTCGAGTTGTGAAAAATGCGGTGACGCTGTCGAGTTGTCCCACACGGCCAGGAGGCCTTGCAGCCTGGTGCCCCCGGTAAAACCGCGATCTCGCAGGAGCTGCAGCTCGTCCCCAGGAGAGTCGCCCCGGGTCAGCAGCTCGGCCAGGGCTAACGAGCTGACCTGAGGATAGAAGGCCAGGCGTTGCGCGCCGGGAACAGTGAGCTGTATTTCATCCCCTTGCCAACGCACCGAGAGTGCTGCGGGAGGACTGCCTGGCAGGGCAGCTCGGGCTGCTTGGATCAGCGCCGCGGCGTGCTTCGTGGTGCCTAGAGTTGCGGGCTCGTTTGCAGTCGCGGCTACCACGGGCAGAGTGATGCTCACGCTGGCGTCGCCGGGCAAGCAAGCCTCTTCGCAAACCAGCCAGTCCAGCTGGGCAGTCATGGTGAACTCGTTGGCCTCAAAGTCTTCTGCTGCCGCGACGGTGGCCAGCAACGTCAGCTCATCAAAGAACACATGGTCGAGAAACCCGTCTGGCGTGCTGTAGCGAGTGGGGGCGGGCCAGAAGAGTGGGCTGATATCAACGCCCTGGGGCACATCCCAGGTCACGCTGAGGGGCAATCCCGTGTCGTTGGCCCCGGGCCAGTAGACATGCCATCCCGGAGCGATGGTGAGCTGCAGTGCGACGGTGGTTTCGGATCCGCGGGTGATCACGGTACCCAGCGAGAGCAGCCTGACCTGGACCAGAGGGTCGCTCAGATCTTCGCTCTCACTCCCAGGGAAGCGGCTTGCGAGAGCGTCATGAGCCAGTGCGTTGGGGGCTACTGGGCGCGGCTCGGCAGACGCCACTGGGGAGTTGGTCTCCCCGGGCAAAGCCAGTTGCCCCGGGAGCTGGTCCATTGCTGGAGTGGGTGGCTTGCTGTGGCAAGCAAGGCCCAACGGTAAAGACAGGACGAGAAGGCAGGCGAAGGCAATGGGCATAGGCCGCCAGCCTAGCGACCTGGGTTCGCCGATGGGTGTTCGGATCGTGTCCCCAAGGAGACAGGCCAACTTTTCTGGCACTGTCGGTCTGGCTCTCAGCCCTGGGCCAAGAGCGCGGTGACCGCCTTGGTGAGCTCTGGGACCACGACGAAGGCGTCACCCACGATGCCGTAATCGGCCACTCCGAAAATCGGCGCTTCGGCGTCCTTGTTGATGGCCACGATGAAGTTACTCGTGCGCATGCCAGCCAAGTGCTGAATGGCGCCAGAGATGGCCACGGCAATATACAGCTGGGGAGAAACCGTCTTGCCGGTCTGTCCCACCTGCTCGGAGTGAGGACGCCAGCCTGCGTCGACCACGGCTCGGGAGGCGCCCACGGCGGCACCCAAGGCGGAGGCGAGTTCTTCGATCATGCCGAAGGCGTCAGCGTCTTTGAGACCACGGCCACCGGAGACCACGGCACCAGCTTCGGTGAGCTCGAGCTTCTCGGAAGCGGCTGTGACGATGTCCTTGAGCACGGCGCCCAGGCCCTTGGTGGGGGCAACGACGGTCCCTGCAGACAGGGCTCCTGCACTGGGAGCCTCGGTAGCCATGACCGCGTTGGGTCGCATGCTAGCGATGAGCGTCGAGGCGCTGCTGGTCACGGAAACCAGGGCCTTGCCGGCGTACACCGGGCGGCGTGCCACCAGCGAGCCGCCATCGTCACTGATCTGGATGCAGTCAGAGACCATGGGCAGGGACAGGGCGCCGGCCACGCGGGGACCGATGTTCTTGCCGACCGCAGTGTGAGCCATGAGCAATGCCGCGGGCGAGGTCCCAGTGACCAAGCCAGCAAGAGCAGCGCTCAGGGCTGTGGGGTCGTTTGCGTCCACCTCGAGGGAGACGACGGAGGCGGCGCCATACTTGCCCAGCTCCGCAGCAGCATCGCTGGCTCCGGCGGCCACGGCGACAGCCACAGCTGTGGTGCCTCTGGAGGCTGCCAGCTGTGCGCCAGCGGTCAGAGACTCAAGGGACGGGCGCTTGACGGCGCCTGATGTTTGTTCAATGAAGACGAGAATTTCACCAGCCACGAATCGGCTCCTTGGGTGATGCGCTGCCGGGCTCTGGGTGAGCTCCGGCGCTTGGGGGGGTGTTCAGAGAACCTTGGCTTCTTCGCGGAGCAGACGAACCAACTCGCCCACTGCCTCGGGACCGTTACCGACGATCTGACCTTCGCGACGGGGTGCGGGCAGCTCCAGGCTGAGCACGGCGAGACTGCCGTTTCCCGGGTCGACGTCTTGCTGATCGATGGGCTTCTTCTTGGCCTTCATGATGCCCTTGAGTGAGGCATAGCGGGGCTCGTTGAGGCCCTTGGCGCAAGTGAGCACGGCGGGAGTCGTCAGCTCCCAGGTTTCGGTGGTGCCGTTGTCGCCGGGGCGCTCGATCACTGCCTTGCCGTCGACCAGCTCAAGTTTGCGAATCTCGGTGGCGCAGGGCATGTCGAGCTGTGCGGCCAGGAGCAGGCCCACTTGGCCTTGGTCGCGATCGATGGCCCTGCACCCGCACAGCACCAAATCGGGGCTCAGCGCGCCAATGGCAGTGGCCAGGGCGGTGGCGGTCGAGGTGGCATCTCGGCTGGCAGCCTCTGCATCCGTGAGCAAGACGGCCTTGTCCGCTCCCATGGCCAAGCAGGTGCGCAGCTCTTTCGTGGACGCCGCAGGGCCCAAGGTCATCACGGTCACTTCGCCCTCTCCTGCCGCTTCTTTCAGCTGCAGGGCCGCCTCCATGGCGATCTCGTCGTAGGGGCTGATGATCCACTCGACCTGGCTGCTGTCGATGGATTGTCCACCGTCAGCGGGCTTGATACGGCTGTCGGTGGCGGGGACACGTTTGATGCAGACGACAATGTTCATGGGCGGGACTCGGGGCGGGGCGTACAGCCATTAAGTAGCGCTCTTTTTAGCGCTCAGTCCAGCCCCGCACTATGGCGATCCCGGGTCTTAAGGTCAACCTGACTAGAGGGTCTGCTTACTGCTCGGTTCCGTCTGCCCCTGCACTCATCTCTTGGTCTGGGTCGGGCTGTTGCAAGCCCACTTCGAAAGAGGCCACTCGTGCCGCATTGCGACGGATCACTTTGACCGATCGAGCGAGGTCGATGGTCGCTGGTGGGCTTGCGGTGGGAGCGCTCGGCGCCACCGCCAGGGGATGGCCTTGGATCACCTCGATGAAGGTCTCGACGATGTGAGCAGGAATCCGTGTGCCGCTCTCGCCGCGCAAGACTCGCACGGCTTTGCCCAGGGGCATGGGCTCGCGGTAGGGCCGCTGGGACGTGATGGCTTCCCAGTAATCAGCGGTCTTGACCACCCAGGCTTCGGTGGGAACTTTGTGCCCCGGCAGATGATCGGGGTAGCCCTTGCCGTCCAGGGACTCGTGGTGCCAGCGGATCATAGGCCGTAGCACGGCGAGATCTTTGATGGGGGCGATGAGCTCGTCGCCCAGCGCCGGGTGCTCCTTGATCACATCAAACTCGGCGGCGGTCAGGGGGCCAGCCTTGTCGAGGATGGCATCCGGCGTACCGATCTTGCCGATGTCGTGGAGGCGCCCACCGAGTGCAATGAGATCGCAATGATCGGAGGACATTCCCAGGGCTTCGGCCAACAAGCGGCTGAGCCCGGAGACCCGCCGGCTGTGCTGCGCAGTGAAGCGACTCTTGGCATCAATGACGCTAGCCAAGGACATCAAGAATTGCTGCAGATGTTCTTCGCCAGCAGCTCGCCGGGCATCGAGCTGGTCGAGCATTTGCACCCGCTCAGCGAAGCGATTGCGGTCTACGGCTCGTTTCACTGCCGCAGCCAGCACCTGAAAGGGGAAGGGCTTGCAGAGGTAGTCGTAGGCGCCCTTCTGCAGAGCGTCGACCGCCGAGGTCACGTCCGAATGGGCGGTCATCATGATCACGTCCACGTCGGGCCGGGTCTGGCGCAGCTCTTCGAGGAGTTGCAGACCGCTCTCGCCGTGGGACAGAGTGATGTCCACCAAGGCAATGATGACGTCTTCTTGGTCGAGCTGAGTACGAGCCTCGGCCAAGCCAGAGGCCACCAGTACGCGGTAGTCTTCTCGCTGCAAGCAACGGGCGACGACGTCGCGAACACCGGGGTCGTCATCGACGATCAAAATCGCCGAACGGTGCAGGCTGGTCCATTCGCCAGGGCTTGCTATCGGATTATCTTGAGTGCTCAAGCGGCCTCTCCCACCGCAGTGGCTTCAGGGGGACTGTTGATCTCCTGCCAATGGCTGCTCCGGCGTCGCGCCGGATAAAGCAAAACCTTGGCCGAGGTAAACAGCCCGTACCTGGGGGTCGTTCGAAAGGGTTTCGGCGTCGCCATGCCGAAAAATTGCGCCCTCATAAATGATGTAAGCCCGGTCTGTCGTGCCCAGTGTTTCGCGCACGGCATGATCAGTAATGAGGATGCCAATGTTCTGTTGTTTGAGCTGCAGCAGCAGCCCTTGGATGTCCTCGACGGCGATGGGGTCGACGCCAGAGAACGGTTCATCAAGAAGAATGAGTTCGGGGTCAAGCGCTAGCGTGCGTGCTAGCTCCAACCGTCGACGTTCGCCACCCGACAGAGTAACCGAGCGAGATTTTGCTACGTGCCCGATGCTGAACTCATCAATGAGCTTGTCGGTGCGATCGCGACGGTCGGCTCGCCCCACGCCTCGGGCTTCGAGCACGGCGAGGATGTTCTCCTCGACAGTCATATGCCGAAAGATGGACGGCTCTTGGCTGAGGTAGCCCATGCCGCAGCGCGCCCGTTGGTGCATGGGCAGGGAGGTGATGTCCTCGCCGCTGAGAGACACGGAGCCCGCGTCTGGCTGGATCATGCCCACGGTCATACGGAAGGTCGTGGTCTTGCCAGCGCCGTTAGGGCCCAGCAGGCCGACGATCTCTCCCCGTCCTACTGAGAAGCCCACTTCGCGCACAACCGTGCGATCGCCGTAGGTCTTGACCAGCCCCTCGACCTCCAACAGGGCGGTCACTGAATGAGCTTCCAGCGGAACGGATCATAGATGGGCCAGAAGACCATGATGGCCTTGCCCAGCAGATAGCGCTCATGAATGAACGGAGCCGGCTGCTCTGTGCGGCCAGCAATGTCTTTTTTCGCGAGGGTGTACTCGTCGCCGTGTACGTCCGCGAAGAGCACGCTGCCGTTGCGCAGGTGCTTCGGGTTGGCGTCCGGCGGTATGGGACGGCCGAACCCCGCAGTCACTTCGAGATCAAAGCCGGTGACGTCGCTGCCATCGGTGAGGTTGTAGGTGATCGTTTGCCAGCTGCGGCTGTCGTAGGAATTCTGAGTGTTGTCGCCCATGCCGAAGTACGAGTCTTCGGGGATCTGCCATTGAGCCATGGAGCTCCCGCTGCGCGCTGTGTTCGGGAGATAGAAGATGTCTCGCCGAAGGACCACGTCGCTCACTGTGCCACCGCCGTCCAGGGTCACTTCGACCTTGCTGCGAGCGGGCCTGTTCGGGTGCTCTGGGGCTTCGGGGTCGTCGAAGCGCAACCACTCCTCGCCGTCGACCCAAAGCACGATGCGCCGGTCGACGGAGCGGGCGACAATCTCGACCTCGCCGCCTGCTGGCAACGTGCGCTGCCCATCTGTGTAGATCGTACG
Source organism: Pseudohongiellaceae bacterium (assembly GCA_047638635.1). Taxonomy (GTDB): domain Bacteria; phylum Planctomycetota; class B15-G4; order B15-G4; family B15-G4; genus CAZIAK01. The sequence continues at coordinate 926 of JBLIMM010000213.1, read as the reverse complement.
GAGGGGCTCGCCGTTGTTGGCCGTGAGTTCGACCCGGGCGCTCTCGGTGCTGCCATCGGCTGGCAGCAGGAAGGCGGTGGTCATAGACTCGCTGACGAAGCGCAGCTCAAGGGACTGGGTCCCTGGCTCGAGCATTGCCGTCAAGGCCAAGTCGAGATCGGGCACTGCATTCTGCGCGGAGATAGACGCCTTGATACCCCAGTCGCTGTCATAGCCATCGAAGTAACGGTCCAGCACATCGCGGCGCAGGAGCATGGTGCCCGACTGCCCCGATGGGAACTCAGCCCGGTCGGCGTAGATGTCCACTAGCTGCTCGCCGGTGGAGTGGAACGCTCGGCCAATATCGATGCCCCCGGACGAAGCGGGGAAGACCGTCTTGAGCACAGACTCGTTGACCGAGTCGGGCTTGATGGCTACCGCACCGTCAATCCAGATGTCCCCACCCTGAACAGTGAGCGTTTCCCCGGGCAGGCCCACGATGCGCTTGACGTACAGCCGCCGTTCATCGAGAGGGAATCTGAAGATCATCACCTCCCAGCGTCGGGGGGGCCGGAGCATGGTGACCAGCTTGTCGGCGAAGATGCGGTCTTTGATGCCAGCTTCCTGGTCACCCAAGATCGTGGGCTGCATGGAGCCCGTGGGGATCTGATAAGCCTCGATGACAAAGAACTTCAGCACCAGCGCCATGGCGATCGAAATGGCGATGGCCTCGAGGTTCTCGGACACCTTCAGGTCGAAGGGTATTTTGCGTGTGACCACAGGCTGGGTGTGCTGCTCAGAGTTGAAGTCGGGTCGTCAGGAACTGTTCGACGGCAGATGCCAAAGAGGCCTCCACGGTGATGGCCGTTACGATACGGGGCTGGTGACGGCTTTTCGAGGTGCAGAAACGCTCAGTGGGCCGAACTGCCGTCACGGGGAGCTCTGTT
>JBLIMM010000212.1:0-8215 GCA_047638635.1 Pseudohongiellaceae bacterium | reverse complement strand
GACTTCATGGCCGACAAGATCGTGATGTACTACCCCGAGCGGGGTGACCCCAAGCTCGGTCAGCCTTACAGCGCTGACCTGATGCCCCTGGAGTTCCTGCACATCATTCCCCCGGCTCGGGCCCAGGGATTCGAGTTCGTCATCATCGATTCGATGGTCGAACCGCACCCCATGGAACGGCTCTGGGAAGAACTGCAAGACGCTTTCGCCTTCGCCTCAACCTGCATCGTGGGCTACCAAGTGGCTGACGGGGCTGCGGTGGCTGCCCAGGTCCGCGAGCGCTACCCTGATATGCACATGATCCAAGGGGGCTGGTTCCCCTCGGTGGCACCGCAGCTGTACCTACAACGTGGGTTGGCCGACGCCGTGTGCATTGGCCAGGGCGAAGAGACATTCGCCGAGTGGCTCTGTGCCGTCCGCGATGGCACCCCCGTCGAAGACGTCGCCGGACTCGCCTTGTGGCGGGACGGCCAGCTGTTCAACACCAGCAAGCGGGCCGTGGTGCCCCTCGACGATCTGCCTGCACCGGCGTTCGATCTGATCGACGTGGACAGCTACCTCGACGTGCAAGAGGCCCAGGCCAGCACGGCCAAGGTGCGCTACCGTTTTCCGGACCCACCGGGCTTCTCCATGCAGGCGCCCTATCGGGCCATCTCGTACTTCAGCTCGTACGGCTGCCCCGAAGCCTGCACCTTCTGCTGCTCGCCACAGGTCACTGGCCGGGCCTGGAAGGCTCTCGATGCCATCACACTGGTCGACCGCATTGTCGAGTTGAAGAAGCTGCACAGATTCGATGTGGTGCGCTTCCAAGACGCCAACTTTGGGGTCAACCCCAAGCGCGTCCACGCCTTCTGCAAGGAGCTCATCGAGCGCAACGTAGGCGTGGCCTGGAACGCCACGATCGAAGTCGAGTCTATCGTTCGCTACCCGGACGAGACCCTCGACCTGATGCGCGACTCCGGCTGCCACATGATGTGGGTCGGTGCCGAGTCAGCCACCCCTGAGATGCAGGAGAATATCCGCAAGTACATCAAGGAAGGCAGCGTCGACAAGGCCATGCGCCAGATGTGGGAGCGGGACATCAAGATCGGCCTCTTCTGGATTCTCGGTTTCCCCAACGAAACCGAAGCGTCCATGCGAGCCACCATGACTCTCGCCGCCGAGATGAAGACGCGCTACCCCAACTGCACCTCCGAAGTGCTGCTGTACCGGCCGCTGCCCGCCACCGAGAGCGGCGCTCAAGCCGAAGCCAACGGTTACGAGATGCCCCTGAGCTTCGACACTTGGGGTGGCATGGTGGAGTACAAGTTCGAGAACAAGACTTACGAGTCCCTGCCCCCGATGATCCGCCGGGACTACCACCGCTACACCTACTTGGTGCCCTGGTTCGACGGGCTGGTCAAGGGTAGCTCTGTCTACCATCGCTTCTTGAGGTCTATGGCCACTTGGCGCCTCAAGAACCAGAAGTACGCCTTCCCCATCGAGTTCAAGCTCTACGACTTGGGCAAGCAGTTCTTCGCCAAGCTCGGCATCGGTCGCGCGCCACTGCTTGAGAGTCGCGCTGCAGGAGTGAACGTCGAGGGGACTTACGCCAACGTGCGCGAGGGCTAAGCCGGGATCTCCAGCTCAGCCATGGCCTCAGGCCCCGTCCGCATTGCGATGTGGTCGGGGCCTCGTAATCTCTCTACAGCCTTGATGCGCTCGTTTGGCAGCCGCAGCGATACGGTCGTTTGCGACGAGCCTCTTTACGGGCACTTCTTGCAAGCCACGGGTAAGGCTCACCCCATGGCCGAAACGATTCTTGAGCAGGCTGAGACCCACTGGCCCACGGTGGCGGCTGCACTCATCGGTCCCGTGCCCGGTGGACGAGCAGTGTCCTATCAGAAGCATATGGCCCATCACCTGCTGCCCCACATCGGCAGAGAGTGGTTGTCCTCCTTGAGCCACGCCTTCCTGCTGCGACGGCCCCGGTCCATGCTCAGCTCCCTCGCGGCAGTGTGGCCAAAGCCCACGCTTGAAGACACGGGCCTCCCCCAGCAAATCGAGCTGCTTGAGACGCTGCATCTCGCCGAAGAACCGCAGCCAGCCGTCATCGACAGCGACGATCTGCTAGCCAACCCCGAAGGCATGTTGAAGTCTCTGTGCCGTGCTCTGCAGATCCCCTTCGACCCAGCCATGCTGTCCTGGGAGACAGGCCCCCGAGACACTGACGGCTGCTGGGCCCCCTTCTGGTATGCCTCCGTCGAACGGTCGACCCACTTCGGGCCGCCGCGCACAAACAGCGCCGAACTTCCCCAGCACCTTGAGGAACTTTGTAGCCAGTGCGACGAACTCTACGAGCAACTGGCTCAGCATCGGCTGCGGGCCAGCTAGCATGGCCCCGTTGCCGACGAGCTTGGCTTCGTCGCAACGCGCCACGTAGTGCCTCCCCACCGCCCAAGAGCTTCTGCCATGGAACAGGTCTTCGACGAACGCAATCGCCAGCTGATCGTCAACGTCGCCGGAACCCTGAGCCACCGAGACGAGGCCAGGGTGTCCCCCTTCGATTCGGTAGTGCAAGGGGGCGACGCCGTCTGGGAAGGGTTGCGGCTCTACAACGGGCGCATCTTCAAGCTGCACGAGCACCTCACCCGTCTGCGGCACTCAGCCCTCGCTCTGGCCTTCGCGGAGATCCCCTCCGCAGAGCACGTGATCCACGAGCTGCGCCGCACCCTGGCCGCCAACCAGATGACCGATGGGGTCCACATTCGACTGACCTTGACCCGCGGGGTCAAAATCACCTCCGGTATGGACCCACGGCTCAACCGCTCCGGTCCCACTTTGATCGTGCTCCCTGAGTACAAGGCGCCGGTCTACGACCGCAGCGGGCTGACCTTGGCCAGCAGCTCCGTGCGGCGCTTCTCTCCCGACTGCCTCGACCCCAAGATCCACTCGGCGAACTTGATTCAGTCGATCTTGGCCAAGATCGAAGCCAACGCCGCAGGGGCCGACGACGCGCTGATGCTGGACCAACGAGGCTTCGTGGCGGAGACCAACGCCACCCATGTGTTCATGGTCAGCGACGGCGCCCTGTCCACCAGTCGTTTGGTGGCTTGCCCCGAGGGCGTGACCCGCTCAACCGTGCTGCAACTCTGCGCCACCCACCAAATCGAAAGCTGCGAGCGGGACATCACCCAGGCGGAGATGTACCGGGCCGACGAGGTCTTCTGTACGGGGACCATGGGCGAGCTCGCCGCCGTCACAACCATCGACGGCCGTACCATCGGAGACGGGCAACCGGGGCCGCTCACGCAGCGCCTCAGCGCCCTCTATGGTGAGCTCACTGCAGCCGAGGGAGTGCTGGTCGTTTGACCACCCCAGACCATCAGAGTGTTCTGGATGGGTTCGCTCTCGAAGGCCAGATCGCCACTGCACGGCCCCAACCCGGGGGCTTAATCCACCAAAGCTGGCGCGTCGAAGTCGAACACCATACCGCGCGTCGGCCGTATCTGCTGCAGCGATTGAACACCCACGTCTTTCCCGACGTAGAAGCAGTCATGGGCAACCTGGCCTCCGTCAGCGAACACATCGCTCGGCAACTCAATGCTGCGGGTTGCGAGGACACACACAGGCGCTGCCTCACTCTGGTGCCCAGCCGCAGCAGTGAAAACGGCTTGGTCTACTCACACAACGCACCTTGGCGGCTCTTCCATTTCATCGAAGGCACAATCAGCCGCACCATCGTGGACAACCCTGATCAGGCGGCCGCTGTAGGCCATGCCTACGGAGCGTTTCAACGGCATCTTGCCGATTACTCCGGGGCAACCCTGTCACTGACGATCCCGCATTTTCACGATACCGACCGGCGCTTCGACGCTCTGCAGCTCAGCGCCCAACGGGACATCCACGGTCGCCGGGAGAGCAGTCTTCCAGAGCTGCGCTTCGCCGCAGAGAATCGGCACATCGCCCGCATCTTGCCAGGCTTGGCACAGCTGCCAACTCGCGTCGTGCACAACGACGCCAAGCCAGCCAACGTGCTCTTCGATGAACTCACGGGAGCAGGGCTCACCGTCATCGACTTGGACACCGTCATGCCCGGTTCGGCGCTGCACGACTTTGGCGACATGGTGCGCTCCAGCACGTCTTCTGCCGGAGGAGACCGCACCACCACGGAAGTGGACGTAGACCTCGCCCTCTTTGGCGGGCTGGTCGCAGGCTATCTCGCACAAGCAGGGCCCAGCCTGACTGCGGTCGAGCGTGAACACCTCGCCATGGCAGGGGTGATCCTGAGCTACGAGCAAGGACTGCGTTTTCTGACCGACCACCTGGACGGCGATGTGTACTTCGCTGGCAATCCACCCGGCTACAACTTAGGCCGCTGCCAGAATCAGTTCGCCTTCGCGGCAGCCTTGCAGCGGCGCCAAGTTGAGCTGCAAGCCCTCGCCAGCCGGGCCTGAGAAGCTCACCACTCCACGCGGATCACCCGCCCGTGGAAGATCACAAAATCGAGTTGATCGTCGCCCTCGCCGTAAGCCCAATAGTGCTCACCGCTCACTGACACTTCGATGGCCTCCGGGGGGCCATAAGCATCGAGGACTTGCTGCTCACGCCACAACACATGATGTCGAGAATAGATCGCGGTGGCGACCTCGTCATCCACCGGCGGAAACGCTTCAGCCATGAAGCTATGGCGATTCAACTCCACATCAAGAAACGCCTCCACGACCGGCAGCGTCTCTGCCCCTTGAGCGAAGCCAGACGCCTGCGCGTGGGTCATCATGGGGACGATGAGATCGACCAACTCTGCGAGGCGTTGATCGAGTTGTTCGAACCAGGGGCTGAGCCGCTCTCGCGTCGCGGCCGGCTGCGGCGCTGCAGTTTTCGCTGAGGTCTTTGCGAGAGATCCCCGTTGCAGAGCCAGAGCGCCTCCGGTCTCCAGGACCTCTCGAATACCGCGAAGTTCTTCTACGAGAGCGCGAGAAGCCACAGCGCTTCCTGCGTCCCCAGCATCTGCGGAGGCTGCTGTAGGGCTCTCGCCCAGATCGAGAATGAACTGCAGCCCCAGAGCGCACAGCAAACCCGCGGCAAACCCCACAACTCCTCGGCCTCCCTTGCTGGCTTCTGAACCCCCGCTGCCCCCAGCATCTCTCACTCGCTTCATCGATATCTCCTCAAGAAAACACCAGCCGGTCAGCCTCCGAACCGACGCTCATGAACACGGAGACAACACACGCTCAGCGATGTCACCCCTATTCTTTGGGCTCACCTCGAAACACGTCGATGGGCGGGCCGGGTTTGCCCATCATCCGCCGCCAAGCGTTCACTTGCCCCACGTGGGTAAGGAAATCGGACAAAGGGCCGTTGATCGCGTTCCAGAAAGGCCGATGGTCGGGACCACTCGACGCTAGCAGGCGCACTTTCGGCAGCTCCGCGTCGCCCATAGCAAGCAAGTCTCCTCGCAAGGTCGCGATGCTCAGCAACACTTGCCCCGAAAGGGCCGAGGCGTCGTTTCCAACCTCCGGTAAATGAGCGCAGGCGTCACTCCAAGCCACAGCTTCTCGTCCGTCTCGACTGGCCTGCACATTGACACTCACCCAGCAAACCAACTGACGCAGGTGCAACATCAACTCGCCCAAGGTCATGGCGCCTTGCCCGGGAGTAAAGGCCAGGTCTTCAGCGACCAATCCGTCAGTAGCCCAGCGGTAGCGAAACCCCAGGCCGTCTAGCATCCGGGAGAGAACATTCACCCCCCCGTAGTCCTGGGGGACTTCGGGGATCGTGTGAAAGAGAGCGGCGAAGGGAACAGTGATGACGTGGACTCCAAAGGCGGTCATAGCGAAAACAATTCATGGCGACCTTCGGCGTCGCCCACCGACGGCACCAGCCAGCGCCGAGTCTCAGCGCTGGGAAACTTGCCAGCCCCCACGGGGAATCAACTCCGGCTTTAGCTGCCCGGGCCCCTGCCATTGCAGCGAGAGTTGCGCCTCGCCGCTAGCGTTGAACATGGCCAAACGCACGGGGTGGTAGCCCGCTCGTAGCAGCCGCTGCCCGACCCGGGTCGTCGCCCGATGCAAACCGTCGTGATCCACGATCAACTCGTCGCCAATCCACAAGCGGCTGCCGTCATCAGAGGACAGATGAAAACTCCATGCCCCTTCTTCAGGAATCGCGATATACCCGTCGAAGACCAAGGCAAAGCCATCACCCTGACCGACAAACGACAGCGAGGGCCCCTCGCACAAACCGCTGGCGACGGGTTCCAAGGCGTCAAAGTCTGGGAGCTGCTCCCAACGGCCCCGGTAGACCCGGTACTCGAGAGCCGGCGAAGGGCTCAGCAGCAAGAGACTCTCCCGCGGCGCTTGACGTTCAAACTCCCAACGGGCCACCTGACCGCGACGCCCGTCGTCTAAGAACACCGCAGCCTGCACCACCGTGTCCCGCCACAGAATCGGGAGATCTTGAAAGACCTCTGAATCTGCGGTCGGCTCGCTGCCGTCCAGGGTGAAACGCACCACTCCTCGACCGGTGGGATTGCCGAAGCGAATCTCGAGCGAGTCCTCAAAGACTCGGTCGCTGGGCATCATCGTCGGCGGCGCCACGTAGTACTGCACCCCGAGGGACTCAAGCCGCTCGTAGTGAGTGCGCATGCGCCCGTAGAAATCGAAATAGCTGCGCTGCTCCGCCGGAGTCCAAGTGACTTCAGCCAAAGCACAAAGGCGAGGCCAGACCATGCCGTCGACCAGGGCTTCGGGAGCGTGTTCGGTCCACATGTTGCCCTCCGCCCCGAGGATGTGAGCGGCCTCTTCGTAGCTCAGGTTGGGGGGCGTCGGCTCGAATGAGTAGATGCGCTCCAGGTCGATCACATCGTGAGCGTAGTCGAGGTAGCAATGACTGGTGGGCGAGGCGATCACGTCGTGCCCGAGGCGCGCCGCCTCCTTGGCGCCAGACATGCCCCGCCACGACTGCACCACCGCTCCATCAGGGAGCCCAGCTTTCCATTCAGTGCCCGCAACCACAGCGCCGTCGGCTGCTGCAGCGTCGCCGGCAATGTCGTCGCCCTGAAAGGCTCCACGGCCCGCGGCTTTGGTCGTGCCTTCCAAAATTTCATCCCAGCCCACCAACCGACGGCCGCGCTCGTTGAGCCACTGACCGATGCGACCGACGAACCAGTTCTGCAGGGCCTCTTCATCTGCCAAACCAAGCTCAACTATTCGTCGCTGGCAGTCCTGGCACTGCTCCCAGCGGGTCTTAGGCACTTCGTCCCCGCCTATGTGAATGAACTCAGAGGGAAACAACTCCAAGGTCTCTTCGAGAACGCCGGTCAGAAATTCGAAGGTGGTTTCTTTGCCAGCGCAGTACACATCTGCGTGCACGCCCCACACGGTGCTCACGTCCAAGGGGACATCGCTGCAAGCGAGTTCGGGATAAGACGCCAGGGCCGCCACGCAATGGCCCGGTAACTCGATCTCAGGGACCACCGTGATGTGACGCTGCGCCGCGTAGGCCACGATCTCGCGCACGTCCTCTTGGGTGTAGAAACCTCCCGTACGCTCATCGCCCTGCCCTCGCCAGGCACCGACTTCGGTGAGCTTAGGGTAGGCATCGATTTCGAGGCGCCAGCCCTGGTCTTCGACAAGGTGCCAGTGGAGAACATTCATGCGGTGATAAGCCAACAAGTCGATCGTGCGCTTGATGAACTCCACGCTCATGAACTCCCGACCGCAGTCGAGCAGCAGGCCCCGCCAAGGGTAGCGCGGCGCATCTCGGATGCTCACCAGCGGCAAGGGCACCTGGCTCATAGAGCCCCCAGAAGACAACGCGCTTTCAAAGGACGCTGGCAGCAGCTGACGTAAAGTCTGAGTCCCGCGGAACAGACCAGCCACCTCAGGCGCGCGAATCACGATGGACGCGCTGGTCACATCCAGGGTGTAACCCTCTGGGCCTAGCTCGGGATCAGCCCCCACAGTGGTCAGCAAGATCGTGTCCCGCTGGGCCTCTGGGCCCTCGGCTGCTTCCAGCCCGGGGGGTCGGCCAAGCCCTCCCGCGAGGACCTCCGCCAGGAGCCGCCCCACGTCCCTCGCCCCGGTACTCGTCCCTTGGAAAGCAATGGCCGTCGCCGCCGTGAGATCGAAACGACCGGCGCTCACAGACATGGATGCTGGGCTGGGCACCAACTGGGGAGCGTCGGGCTCGTCGAACGGAGACAGCACGGCCGACAAAGCGAAAGCCAGCAGAA
>JBLIMM010000211.1:0-8235 GCA_047638635.1 Pseudohongiellaceae bacterium | reverse complement strand
CTGACCCTCGATGTCGATGAGCACGGCCGGGGCATGTTCGACATCGTGCACCCCAGCAACTACACGATCAGCGCCCAACTCGACGACATGATCGCAGGCCCGGTCGATATCCACGTGGGGGCCACCGACGGAGAGGGAGCCGTCACGATGCAACTGCACCCTCCTCGCTGGATCGCAGGCAGGGTCGTCGACGAAAACAGCCAGCCCATCGCCGGAGCTTGGCTCACCCTGCGCAGAGCCAAGCAACCTCTCCCCAACAGCACATGGCCCCGAGACTACGACCTGCGGCGACCTCTTCCCAGCCCTCCTGCAAACTCAGACATTGCACTCAGCGGGACGGACGGGCGCTTTCGCATGGCTGCGCAAACCGGCGACCTCTACGTTCGCCGAAGAGGCTTCCTCGGGGAGCAACTGCCCGCCCGTGTGCTCAGAAAAGCCATGACCATCGTGCTGACCAGAGGGGCCACGATCACTGGTCGAGTGCTCGTCGATGGCGAGGTACCCCAGGACATCACTGAGCTCACCGTCCGTGCGTCGTGGGAGCAAAGTGATCAAGAGTACGTCACGCCCATCGATGAAGACGGGAGCTTCTCCCTGCCCGGATTGCCCCCCGGGATGACTTCTCTCACAGTGCGCAGAGCAGGCACGGTGCTCGTAGACCGTCCCGTGGGTTTGGTCGCCGGGCGAAAGCGTCACTTCGACTTGGACATCTCTTCGTGGCGCCCACTCGACCTCACCTTGATCGGTACCTCAGGACTCGTCACCGACGTATCGCTGGAGCCCTCAGCCAAGCCCGTCTCCTGGAACGATCACACCACTCGACGCCGCACGGTGAAGCCCGCATGGCTGCACACCAACGGCAAGGGCCTCCTCCAGGGAGCTGTGAACTGGGCGGGGCAAACCACCGTCTTCGGAACGCTGCACAATAAGGCCCACGTGGTCCTCGGGCGCATCCACATCCTTAGTGAGCAGCAACGCTACAAGGTGCAACTGCCCCGGGCGTCCCTGCAGCTGAGCGTTCGCAGCGGAGCCGACGACTACCCCGTGCGCATCATGGTGCAGCGCCTCCATCATGGTCAATCGCCCACAGAAGTCACCTCCGCAAAGCTGACTCCCGTTCAGCCGAGCATCAACGTGCAGCACCTGCTCCCCGGTGACTACATGATCCACTCCCCGTCGCACGAGCTGTTGACGCCTCGGGTCGTGTCGATCAGCGCATCGAGCGGCTCCGCGCACGTCGAACTGACGAGGGACAATCGACTGCTGCGATGTGTGCTGACAGAGGCTGACGGCGAACCTGCAGCGCACCTCGTCATTCAGGGTTGGATGGGCGGCCAGATCATCTCGAGAACCACCACCGACCAGAACGGCGAGGCTGACGTACCTCTGCCACGATTCCCAGACAGCCCCGTGGTCATGCGAGTGGGCCTCATGCCGTTTTACGGAGGTGACAGCCACATCAAGATCGGTGAGAGCTCGGATATTCCCCTACCGCAGAGCACTCAGGGCCCGCTGAGAATCACGCTCCCGTAGGGAGCAGCAACGGGGCGCATGCGGTGTGTCACCGTCACGAGTTCTCACTCTCAACCCGAAGCGAACACCCAAGAAAACGGTCAGCCGCCCTGCGCTGGACGTGCTTTCAGGGTGACCCACAGCACCAGGGTTTCGCTCTCACGGGTGAGGCCCACTTGTACCTTGTCCCCGGGTTTGTGAGTCGCTAGCTGCCCCATCCAAGACATGACCCCCATGATGGGCTCGCCGTTCCAGGTCATGAAGCGATCTCCGGGGAGCACTCCTGCTTCGTGGGCCGACGTCCCTTCCGAAACAGAGCCGACCAGCACGCCGCCCAGCTCTCCTTGCTGCTGCTCCGGAACGACTCCCATGCGCACGGAGATAGCACCGAGCTCTGGGACTTCTGGCTGTGCCTGCCGAGCACTAGATTCGCTGGACAAGAGCGCCCCCGCAAGGCGATTCAACGCCGAGGGGCTTGAGAACACAAAGGGCTCGGGGCGCGTGGCCGCCTCCATACCGATGGCGTGAAACAGGTTGATAGTGTGCACCGCGTCCACCCGGTTGATCTTCCAACTCACGTCACGGGGGGTGTGATAGTCATCGTGAAAGTCAGCAATGATCCCGAAGAGCACAGGCACGTCCTGAGCCACAAAGGCGGAGTGATCTGAAGCACCCGACATATTCGCTGGCTGCACAATCTCTAAAGGCGAGTCGGCGAAGTACGGCGCCAACCAGTCTTTCATGCCCACAGCGGTGGAGGTCCCCGAGACCGAGAGGCGCTTGTTGACGATGCGCCCGATCATGTCGAAGTTGATCATCAACCCATGATCTTTCAGCGCCCGAATGGGCTTGTTCACGTAGGCGCGAGCGCCGTTCAGTCCTGACTCTTCGCCGCTGAAACACAGGAATAAGACCGAGCGAGCATGGGAGCCCTCGGGCAGCGCTGCGTAGTCAGCTGCCATGTCTTCAGCGAGCATGATCACCGCCGAGCTGCCAGAGGCGTTGTCGTCCGCACCGGGATGCAGCTCGCCCGGGCCCGAGCGAGAGCCGAACAAGCCCATGCCCAGGTGATCCAGGTGCGCACCGATGACGATGAGTTCCTGGGCCAAGTCGCCCTTGCCCGGCAGCAGGCCCCCGACATTTTCTCCGATCAGCGGCTCACGAGAGATATCAGCAGAGACGGTCACCTCGACACCCAAGTCAATCACGCCACCGCGAAAGTCAGCGACCTCTCGCAGCTCCATCAACGAAGGGAAGTCACCGCCAAGAGAGTCGATCAGCTCAGCGCCCGCGTCACCGTTGAGCATCAGCACGGGGCCGTCGATGATCTGCCCGCCACCGCCACTCACGGAAAGCAACTCGCTCACTCGCGAGTCGCTCGCGCCGGGCGTGTTGATCAAGATTACCGCGGCCGGGTTGCGCGCCTTCACTGCGCGAAACTTGTTGGCAAAGCTCGCCCGACCCGACCAAGGTCCGCGACCGGTCCAGAGACTCTGACCCTTTTCGTCCATGGGCTCGAAGCGCAGCATCACCGCGATCTTCCCGGTGAGGTCGTCCTCGGGGCCGAAGCTATCGTAGCCGTCCGGTCCGTTGTCGATGGAGTAACCCACAAAGGCGAGAGGCCCTGTCACAGTTCCGCTGCCACCCAAAGCCAACGCGGTGAAGTCCGTGCCGGGGACCAGCTCGCGAGCAGCGCCTGGCATGACCATGGCGAAACTCAACAGCTCAGGGATGGAAGCCAGCTCAAAGGGCTGCCGATAGCTCAAGCCCAGCTCGTCAGCGGTGGAGGGAAACGGCGGCTGCAGGCCAGCATCGCGCAGCCAGAACTCCACGTACTCCGTGGCGATCTCCATGCCTCGGGAGCCAGGCACGCGCCCCTCCATAAAGGGACTGGCCAAGGTCACCACGTGATCGTTGTAGACGCGCACGTCTTCGTCCAGGCCGGCGAGAGCCGTGGCGAGCTCCCCTTGAAGGGGCAAAGGCTCGGCGGTTTGGGCCAAGTTCGCTGGCGCGCCCACGACCAATGCCAGCAACCCGCTAAGCAACGGGAGAGGAGACTTCCAACGAGACGTCTTGCCAACGGCTGGCATGGCGATAGCAGTGAACATCAGCGGTCATCCTGTCCTGGGAATTCGATCGCGAGAATCAGGCTCTCGCGCGGCGCTCGGCGGTGGGCCATGGTATGCCAGAGCCTCCGCACGAGGATCACCGTCTCCGTCCCGCCACGAGCGTTGCCCTGCACACCGCCACACACATCTTGCTGCGCTGCTGCACCCTTGCCTTCGGATTGGTGTGCGTGGCGCCACTGGCCCTGAGCCACGAAACGGCTTTGCACCCCAAAGATGGGCCAGACGCAGATCTTCGTTTCATATTGGGAGAGCAGTCTTTGCGGGCGGTGCTGGTGCTCAATCTGGCCTTCATCGACGGCGTGGTCGATGTGCCCCGAGAAAGCCGCGACGCCGTGCACCCCCTTGAGTACGACGGGATGCGTGACACGCTCGCGGACTTTTTCGCCGAGCACAACTCCGTCACCATTGATGACATTCTCGTGCTCCCCCTGCCCGTCGAGTTTGAGGTGGAGGACGCCGACCCACAGCTGCTGCCGCTGTTCCCCAACGATGGCGCCCGAGCACTCACCCGGGCGCGCCTCGTACTGGATTACCCGGTTCTCGCCCCGCCGAAGCGCATCGAACTCACCTGGGGCGCCTACCCATTTGAAGCAGAGTGGGAAGCGTCCGGTGGGAGCCAGCGCATGAACGTGGCCGCGCGATTGGCCGTGCCCGGCGACGAGTTGCTGATCCAGTTCAGTGAAGCGGAGCCCGGCTACACCTGGCATCGTAGCGCTGAGGCGGAGAGCCGCTTTGAGGCCGTGCCGAGCAGCGCAGAACCCCAGCGCCCAGCGGTCCATCTCGTGTCTGGCGCTCTCTTGATAGCGCTGCTGGTATGGATCGCACGAGGCGGCCACAGACGCCGTCGCTCGCTCAGCTGGAGTCTGCCGGCGACTCTTGTCGCCGCGTGGTTGAGCTGGCCGTTGGCCGTGATCCCGCTGCCCTTTGGCCAGGACGGGCTGCCGGACGAAGCCAAGGCCTTGGCGATCTTTGCGCCGCTGCACGCCAACATCTACCGCGCCTTCGACTACACCACTGAGAGCGACGTGTACGACGCTCTCGCCCGCAGTGTCGATGGCGAGTTACTGGCCACGCTCTACGATCAGATCTACCGTGGACTGATCATGGCCGAACACGGTGGCGCAGTGAGCCGCGTGTCTGCCGTGCGTCTCATAGAAACCCAGCTGGCTTCCATTGGCACCTTGCCTCCCGATAACCGCCCGGGCTTCACCGTCATCGCACTCTGGCAAGTGGATGGCGTGGTGCACCACTGGGGCCACTCGCACACTCGAGTCAACGAGTATCGCGCGCAGTACACCGTGAGTCTGAGCGCTAACGGATGGCGCATTGCTGGCAGTCAGATCACCGAGCAGAGACGGCTGAGCGGATCTCCCCTGCCGGACCCGCAAGGTCCGCCAGAGCTCGCACCCATCCCAGAATTTGAGACGTTCGTGCTGCCACCCGGAAGCGACCTGTGACCCGAGACGGCGAGCCAATGGTCGCACTCAAGAACGTGCGCTTTGCCTACGGGGACGGAGGCTTCGCGCTTTCCGTAGAGGCGCTCGATCTGCATCGCGGCGAGCGAATCGCTTGCGTCGGCCCCAGCGGGTCAGGCAAGACCACCCTCGCTCACTTGATGGCAGGCATCTTGGTCCCTGACCAAGGCACGGTGATGCTCGATGGGCAACAGCTTTCGGGGGCAGCTGACAGCACGCGCCGAGCTTTGCGAGTGTCGAAGGTCGGCATGGTCTTTCAGCAGTTTGCTCTGCTCGCACACCTCACCGGGTTCGAGAATATTCTGCTGCCGTACCACGTTTCGTCTCAGCTGCTTCTCGATGACGGGGCAGAAACACGGGCGCGCGAACTCACAGCTGCCATGGGTATCGACCATGTGTTGACTCGTCGACCGGCGCGGTTGTCCCAAGGGGAGCGGCAACGACTCGCGATTTGCCGCGCACTGGTGACACAGCCTGGATTGGTCATCGCGGACGAGCCCACCGGCAACCTCGACCCTCGCGCCACCGAGACCACCCTCGAACTGCTCACGGATCAAGTCGCTGCAAGCGGCGCCACGTTGCTTGTAGTCACCCACGATCACAGCTTGCTCTCCCGGTTCCATAGAGTCCTCCAAACCACCGCAGATGGACGGGTGGTGCCGGCGTGAACGGCCCGTTGCTCCTGGCCTGGCGGCACGTTTCCTATCACCGAGGACGCACGGCGATTCTGTCCGGCTGCTTGGGACTTGCGCTCTACCTTCCTATCGCGGCTGCCATCGTCACCCACGACTATCAGCAGCAACTCACCCATCGCGCCACGGAAACACCGCTGATTGCTGGCGCCCCCGGCAATCGCTTCGACCTCACCCTCTCCACGCTGTACTTCCAAGAGAGCGAGTTGGCGGGCGTCCCCTTGTCTGCCGCCAGCGCGCTCTCGGGCAGCGACTTCACTGACGCCAGCTTAGCCCTGGCTATCCCAGTGCATCAGCGCTTCACCGCTCGGGGGGCGCCGCTCGTGGGAGTGGGCTTCGAGTACTTTGGTTTTCGCGAGCTTCGCCCGGCCGACGGAACACTACCCAGGGCCCTCGGCGATGTGCTGCTCGGCTCCGAACTCGCCATGACATGGGGACTCTCTCCCGGTGACACCCTGTACAGCGACCCCCGGGAGGTTTACGACATCGCCCGTCCGTCCTCCCTGGCCTTGTCTGTTTGTGGCGTGCTGGCTGCCACCGGAGACCCGGACGATCGGGTGGCCTTTGTGGACATCTCCACCTCGTCGCTCCTCGAAGGACTGCTCCACGGGCATGACGACGCGAGCCAAGATGTAGACGAAGCCTTGCTCCTGGCTCGCACCGATTCGCTGGTCATGGTCAGCCCGGCGCTCATCGAGCACAACGGCGTAACCGCTGAGAACGCCGCCAGCTTTCACGGCCACGGCGACCTCGATAACCTGCCGCTCACGGCGTTCATCCTCGTGCCCCACGACCACAAGTCGGCCACTCTGCTCACCAGCCGCATCAACAATGGTGGGCAGTGGCAAGTCGTGGCTCCCCAGAGCGTCATCAGCGACTTAATGGGTTTCGTCTTTCGCATCAAGACCTTGTTCGACTCTGTCGCGGCCTTGCTCGTGGGAACAACCGCCCTGCTCGTAGGCCTGGTGCTGGCCCTGTCCATACGCATGCGTGCCGACGAGATGACGACCTTGATGCGCATCGGCTGCTCAGCGAAAACCGTGGCCAAACTTCATGGGTTCGAGGTGGGCTTCGTTGTTCTCTTGGGCGGCGCCATGGCAGCCACCCTGCTAGTGCTCACGCTGACCTGGCTGCCAAACCTGATGACCTTGCTTTCATGACCGACACTGCGGCGTCTGGCTACGACCCCCACCGTGACCGCCAACCTTAGACTCGCACACCTTCATCGCCCGCCGCCCCGAAGCACACACCGCTCTCTGAGACTGACGCCGTGAACACCGCTGCACAACACTCCGAAGACCGCGCAAACCGCTGCACCCCGACGTCGTGGATAGCTCGCGCCGTTCAAGCGACGGCACTCGCTTTGGTAGCAAGCCTCACCTTGAGCAGTTGTGCTGCGACAGCAGACTCAACGGCCATCGGCTTCTCAAAATCTGCCGAGGCCTTCGCTCCGCGTCCGGCCTCTTCAGCAGAGCAACGATTCCTCGACGCCGTCAACCCACAGCGCCTCTCCGACTGGCACGACATGCTCGCCAGCGCACCCCACCGAGCTGGGACGCCGGGCGACGCTCGCGTCGTCAACGCTCTCGTCGAGTCGTTCACAGCCATGGGACTCGAAGTGGAGCGCCACGAGTTTCACGCGCTGCTTGCTGAACCCGTGTCCGCTTCGCTCTTTATCGTCGCACCCGAACAGATCGAGTTGTCCCTGGTCGAAGACGTTCTCGCGGAAGACCCCTATAGCGCTCACGAAGATCACGACATGGGCTGGAACGCCTACAGCGCCAGCGGCGACGTGACCGCCGAAGTGGTCTATGCAAACCACGGCCGCAAGGAAGACTTCGAGCGTCTCGCCGACCTAGGCGTGTCCTGCAAAGGACGGATCGTCCTGACTCGCTACGGCGGAAACTTTCGCGGATACAAGGCCAAGTTCGCCGAGGCTGCGGGAGCCGCTGGCTTGATCATCTTCACCGATCCCAAAGACGTGGGCTGGGGTAAGGGTCTCAGCTATCCCGAAGGTGGATTCGCCCACCCGAGCCACATTCAGCGGGGCTCGGTCCTCACGCTCCCTTGGATTGGCGACCCGCTCACGCCCTTCGCAGAAGCCACGGCCGACGCCGTGCGACTGGACCCAGAGCTGCTCGACCTACCGAAGATTCCCGTGCAGCCCGTGAGCTGGCTGGCTGCCGAGCAGATTCTCTCGCGGATGACCGGCGAATCCGTGCCGAACCCATGGCAAGGAGGCCTACCCTTTCGCTACAGACTCACCGGCGGTCCGGCACTGCGCGTGCGTCTTGCTGTAGAGCAACGCCGGGAGATCATGCCCACCTGGAATGTCCTGGCCACACTGCGTGGCACCGAGGCACCAGAACAAGAGATCATCCTCGGCAGCCACCACGACGCCTGGTGCTGCGGCGCTGTTGATCCCAC
>JBLIMM010000210.1:0-8255 GCA_047638635.1 Pseudohongiellaceae bacterium | reverse complement strand
CTCGGTCAGCATTGCGCGTGTATTCGTCTCGGGCAGAACGCCGTGAGGAACTCTCGCGACTCAAACGACTGGCGTCCGCCGCAGCCCCTTCGTAACTCTCAGCGGAGAGCCAACCGAAGAGCACAAGATAGGCAGCCAGCAGGACTCCCGAAAGCGCCAACCAAACGGTCTTGGTGCTGAACTCCCGGGCCCGTGCAGCAGCGTCCGAGAGAATCTCGATGCGATAGCTGCCTTTGAGCGAGGCCATCATGGCCAGGCCGGTCGCCACAGCGAAGTCGCTCCCCGTGCCATCCTCGAAGTCGACCTCGGTGCCCACCACGTAGCCCTCTGTGGGATCAAAGGACTCTACGGACAGACCCAGCTGGCGGGTCAGCTCTTCTTCGATCCCAGGAAGCGCGGCCCCCGGCCCGCAAATGAGCACGCGATTGACCTCGAGGTTGGGAGCCTTCAACTGAGTGCGACAGAGATTCACCGTGGACAACAACATGCCCACCACTTGCCGCAACGCCCCCGACAGGGCTTCAGCCACCTTGGCAGCCTGCCCTTCCAGAGCCACACCCGGAGCAGCGAAACGTCCTAAGGAGAGTTTCGCTTTCTCAGCGCGGTCGTGGTCGATGCCAAAAGCTTCGGCCAGCGCGTCCGTGAACGTATCTCCGCCGCCGGTGAGGTTGCGGGCGAAGAGCAACTCTCCTTCGTGGATCAAGGCGATGTCGGTATTGCGTCCACGCAGGCTGGCCACCAACACAGTGCCGTCACCGCCGTCCGTGGCCACCACGGCGTTGTAGAGCGCCACGGCATTCGGCGTGAAACATCGGGTCTTCAACGAGGCACTGGCCAACTCACGCTGGCGTTCCTCGATGAGACTGTTGCGCACCAAGGCCAGCAGGACCATGTCATCGTCGCTGAAAGACGCCGTGCCCCCGAGGAATTCAAAGTCGGCTGCGAGTTTGTCCCCCGACTGCTCAGCGATGTCGGACACTTCGTACGACAACAACTCGTCGAGCTGCCACGGGGGCACCGTGGGCACCTGCGTTGTGCGCAAGATCATGTCGCGCCCGGTCACGCCAACCACAGCGGGTTTGCCCTTGAGCCCGAGATCGACGACGGCCTGGGCCAAGGCGTTCAGCGGAACTGCCCGAGCCACGTGAATCTCGAAGGCCCCACCCTTGAGCCGGCCTTCTACAAGACGGGCAGTGCTGCCGCCCAGGTCGATGCCCACCACAGAAGCGCTCATGGCGAGTCGCCCTCTTCGCTAGGCAACGGAGCATCGACTGTAGGAGACAGGGCCAACTCGGCAATCAGCTCTGCGCTCACCCCCGGATAACCCCCGTGGGCCTCAAAGGACTGCAGCTGAGCCTGAAGACGATGTCTCAGTCGAGCTTGCGACTCGGCGATGAGCTGTGCCCCAGCTGTGTCCACTGCGCGAGCTTGTTCAGCAAACCTCTCACTTAAAGACGAACCCGCGTAGATCTCGGCGAGAGCCAAAGCTTCATCGCGCAACTCTACACACCGTTGTGCGCTGCCCAGGAACAACGCGTCTTCGAGATCAGCCTGGAGCCTGTCCAGTTGGCTCTGCACAGCCGCCCCGAGTCGAGCCCGGTCAGCAAGGGCGCGAGCCAGCACCCCCTCGTCGAAGGGGAAGTCCTCGATGATCTGTCCAAGCTGCGCCAAGGCCCGCCCTAACTCGCCCTGACGTTCCGCATCGCGGGCCCCGTCGGCCAAGCCTGCAGCCAGAACCCGTTCTTCGTGAAACGATGCCTGAATGGAAATTTCTTCGGTCACGTCCCCGCTAGCAACCCTCTCGATAATCAAGCCTACGGTGCCATCCGCTCGGTGCGTGACACTGATGTCAAAGGGCTGATCGGCGGTGAAGCCCAAACGATCTTGGGTGCGCCCCAGCAGCAGGGCCTGAACGTTCTTTCGCTGGAAGTCACCCACGAAGCGTTCGTAGCCCCGAGACGAACGGACGCCCACAGGGGCAGCCGCAAGGGCCCCCCTGACCACGCCATGACGGATCAGTTTGGTTTGGGCAGGCAGTCCCGTGAGCTGCTCGGTCAAGACCAGCCGCTGGGCTTCTTCTCGCACCGCAGTGCGCAGTCCCACAGAGCTGCCATCTGGAAAAGCCAGTGCTTGCCGCCCGGGGAGTTGCGCGGCAGAGGGAGGCAAGCTCCGCCCGTCGCTGCCCGCGAGGGCTAAGGGCTCCACCCGCAACACCAGGTCTTGGCCTCTAAACAGGCTCACTCCTTGGGGATCACCGATGACGATCTCGAAGACACCAATCTCTCGGACCTGACCCCGGTGGTTTTCATTCCCTGCACGGTTATCACTCTCTGCAGACACCATCCGCAAGGAGAGGTCATCCACGCTGCCAGGGCCGACACAGCCCAAGCCCACGCGCACCTTGTGGAAGCCAGGCGGGGCTGTGGCTCGGCCGACGAGCGCTCCAGCTCCCGAGGCCACCACCGTCTCTAGCCGAGTTCCATCCAACGTCTCAAAGATCAGTAGCAGCTGTAGCCCAGGGCCAGTAGCCTCCCCCGCCAACTCGACGACCCTGTCGCGATTGTCCACACGCCAGCTGTCACGACTTTCCCAGCGACACCAACCCTCGTCGCTGAGCTGAGCCTGGGCGCCCATGGCACCGGAAACGGCAGCCTCGGCGACGAACGCAAAGCCTGCGGGTGCGTCGACGGGCGTGGTCCAGAACTCTGCTGGAGAGGTCTCAGGACCAGCTTCGAAGGACCAAGCTGCTCTCAAGAGGTTGTCGGCAGCAGGGGCCGGAGGCAGGCGACTGGTGGACTCTGCAAAAGGATCGGCGAGCACCACCCAGGCACCAGCAGCGGCCATTCCGCCCAATACCAGCAAGACGAGCCCCAAGCCCCAGCGCCCTTTCGGGGCCTGACCTGCGTCGAGGATGTGGACCTCGTCGGCGTCAATCGGTGCAGGGGGCGGCACGGTCCGAGGTGATCCTCATCCCAGGGGCGGCGGAAGGCGAGGTGTACCAAGCGGACGCATGGCAGGCAACGCGCTTCTTGCCGCCCAAAGGGCAGAATCAGTGAGTTTTGGCGACACCCCGCCTTGGGCGATCAGCTCGCGGCGAGGAGTTCCCGGGCCGGGAACCCGACGAACACAATCTCATCATCATCCACCGTCGTGTCTTCCGGCTCGGCGTTACACGGGTCATCGCAAAGGTCGCAGTCGGGCTCGAGGCTCCGTTCGCTGTCGGACTCGACGCTCTGGTCGCAGCCCGGTTCGACGCTTTGATCGCAGTCGGGGTCGCAATCGCCGAAGAGGTCAGAGTCCCAGCCTTCGATGGATGAGTCCAACTCAGACCATTCGGTTTCCACCTCGGGCCATTCCGATTTCAACTCGGCCCACTCAGTTTCAAACTCGGGCCATTCCGTTTCCAGCTCGGCCCATTCAGCGATTTCATCACCAAAGAAGTTCATCTCGCCGTCGGGGTGAGTGCAGCCCAGCTCGCATTCCACCTCGCACCCGTGGTCGCAGTCCCGAGCCTGTTCCTCCCACTCCAGCTCCAGATCATTCATGAAGCCTTCAAAGTCGAGTTCAGCTTCGGCAATGGACTCCTCGAACTCACGCTCGGCCTCGGCCAGCTCCCATTCCCAGTCCGTCTCCCAGCCACTGCTCTCGTCCAGGAATGCCGCCTCGAGGTCAGCGATCTCTTGCTCGACCTCGGCGTTCAACTCCTCAAGACAGGCCGCGATCTCTTCGTCTAGCTCTGCAGCGTTCTGGTCAAGCTCGGCCACCCAGGCGGCCAAATCTTCGTCGCCATCGGTCCAGTCTCTGGCGACTCGGTCGATCTCACGCTGCATTTCGTCGCGGTAACGTGCGGCTTCGCGGTGAGAGGACTGTTGCTCTCTCATGAACTCTCGCTGAACATCTCGCAGCTCATGTTCGAACTCCCTCTCCAGCTCACCCTGCTCCTGCGCGGCATCCCGTTCCGCATGAGCGAGTTCACGAGCGAATTCTCGCTCAGCTCTTTCTCTGGTGGCCTCAAACTGGCCCAGGGCAGTCTGGTACTCCCGGCGACTCCGCTCGTCGATTCTGGAGCCACGCGCGTTTAGCCGCTCTGACCGACCCAGCCGCAGAACTCCTTCGAAATCCTGAGGCGGCAAGATCAGGACCAACTCCATGTTGCCCTCGGAGCCGGACAACTCCAGGCGATCCACGAGCATCACAGCACGCGTGTCTTCGTCGACCAACTGCAGCTGAGTGCCCTGCTGACGAACCAGCAGCGTCTGCTCGCCCACGGTGAGCGACTTCAAGGCCGTCCCCGAGACATTCAGCGCAATGTGCCCTTGGTAGCGCAGCTCGATCGACTCGTCCGAATCACTCTCGGCGGCCTCGGCGGCTTCTTCAGCCTCGGCGACTTCTTCAGACTCGGCGCCTTCTTCAGACTCGGCGACTTCGGTCTGTAGATCGCCGACCTGCATCACTTGGGCGACTTGGGCGACCGTCACATGCGGTCCCACGCTCTCCTGCACCGTGGCCACGCGGCTGGGATTCCTGAAGGCTTCCGTCATCGAGGCAACGATGCGCTGAAACACCGTGTCCTCGTCAGAAACCGAGATCGTCGGCACACCACAGGACACGGCGCCAAGAACCACCAGCGAAAGGAGGCCTAGCAGCCCTCGGTGCGGGACTCGCTGCCGGGCGCCACTGGCCAAGCGTTGAACTCTCTGCAACAAGGCCGAATCGCTCTGAGCCATGCCCGGAACAGCCGCGGGCAGCAGCGGCCTGCGAGGCCCAGTGTGAATCCAGCTGGCAACCTGAGCGAGGCACTGAGCAAAAGCCACGCGTCGCCCGGTGGTAGCCACAGCCCAGTCGTCACACAGAAACTCAGCGGTCACTTGCAAACGGCGGCGCGCCAGACGATTGAGCGGTTGCATGAAGAAGGTCGCTTCGATGACTTGGCATAACGCCAGCCAAGCGGGATCGTGCCGCACGAGGTGAGCCAGCTCATGAGCCAGCATGGCCTCCTGGCCTTCGGGGGACAGCTCGTGCAGTGCCTGAGGTGGCAGACAGATCTCCCGAGCGCTCAAGGCCACAGGGCTGCTCAAGAAGGGGCTGCTAGTCAAGCGCACCCGCCGTGTCAGGCCTGCCTCATCGCTGAGACGATCCAGGCACTCGATCAGCCCTTGGTCGAGCACGTCACGGCGATCGCTCAAGACCCGATTGAGCCGTCGACGCAACAACGCTGATCGGAGCAAGCCCACAGCCATGAGCACAGCCCACAGACCACTGGCGATCAAAGCCCAAGGCAAGTTCTGCAACGTCCCGCTTATTCCACCGAGGATCCCAACGGGGATCCCAACGGGGATCCCAACCGGGATCCAAACATCAAGGGCAGCTACCTCTGGTGCATCCCCGTTCATATCGGCGTTCATGCCAGCGTGGCTGCTCCCATTGATGGCCCCGTGGACCTCCCCGTTGCTAGCCCCGTTGCTGGCCCCGGTGCTGGCCCTGGTGCTGGCCCTGGTGCTGGCCCCGGTGCTGGCCCCGGTGCTGGCCCCGGTACCGGCCAAGGTGGTGTTCCCATGGATGTACGCCACGGACTCCCTTGGGCGAGCAGAGCTGTGGTCCACCATGAGTACAGTGGGACTAGCAACCTGCCCCTTGTGAGACGGGACGGGGTTGCCCTTCAGGACAGCGCTCTGCAGGCCACCGCCGGTGGTGGCAGGGACAAAGGAAAGCGCCGCCCCCCGCTGACTCTTTTGCCCCCTCGGCCCCTCGCTGTTGAGTGCGCTGTGGGCTCCATTCGACAAGGCGTGTCGCTTAGAACTCACTGCATTCACAGGAAGAACACGCCTTTCTTGCAAGGTCTCCGCGCTTCGCGGGAGGTTCACGGCCAGCAACGGCAGGGTCGATGTCGACGCCTGCTCTTGCGGCTCCATTGCAACTTGGGACAGCTGGGCCGGGGGATCGACATCTCGCAGGGTCAGCCGTCCTCCCCAGGGCGTTAAGCCGGTGGCCGTGACAACTGTCGCCGTGACAACGCCGCCGACGAGTGCAACCTTCCAGAGAGAGTCTTCCGCTGCTGCGCTCCGCAGCCATCCCAGCTGCTTCACAGCCCACACGCCGCCCAACAAAAGTGTGCTATGCAGCAGATAGGTGAGCAAATATGCCGCGATGCCCAGGGCCACTGTGTCGATTGTCATCTCAGGCGTCATGGTTCTGCTCTCCTTTGGATTCCATCTCATCTAGCAACTGACGAACACGGTCGAGGTCACCTGGGCGCACCGAGCTGGCGTCGAGTAGGTGACTCACTATGGCGGCGATGTCCCCACCGAAAACCCCTTCGGTGACCGTGTCGAGAACGGACCGACGTACCTGGTCTTCGCTGATCACAGCCCGGTAGACGTGGCGCCTACCGTCGGTGCGGTGGCTGATCAGCTCGCGCTTCTCCAGCCTGGCCAGCAAGGTAGCCACGGTAGAGCTGGCGAGGTCGCGGTGACTGGGCAAGGCTCCGTGCACTTCGGCAACGGTGGCTTCTCCCTGTTCCCACAACACCCGCAGGATATCGAGTTGAAGGTCGGTAATTTGAAACATGGCTGGCTCCCACAAGGCCCTCTCGGCCTATAGCTACACATGTAGTACTACGGGTGTGGCTATAACGTCAAGCACAGCTTTTACGGCGCAGTGGTGACGGGCTGAGCACTGGCTCAGCGGTTTGCCCCTGGCGGCCCCGAGCCGAAAGTCCTGGGCCAAGAGCCCCCGGGCAGACAGGGGGGCTTTCCCAAAGCAGCCGCTCCGGTCGCCAGCAGATGCCGGTGATCCCACATGAGCGCAGCAGTGAAACTCAAGGCTTCCACGGCTCAACCCTTTCACGGGTCAACGGCTCAAACCTCCGGTTCAACAACGGTTCAACGGTTCAACGGTTCAAAGGTTCAAAGGTTCAAGGGTTCAAGGGTTCAAGGGTTCAAAGAAATCGGGGAAAGCGGGCCCCTCTCGCCAGGATGTGGCGAAAGGAGCCCGGTGCTTGGCCGCGAAACGGCCGCAGGCCCGGAGTGTCTCGGCGCCGAGGAATCCCGCGGCTCACACCACGGCGAAAACCACAGCTGGCACCCAGACTCTTCAGGCAGGTCCGTCAGCCCAACACGGTCTGCTTGACGGCGGTGAGTCCCTCGCGGCCCAGGCGGGCACCGAAGTGCGTCACCAACGTCGCGGCGCCCAGGCTGGCCAAGCGCGCAGACGTCTCGCAATCGAGACCGTGGGTCAGGCCGTACAAGAACGCACCGGCGAAAAGATCGCCAGCACCGTTGGTGTCCACAGCCTTCACCGGATGAGCGGCGATCTGCAGCCAACGCTCGCCATCCCAGATGCGCGAACCGTCCGCGCCACAGGTAATGGCCAAAATACGTGTGCTCTCTTTGAGCTTCTCGGCCGCAGCGTCGAGGGTGTCGCAACCGGTAAAGCCCATGGCCTCGGTCTCGTTGCAGAGCAGCACATCCACGCCGTCCCCGAGCACCGTGCGCAAGCCGTCGCAGCAGAACTGCACCATGGCCGGATCGCTGAATGTCATGGCCACTTTCACACCATGCTTGGCAGCCATTTCCCGAGCTTTCATAGCCGTTTCAAGGGAGTTCGGCGTGCTAACCAAGTAGCCCTCGATGTAGAGGTACTCCGACGCCGCCAGCTCGTCCTCGATGAGTTGATCCGTGCTCAACTCGGCGCTGATCCCCAGATTGGTGTTCATCGTGCGCTCGGCATCGGGCGTGACCATCACCAAGCAGGTGCCGGTGACGCCGTCGTTGCCCTTGTCGATGTGGACGTTCGTCTCAACGCCCGCCTCGCGCATATCGCTGGCGAAGAACTGTCCCTTTTCGTCGTCGGCCACGCGACACGAGTAGTAGCAGTTAGCGCCGAGATGGGCCAAGGCCATGATCGTGTTGGCCGCCGAGCCACCACCGGCGAGCTTGTGCTGAGTGCCCGTGAGGTACTCGAGCAAGGTGTGTTGACGGTCAGCGTCAACCAAGGTCATCAGACCCTTCTCAACCTTCAGCTCGGTGAGCTGCTCGTCCGTGGTCTCGATCTCGATATCGACCAGGGCATTGCCCACACCGTAGATGTGATACTTCTTGTCGCTCATGGGAACCCAACAATCAGGGAGTGCGGAATCGGCCGTGCAGCGCCGGGGGCGCGGGGCACGGGGCCAGGGCGAAAAACCCTGAGAACCGTCGAGGACTTTACCGGCTGAAAGAGTCGGTGCAAGAGCCCGGACACCCTCAGAGCAGGGC
>JBLIMM010000209.1:0-8280 GCA_047638635.1 Pseudohongiellaceae bacterium | reverse complement strand
AGGGCGGGGCGACGGACCAGCCCTGGCTCGGACCCGCCGTCGTGCTCGGCGCTCTGACCGTGCACATGGCGGTGGCCCCACGGCCTGTGCGCGACCTCCGCACGTCGCTCTGGATCTCGTTGCTCGGCGTGTCGGCCGACCTGATCCAGGTGGCCTGTGGTGTGCTGGTCTTCCCCGGCCCGGGGCCGCGCCTTGGCCCGCTGCCGCTCTGGATCCTTGCGCTCTGGCCGCTCTTCGGCGTCCAGTTTCACACCACCCTGGCCTGGTTGCGCGGTCGCCTGCCCCTCGCAGCCCTCTTGGGTGCCCTGGGAGGGCCTCCGGGATACCTGGCCGCTGAGCGACTCGGCGCCCTCGAGCTGATCCAGCCCCCTGCCCTGGCCCTCGCCGCCCTGGCCGTGGCCTGGTCCGTGATCCTCCCGGTAGGCGTGGTTGTCGCGCGCCGCAACGAGCGAGTGCGCAGCACCGACGACAGGCCCCTGGTCTGACGGACAGCGTTACGTCCAAGGCGAGCTGTCCCTACCGGAAAATCCGTCCGGTGTGATGCTCGATACCGTCGGTGTTTCACATGCTCGACCGCTCGGATCGAGTTTGTAGGAACGTCGGCACGCTGGTCGAGCAGCGAGACACACCGAAGAGCTCACCATGGTAGAAGCGGCTTCGATCGCCGGGCGGTCCGTCTTGCCAGCTCGCTGGAACCCGGTCAAAGCGACGACAGTGGCGACCGTGGCGCACTTGCTGACCCTGGCCGCCTGGCTCTCCGTCTCTTCCTGGCCGGCTGCCCTCCTCGCACTGCTCGCGCTGCCCACCAACCTGACGGCCCAACACTCTTCCTGGGACTCGGTCGTTCAGCTGACGCAGCACACGTCGCCGTCGGGGACATACGTGCTCGAGGTCGACCCCACCACGCGCTACGGCGCGGGCTCGGCTCATTACCGCCTGCGTCGAGATCGCGAGACCGTGTGGGACCGGGAGCAGCCCTTCACATTCGTGGAAGCCAGCGTTGGTGATGACGGTGTCGTGGCGGGTTGGGCCTGCACTGAGGGCGTGCGAATGGCCGACGGTGAACTCGTGTTCGCGGTCCTCGCACCGGACGGCACGGTGCGTGGAGAGATGCGAGTCGCGCGGGCCTATTCTCGGCGTCAGCATGTGAAGCCAGTGCCGACGCCTCTGCGGGTGTTGCTCCAACGCCAACGTGACATGGCCCTGCTCCTCGTTGTGGAGGAGGCAGTTGGGGAGTCAGGGATTCCTCGCCGGTACGAAAGCTGGTGGCGGATGCGCCTGTCGGACGGGACGCCCCTCGATCCGATCGTCGAGCCGACCATCGATTCAAGTTCGGGGCTGAGCAATACCGACGATACGCGCTCCTCCCAGCCAACACCTACCGACGATTGGCCCACGACACTCAACGGGACATCCTTCGAGCCGACCACCCTAGGCGAAGTGCAGTTCGACCTGGCCGAGGACGACGAGCCCACTCCGGCCGACACGCATGAACTCCTGAAGATCGATCCGGAGGACCAGTTCGTAGACTCCCTGGGCAACATCTACCTGCTGGACTGCGGCACCAGCTTGCTGCACTCGTTCACCGCGACCGGCACACGTCGCTGGGTGGTCCCACTGCCACCGAACGCCTTCAAGAGTGTTGTCTCCGTGCAAGGACTGGCGGTACGCGGGGACGGCCACGTCTTGCTCTGGAACTGGTTCGAGCGCCAGCGGGCCGAGGTCGACGGCGCGGGCCACGTCCTGTCACCGCTGCCCAAACCCATCGACAAGGACCCTGCCGCCGCGTCGTCCATGGCGAACCTCTTTCCCGGTCGCCCGTCAGAGGTGGCCTTCGTGCCAGGCAGCGGCCGTCACTGGGTGCTAATCAACTACGCCCTCGAGCTGCGGGACGCCGAGGGGCGCGTCCAGACGCGCGTCGAGCGTGCGCCGTGCGTCAACGATGCGCTGCGAGCAGCCGCAGATGGATCGGTCGCATGCATAGACCATGTCTTGCAGGGCGATGCTGAACTGCTCCGGGTCCAGATCATCGAGCAGGATGGCTCCGTCCGTCGCACCGTCACCCTCACAGGGGCTCGCCGCAGTTACCCACGCATCGCCTACGACGGCCGCCACCTCGTGGTGCGGGATGGCGATGCCCTGCTGGTCGTGGATGTGGACACGGGGGAGCGCCAGCTGACGACCTTGGCGAAGAGCCACGGCTGGAACCCGTTCTTGTCGCCGAGTGGCGACGAGATCTGGCTGTTCCCCTTCCGCTCGGCTCGCATCACACGCATCGCCATGCCCTGATGGCGGCGACGCTGACGGCCCGCTGGATCGATGCTCTGGAAGCTGCGTGCAAACGAAAAAGAGCCCCGACCACCTCGCGGCGATCGGGGCTCAGCGGGGGGAGGGCCCGCGTGTGTGCTACTCGGGCAGTAGCACGTTGTCGATCACGTGGATGACACCGTTGGTGGTGCCGATGTCCGCGACGATGACCTTTGACTTGTTGATGAACGCACCGTTGTCGTTGAGGTCGACCTGGACATGGGAGCCCTGGAGCGTATCGACGCCGCCGTTCTTGAGTTGGTCAGAGTAGACCCGTCCCGAGACGACGTGGTACTTGAGGATCGACACGAGCTTGTCGAGGTTCTCGGGCAGGAGCAGAGACTCAACCGTGCCCTCGGGGAGCGCGGCGAAGGCCTCGTCGGTGGGGGCGAAGACGGTGAACGGGCCCTCGGTCTGCAAGACACCGGCAAGCCCGCCGGCGCCCAGGGCAGCGGCCAGGGTCTTGAAGGTTCCGGCTTCGACCGCGGTCTCCACGATGTTCATCGTCGAGGGCATCATGACCGTGTCGATCACGTGAATGATGCCGTTGCTGCACTCGATGTCGGTGACCACGACCTTGGACCCGCCGATGGTGACACCCGCGTCACTGACGCGAACCGAGAGGCGCTGACCGTTGACGGCAGCAGCGCTGGTCAGCTTGACCACTCTCTCAGCGCTCACCCGACCGGAGACGACGTGGTAGGTGAGGATGTTCGTGAGCGTTCCCCGAGACTCGGGCTTCAACAGCCCTGCGAGGGTCCTCGCAGGAATTTTTGCGAAGGCCTCGTCGGTGGGTGCGAACACGGTGAAGGGGCCTTCGCCCTGGAGCGTGTCGACGAGTTCGGCTGCTTTCAATGCTGCGGCGAGCGTGTTGAAGTTTCCCGCCGCGACGGCGGTCTCGATGATGTTCTTCTCGGCGCGCACCGCGGTCTTGGTCGGGACGCAGCCGTCGGCAGCGAAACTCGGTGCGGCGGCGAAGGACAATCCTGCGAAGGAGATGGCGGTGATCAGGGCAACGTTCTTCATGGTTCGTGTTCCGGGTTGGGACGTGTGTTCCATGCGGGGGGACGTGATCCCCTCGCTGCTGACCTGTTCGCTGAGCCGTCTCGGCTGGATTCGTCGGGCTTCTAAAATGCGCGGTTTGTGCCACCTGTGATGTTTGTCCGACCAGCGCAGGATTCTCTGGGTCACGACTTGCAGGTCAGCTGGTGCTCCCTCGGCGCTGCGGAGAGTTGTTCCCGCTGCGATGCACGAAGGGCTGGGTTTTTTCCGCGACACGATTCTCTCGAATCGGTATGCATCCGGTGAGGTCTGGCGGGCGAAGGCGTCTACGATCCGAGCGCTAGCCCGGCCCGATCCCTTGTCCAGGAGTCCTGACGTGTCCGCTGCCTCTGCACCCGGCCTACTTTGGCTGTTCGCCCCATGAGCTCTACCTCTGGCCAGGGGGCCGCTGACTCCGCGCCGCACCCCGCCGCCCGACTCTGGGCGCTGCTGGCACCCGACCGCAAGGACGTGCTCGTTGTGGTGGCGTTCTCCGTCGCCATCGGCGTGATGTTGCTAGCCACTCCGGTGGCCGTGCAGGCCCTGGTGAACTTTGTCGCCCTGGGCGGGGCCCTGCCTCCTCTATTCGTGGTGGCGTTCCTGCTGTCCCTCGGGCTCGGCTTCGCGGCCACGCTGACGGCGCTGCAAACCTGGACCGTCGAGCTGCTTCAGCGGCGCCTCTTCGTGCGCCTGGTGGCCGATATGGCCACACGGCTGCCCCGGGTCGACCAGCACGCCTGGGACGGCCGCAACGGCCCCGAAATGCTCAACCGTTTCTTCGACGTGGTGACGATTCAGAAGACCGGGTCGTTTCTGCTGCTCGACGGGCTCTCGATCTTGCTCAGCGTCACCGTGGGCCTGGTGGTGCTGGCGTTCTACCACCCGCTGCTGCTGGCCTTCGACTTGGTGCTGATCGTGGTCATCGCCGTACTGGTGCTCGGCCCCTTGCGTAAGGGCACGGTCACGGCCATCGGCGAGAGCAAGGCCAAGTACGCCATGGTGGCCCTGCTGCAAGAGGTCACCCGGCACCCCGCTGCCTTCAAAGTTGGTCACTCTCAGCAATGGGTGGCCGCCCGGGCCGACGCCTTGGCGAACGCCTGGGTGGGCAAGCGCCGGGCCCATTACCGGGTTGTCTTCGGCCAGGTGCTCGGCGTCCTCGGCCTGCAGGTTGTGGCCAGCGTGGTGCTGCTGGTGATCGGCGGACTGCTGGTCATGCAGGGCGCCCTGACCCTGGGCCAGCTGGTGGCCGCCGAGCTGATCGTGACCCTGGTGGTGAACTCGGTGGCGAAGCTGGGCAAGCACCTCGAAGGCTACTACGACCTGATGGCTGCAACCGAAAAGGTGGGCCACTTGCTGGACCTGCCCACGGAGCCTGAGCCCGAGCTGGCGCCGGCCGCCCAGGTGGTCCGTGCCTTCGGGGGGATGGCCCTCGACGTGCGCGCCGTGGGCTGGAGCCCTGACGGGGGCCGCGAGCTGATCAGCGGCGTCACCTTCCATGTGCCGGCGGGGGGCAGCGTGGGCGTGACCGGTCCGAGCGGCAGCGGCAAGTCTGTCCTGCTTGACCTGCTCTGGGGACTGCGCCGACCGACCAGCGGTGTGGTGCGCCTGGACGGCAGCGATCTCCGTGACGTGTCGCCGTCGTCGTACCGCGGCGACGTGGCCATCGTTGGCCCGCTCTCGGACGTGTTGCAGACGAGCGTGCGCGACAACGTGGCCATGGGGCGCCAGGACATCGACGACGAGCGGGTGCGCCAGGTGCTTGATATGGTCGGGCTCGCCCACACGGTGGCGGCCCTCCCCGAAGCTGTGCACAGCGTCCTGGGACCCTACGGCTGGCCCCTGTCCGGTGGGCAGGTGCGGCGCCTGTTGCTCGCCCGAGCCCTGGCCAGCCAACCGCGGCTGCTGCTTGTCCACGACGTTCTTGATGAGGTCAACCCGGCCCTGCGCGGCGAGCTGCTCGACGTGCTCAGTGCCGCCGACGCGACCTGGACCCTGGTGGTCGCCTCGTGCCGTGACGATGTGTTGACCCGCTGCAAACAGCAGCTGACCCTGCGCGGCGACGGCCTGGTGACCCCAGCCGTTCTCGCTCACCAAGCGCCGGCAGAACCCGACTTTGGCGACGGGGGAGGAGCACCATGATGGACCCTGTCAAGCACACCATGTCCTGCCTGGAGGCCGTCCCCGAGCCTCGGGCCATTCGTCGACTGGGCCTGGTCTTGACCCTCGTTGTCGTGCTGTTGCCCTTCGTGCTGAGTTTCGTGCCCTGGGTGCAGAACGTGCCCGGGGCCGGGCGGGTCACCGCCATGAACCCCATCGACCGCACCCAGGTGATCCCGGCGCCGGTGACCGGGCGCCTCGTGCGCCTCGAGGTGCACGAAGGTCAGTACGTCCGCGAGGGTCAGCTGCTCGCGGAGCTGGCCGACCAGGACCCGCTGTATTCGTCGCGGCTGGAACAGCAGTCCGGGTTCGCCCGGCAGAAACTCGACGCGGCTCGGCTGCAGGTGCTGAACTACGACTCCCAGCTCGAGCACCTGGTCGAGGCCCGCGAGCTGGCCCTGACCACGGCGAGCTACGAGCTCAAGGGAGCCATCGAGAAGGTCCGTGCCGCCGAGCAGGAGATGCAGGGGCAAGAGGCAAACTATGAGCAGAAGTTCCTCGACCGTGAGCGCAAGTGGAAGCTCTACGAGGAGCAGCTGGTCAGCGAGCTCAACCTGCAGAAGGCCGAGGCCGACAGCCTCTCCGCCTTCGCCAAGGTGGAGGAGTCAAAGGCCAAGGTCGAGCAGGCGCGCAACGCCGAGCTGGCCAAGATGGCCAGCATGGGCAAAACCGGCAGCGATCTGGCGGCCAAGCTCGAGTCGACCAAATCCGCTCGAGAGGAAGCCCGGAGCAAGGTCTCCCTGGCCGAGAAAGAACTGACCGAGGCGCTGACCAAGTACGACCGGCAGAAGACCCAAACCGTGGTGGCGCCCCGTACGGGTTGGGTGCTGCGGGTTTACGCCGCGGGCAGCGCCGACCTGATCAAGCAGGGCGACCCGCTGATCGAGTTCATCCCCGAGACCGAAGAACTGGTGGTCGAGATGTGGGTGCGCGGCGTGGACGCGCCGCTGATGTCGAAGGGTCGCAAGGTGCGCCTGCAGTTCGAGGGCTGGCCTGCGGTGCAGTTCGCCGGCTGGCCGTCCGTGGCCGTGGGTACCTTCGGCGGCGAGGTCGTGGTGGTCGACGCCCAGGCTGGGTCCGACGGCCGCTTTCGCGCGCTGGTGCGCCCCGACCCTGAAGACCAGGCCTGGCCGTCCCGGTCGATCCTGCGCCAGGGCGTGCGAGCCCAGGGTTGGGTGTTGCTCGACACAGTCTCTCTCGGATACGAGTTCTGGCGGCAGCTCAACGCCTTCCCGCCGACCGTCGCCGTGGCCGATCGGTCGGGCAAGGGGGCGCCGAAGGGTGGCGCATTCAAGGCCAAGCAGAAGGACAAGCCGTGAACGCTTTGACGACCTGCCTGGTCGGACGGAGCGGGGCGTCCTCGAGACTCACGGGCCTGATTCCCCTCGTGCTAGTGCTGACAGTAGCCTGCGCCAGCCAGGAGCCGAGCCGACGGGTTGGGCCGCGGCCGGTGCGCCAAGAGGTGCTGTCCGCCTTTCGTCTGAACGAGCCTATGGGTACCAGCGAGCTGGATGGCCAGACTCCCTCCGGCACCGACCCCCGGCCCGCGTCTGAGGATGGGCCGCCGCTGGTCGGCCGCCCCGGGCCCGAGTTGCCCCGTCCGCTTGGCGGGCAGGCGCTGTCGCTGGTGGACGTGTTGGTCTCCGTCGAGCGTCAGTTTCCCCTGGTGCTGGCGGCCATGGAGCAGCTGGAGATAGCCGCCGGCGGTGTGCTCGCGGCCCAGGGTGGCTTCGACACCAAGCTCGGCGCCAAGGGCAAGTTCAACGTGGACGGCTACTACGAGAACGACCGCTTCGACATCGGGCTGGAGCAGCCCACGACCCTGTGGGGCGCCGTCATCGAAGGGGGCTACCGTCGCGGCGACGGCAGCTTTCCGATCTACGAGGGCAAGAACAAGACCAACGTGCGTGGGGAGCTGCGCCTGGGCGCCACGGTCCCGCTGCTCCAAGGCGGTCGCATCGACGCTCGTCGGGTCGCCCTGTGGAAGGCGCGGCTAGCCGAGGATCAGGCCGGCCCGCAGATCGAGGCCAAGCGCATTGAGGCTACGCGCAAGGCCGCCGAGTCCTACTGGAAATGGCTCGCCTGGGGCGAGAAGGCTGCCATCGCCAGGGGCCTACTAGGACTCGCCGACGATCGCCAGCGCCAGGTGCGAGTCTCCGTGGACGCCGGCCAGATGGCCGAGATCGCGCTGGTGGACAACGAGCGTTTAATGGTCGACCGCAGCACCAAGC
The DNA here is from genome assembly GCA_047638635.1 of Pseudohongiellaceae bacterium. Taxonomy (GTDB): domain Bacteria; phylum Planctomycetota; class B15-G4; order B15-G4; family B15-G4; genus CAZIAK01. The sequence continues at coordinate 544 of JBLIMM010000209.1, read as the reverse complement.
TGCTCGCCGTCGAACAAGGCCTGGCGGAGGCGGCCATCGGCTTGTCGCTGTTCTGGCGCGACGAGGGGGGCGCACCGCAGGTGCCTTCCGCGGACTGGCTGCCGCCGGGCTTCCCCCGGCCGCGCCCGCCGTCGGAGGTGCTCGTTGTCAACGACGTCGAGCTGGCCTTGAACCGTCGGCCCGAGCTCCGTGAACTCGATCTCGAGTTGGAGCGCTCGCGGCTCGACCGGGAGCTGGCTGACAACAGCATGCTGCCGAACCTGGACGTGGGTCTGTTCGGTTCCCAAGACCGGGGCCGGGCGGTGAACTCGCCGGACGACAAGGACGAGTTCGAGCTCCAGGCCGTCGTGCGTTTTTCGGTGCCATTGCAACGGCGCAAGCCGGCGGGCACGCTGCGCAAGCTTGAGGCCAAGCTGGCCAAAATGGAACAGGAACGGCGCTTCCTGTCCGACCGGGTTGTGACCGAGGTGCAGTCAGCGGTGAACGCCATCACGGCCACCTGGTCGCGGCTCGAGCAGGCCGCGCGCAACGTGTCTCTGGCGCG
>JBLIMM010000208.1:0-8354 GCA_047638635.1 Pseudohongiellaceae bacterium | reverse complement strand
TCACGTCGAACCAGGGCGCGAATGAGGCCACGCGTGCACCGATGTTGGCGCCGTTGGCGAGCATGTTGAGGCTGCCCGAGAGCGAGGCCGAGCTGCCCATGAGCACGCCGGTGTTGCTGAAGTCGCCGCCACGCAGCCGCCGGGTGGGCAGAGCCGGCGGGCCGGGAATGGGCGTGCCCAGGGTCTCGGTGATCTCGTTGGCGTTACCGCCCATGTCGAAGGTCCCCCAGGGCGACGGGGCAGCGCATCCGCCCACCGTGGTCACGTTGCCGTTCTCTCCGTTCCAGTCCGCACCCTTCTCCACGTTGGCGATGTTGTTCCCGGGATTGGTCACGTCCCCAACCGCATCTGCCGTGGCCTTGGTGGGCTGGACGTCTGAGCGGGTCGGGTAGAACCAGTAGTCGGGCGTGCCGTTGAGGTCGGCAAGCGGGTCGAGGGGATCGAAGTAGCAGGCCTTGTACCACTCGTCGTGGGTGGGGATGAACCACGTCGCACCGCTCTGACGATGGATGAGTTCACCCGGTAAGGCCATGTTGTAAGCGCCGTCCTCGGTGGTTGCTGCCGTTTGCGCACCAGTGGGTTTGCCGTGCTGCAGCCAGTTGCAGTAGCGCGCGGCCGCGTACCAGTCAAAGCCCACGGCGGGCTTGTCGTCGAAGTCGGCCTTGACCGCGTAGGTGTAGCTCTCCGGTGAACCGAAGCGCTCGATGCCACCCCGGTCACTCGAGGTCATAAGCGGGTCGTAGAGTGCGTTGATGTCGTTCGCTGCCACAGCGTTGAGCAGCTCGACATACTCGCTGTTGGTGACCTCGAAGCGCGCGATGCGATAGGGCTCGGCTACGGCTCCCAAACCCGAAGACGGATCGGCAGCGTTGCCTGGCGATCCCACGATGACCATGTCGATGCCGGTCAACGGATCGATCTGCCCGTGAGCTGGCGGGGCGCAGAGCAGCACGAGGCACGGGGCGGCCAGGGCAAATCGAATCGGGAGCTGAGGCATCGGCGATCTCCGAGGAAAAGGAGCCAGTGTACGCCCAGTCGCTCGATGAGGGGGATCGCCGGCAGGCTTCCTCATGTGGTGCGAATCCGTGATAGCCTCGGTCCAGGCGCTGGACCTCCCGGGAGTTGAGCATGATGTCATTACGATTCGCCGCACTCAGCCTGATGCTGTGCTGGGCGTTCACACCAGCGTCCGGGCAAGAGTTGTTCTTGGGCTCGGCTCCCGCCCCTGAACTGGTGACGGTTCCAGGCGCGGACAACCAGCCGGATGGCCCGATATACGACTTCTACATTGGACGTTTCGAGGTGACCAACGCCGAGTACGCGAGCTTCCTCAACACCGCGGAGTTCAACAACGAGATCCAGAACCCGGGCTTCGGTAGCGAACTCGGAGAGCACCTCGTGTTCCGCCCGGCGCCGTCCAACTTTGGTGATGTGGGCATCGCCGATGGCGACGCATTCAGCGTCAAGATCTTCGACATCTCCCGCAGCCTATTGACCTACAACTCGAGCCTGGCTGTAGGTGCGCGCTACGGGGTGGTCCTGGACAGAGATGACCACGGCGCCACGGGCATGAGCTGGATGGGCGCGGTCAAGTTCTGCAACGCGCTCACGATCACCGAGGGCCTGGGCCTCGGTGCCCGCTGCTACGCCGAGGGCACCTCCGAGTTCGATTGGTTTCCAGTGACCATCGGTGATGAGATCGGCGGCTCCCAGTCAGCCACCAACGCCGTCCGTGATTTGACCCCGACGGAACGAGCAGCGCTGGTCGCTGACTTCCGCGGTTACCGGCTGCCCATGGACCAGGGTGGGACCCTCGTGGGCTCCGTGAACGCGGTCGCGCGTCCGTACAATGAATGGTTCAAGGCTGCTGCCTTCGACCCGGCAGCGCCGGACATACCGCGCACGGCCTTCCCGGGCACCTTTGAAGAACACGTCGTACCAGCGGATCACTGGATCCACGGCTACGGTCGCGACCCGCTCTTCAATGCTGATGCCAACTTCCGCAGCAGTGGCGATCCGTTCGACGACCCTGACCCCGCGGTCTACGCGACAGCACCGGTGGGCTACTACGACGGCAGCTTGCAGGGAGGCGTGTTCCAGACCAGCGCCGACGCCAATCGCTACGGCTTGTTCGACGTCTCCGGGAGCGTGTGGGAGTTTCTCACCGATCAGGTGGACATCTCGTCAAGCCTGACTCCCGATCGGTCTATCGTGGGGGGCAGCTACCGCTCGAACACCCAGCAGGTGGCGACCGCCAACCGCGGCGACATCGGCCCTGATTCCACCCGACCAGTGGTGGGCTTTCGCCTCCTGCGCGTGGCCACGGCGCCGGCAGGTGACGCCTGGACTGATCAGGGCTGTGCTCTTCCCGGAGTCTCGGGCGCCCCGTTGCTCGTGGGTACTGGAACGCTCGCAGGGGGCAGCGCCAATACGGTGGAGCTGTCCAATGGGGCACCTGTTGCCCTCGCCGGTCTGTTCCTGGCTCTGTCCAGTACGCCAGTGCCCTTCAAGGGTGGCACGCTCAAGCCGGTCCCGTTTCTGCCGCCCGTGTTCGTGAACACCAGCGCAGCCGGCGGGATCAGCTTGCCGTTCGTGATGACTGCTGGTTTACCAGTGGGCACGGAGCTGTGGGTCCAGTGGGGTATCCAAGACTCGGCGGCGATCAACAGTGTGGCGCTGTCCAACGCCATCAAAGGAGTGACGCCCTGACGCTGATCGACCTGGGCCATCGCGACGAGCGACCCGTGGCCGTTCAGTGCTCGGTGTTGAGTTGCTCAGTGTTCAGCTGCGTCGCCGTGCAGCTTGCGCCGGCCCTGCTGCAGGCCAGCGCTGGGCACTCCCAAGAGTTCGCGCAGCTCGCTGATGGTCAGAGCCAAGAGGTCTTCGTAGCGCAGGTCATCTCTTGCAAACAGTGAGCGGCCGCGGCTCGAGGCACGCCAGGCTGCGGCTGTCTTGCGGGGGGCCAGCAGCAACCCCAAACACCCACCGCTGGTCACGATCACGCCCACGTACATGCCGAGGTTGGTCAGCCCCTTGCGGAACTACCAGGCGGAGATCTGACCCTCGCCAGTGGGGTTCGTGCTATAGCCCGTGGCCACATGGTGCAGGTCGTGCAGCCGCACCGCCCACCGTTGCCGTGGTGGATTAGGGATCGAGAGCCGCAGGCCGAACTGCGACATGGGCGCGCGGGGTTGATCGTAGGCCTCGACGAGAAAACCGTTCTCGTCGAGGTAGGCCTGCAGCCCTCGAGCCACCGTCCAGTGGGCGGGCAGCGGTGTGTCCAGGGATGGATGGGCACCGAGAGTCGTCATGGATGCCAAAGCGGGGCCGCAAGAGGGAAGGTCTCACGGGAAAACGAGGCGTCGATGGGCTCGAGTCTCTCACGCCCGTGGGCTGTTTCCTCCTGAACCGAGATGGGCGGTTCTCTCGCACCATTGTAGAGCGCTGCGCTACATGCGTCACGAAGGGAACCTCTGATGGCGATCCTGTCGGTTTTTCGATTCTCTGGCACAATCACGCACGCACCTTGTTCCCTCACACCCATACACCGAGGTCTCGCCACAATGCAACGTTCGCTGATCCTGCTTGCTGTCTCCATCTTCTCCCCCTCCGTCGCAGCTCAGTTTGATGATGCATGGATCGAGTTCGTCCGCGACGACAGCATGATCTCGGCGGCGGCGCCGATCTCGAGCGCCACTCTCGAGACCGATTTGGCCTGGGGCGATCTGGATGACGACGGCGACACCGACCTCGTGATCGTGCGTTCGAGGCCGTACATCCTTGTCGGCAAGCGCACCAACATGCTGCTGATGAACGAGGCTGGCGTGCTCACCGACCGGACGTCGACGCTCGCGGCCAGCTCAGATGTCGTCGGTGATCAGGGCTTCCTCACACCGACTCAAGATCGGGATGTAGTGATCGCCGACGTGGACGGCGACGGCAGGCCTGACGTCGTCACCGCAGCGGACCTCTGGCAACCCGGAGATACGAAGGCGATTACCCACCCGCGGGTCTACCACAACCAGGGGGACGGTGGCGGCGGATCATGGCTGGGCCTGAAGCACGAGGACTTTCGCGTGCCCCAAATCATGGTCCAAGGGGCTCCCGCGCATCCCCGGTTCATGGCCGTGACCGCCGGCGACGTCGACAACGACGGCGACATCGACCTCTACTTCGGCGATCAGGACTTCGTGGCGATGAGCGTCTTCGAGCCTGCTGGTGAAGACACGCACGACCGTCTGTTGATCAACGATGGCTCAGGTGTCTTCAGCGACGGGACGTTTCAGGCGTTCGCTTTTCAGCAGGTCAACTCACTGTTTCACAACGCCGTCGCGTTCGATGACTTCAATCAAGATGGTCTCGTCGACCTGCTCCAGGAAGACGGCTACTTCGACCCGACCGCGATCATCTACAACCAGTTGGCCATGCCTGGAGTGTTCGTCGACGGCGTCGACGAAATTTATAACGGGTCTGGCTACTTCGCGAGCACGGGCGATCTGAACAGCGACGGTCGGCCCGATATCGTGATTTCCGACAACGGCTCCGACAAGTTCATGATCAACACCGGCAACGGTACGGGGGGCGAAGCCGAGTGGGCAGCCCCCAGCACGTTCGACTTCCTGTCGGGCGGCGATGGAGGCATCGGCGCCAACAATTTGGTTGCGGACCTGAATGGTGATGGTTGGAACGATGTCTTGATCGCCGACATGGACCCGGAAATCCCGGGCACCAACCGGCGCCTGCAGATCTACCACAACCGCGGCGGTACGCCCGGAGGCACTGACATCGTGTTGCGCGAAGAACGAGAGAGCACCCTCAACTCCGACTGGATTGGGGTGAAGGGCATGAATACCGACGCCCTTAGGGCCACGCATGACGTGGCGGTGTTCGACGTGGACGGCGATGGCCGAACCGAGCTGATCGTGAGCCAGCTGGCCGGCACGTTTGTGTGGCGTCAGCTCAGCGTTTGGACCGATCTGGGGATGGGTCTGGCGGGCGCGGGTGGTACGCCGAGTCTCGTCGGAAGCGGCACCCTCGCCGCCGGCTCCTCGTGGGGGCTCTCGGTTCACGGCGCCGCTGCGAGCACTCCCGTGGCCTTTATCGTGGGCCTCGCCCAGCTCAGCCTGCCCTTCAAGGGGGGCGTGCTGGTGCCGTCGCCGGACATCATCCTGACCGGATTCACGAGCGGGCCCAACGGATGGCTCGCCGTGGGGGACACTTGGCCCGCAGGCATTCCAGCGGGCGTGTCCGTTTACCAACAAGCTTGGATCACGGACCCCTCGGGCCCGTCTGGCTTTGCCGCAAGCAACGGAGTCGCGAGCTTGACGCCCTGACGCCGCGCTCCGCGGGCGTCTTGGCACCGAAGAGCTACAGCGCATGTCCTCGCTCACGGCCGGGCATGTAGAGGCGCCGTGCAGGTTGGATTCGCGGGAGAGCTGCGCCCACCGTCAGTCTCTTTTTGGATGGCCCTGAAACGTCTAGCGCCCTTCGGCGCTCTCTAAAGGACGGCCCGGGCCCTCTCCTTGGGCGTCTCCAGAGCTGCGCTCCCTCCCTGAGGATCTCTCCGTGAAGATCGGTTTGCTTGGTCCTCGCACCCTCCAGTGCCGCTCAGTTGATCTCCGACACCTTGGTCGCCGACATCAACAGTGCACCCAATGCGGTGGGCAGCTACAACGGAGCCTTCGCAAGCGACGGCGACAACGTGTTCTTCTCCGCCGTGGATCAGGCTTCGGGCGAGAGCTACCGCGTCTGGCGCACGGATGGCACGCCGGCTAGAACGTTGCAGCTGACCACACTCGCTGTGAACATCCACGAATCAGCGTTTGCCGAGGATGGCGAGCTCTACATGATCGGCGACGAACTCGGGATCGGCGTCACCCTCTGGAAGAGTGACGGCACGACGGTCGGCACGGTCGAGGTGCTGCCACCGCAGGACTGGAGCGTCGACCCCTACGACCTCACCATCTTCGATGGCGCCGTTTGGTTCCTGGCCGGAACCGCCGCCACAGGTGTCGAGCTCTAGAAGAGCGACCCCGTCGCCGGCACCACCGCCCTGGCGTTCGAGTGGGTAGGGGGAGCGGCGTCCGGTGCCGGTGATCTCTTTGCGAGCGCTACGCACTTGTTCCTCTCTCCCCCGGGCGCGACGACGCTGCTCGCCGGCGATGGCACGCTCGTCTCGTTCAGCACGGTCGCCTCGTTTAGCACGGTCGCCAACTTCAGCACGGTCGCCAACTTCAGCACGGTCGCCAACTTCAGCACGGTCGCCAACTTCAGCACGGTCGCCAACTTCAGCTTCCCTAGCACGGGGACCTTCGACAAGCTCGCCCGGGTCGATGATTTTGTCGTGTTCAACGTGGCCGGGTTCAACAACACCGCCGGTTGGTGGTCGAGCGACGGCACGATGGCGAACACGCAGCCATCCATGAATCGTTCAACGACTTCTGGGCGGTCGCTGCTGCGAGCAAGGTGTACTTCACTGCCGGCGAGGCCTCCGTCCCCCGTCTCTGGGAAACCGATGGCTCTGTGTCAGGCACCTTGCCGGTGGATGACGCCACCAGCTCGGGCGGCCAGAGAGTTTCGTTCCAGTTCCCGGGCCTCGCGCTGGGCGACGAGTTCTTCTTCGGCGGATTCGTGAACGGCGGCGGATTCGAGCCCGCGCGGACACTCGGCGCTGCATCGGCTTCCCCACTGATTTTCGACGTGAACGGTGGGGGTGCAAGCTCCGACCCGAGCGACTTTGTGGCCTTCGACGGCGACGTCTACTTGCGGGCGAACGACGGAGTGAACGGCCGCGAGATCTGGATGATCGAGCTCTCCTCGAGCTGTGGGCCAGCGACGGGACCGCAGCGGGCACCCGGCTCGTCAAGGACATCGACCCCAGTCCTGCAGGGAGCCTGGGCACATTCGGCTCGGCGCCGCACCACCTGACGCGCTTCGGCGACCGGGTCGTGTTCTTAGCTCGCACCCCAACGACCGGCAGCGAGCTCTGGATCAGCGATGGTTCCACGGCGGGCACGATGCTCATCGTCGACATCGAGCCGGGTCCGGGTTCTGCTGAGCCGCTCTTCTCCGCGCCTCCCGTCGTTCTGGGCGACACCCTGTTCGTGATCATGCGTGAACACGGCGGCGCCTTCGCACTGTTCTCATCTGACGGCACGGCTGCGGGGACCTCGAAGGTGCTCACCACCGACCCCACCGGCTTCTTGGCTGAGTTTGTCATCCTCAAGGTCGTCAACGACCGCTTGATCTTCAACGCTAACATGGGGACGGGGCTCGAGCTGTGGTCGAGTGACGGAACCGCAGCGGGTACCGAGCTGCTTGTCGACGCCACCCCGGGCGGCGACTCGTTCTTCACCACGGTGTTCACGGGCGACACCGTGGCCTACTTCTCCACGGTGGTCGGCAGCGTGCACACGATCTGGAGCACCGACGGCACGGCAGCAGGAACAGCCGCGATCTTCATCCAGGCGGGCGTGCCGTTCTTCGGCGGCCCCCAGGTGCGGGCCGCGTTCGGTGACAGCGTCGTCTTCACGGTCTCCGACCCCGTCTTTGGCATCGAGCCCTGGATCTCCGACGGGATGCCCGCGGGCACGGTGATGCTCGCGGACATTGAGCCAGGGAGCGCGTCGAGCACCACCGACGGATCCGGTCTCGCGCTGTTGCCGAGGGTTGTCCCCGGATCGGCTGCGCTCACCGGCCTAGTGGTCGACTTCCAGGCCTTCGCAAGCGAGCCGGGCGGGCCGTTCCTAGGAGCCGGCACGCTGAAGAATGTCCTCGAGATCGTCGTCGGTCCCTGAACTCCGCGCAACACGAAGGCTGATCAGGCGCAGCCCTGCCCGGGCAGGGCTGCGCGGCATCGATGCTCGTGGGGGCGGATGGGGCTCAGCTCTCGGAGACGCTGGCGCTCCCTCCGCCGATCCGGAACGCGGTGACGATCGCGAGGCCGAAGAAGACGATGTCCAGGAGAGCGAACGCGTCCTTGAAAGTCACCATGACCCACTCGTCGTTGGTGAGTTCGATCCAGGCGTAGACACGTTCGCGAGTGGCCTCTCGGTCCGCGTCGTTTATCTCCTCTTGCCAGCGCCGCGCTGCCTCCGTCCAGACGTCGACTGGATAGTGCTCCGCTTCGAACCGCTCGGCGTCCTCCGGTATTGCAGGCCAGCTCACGTCCCGCCCGGCCCCTTCGTATTCCTCGCCTACCTGATCCGCACATAGGCCGTCGCCCACTCTTCAGTGACAGTAGAGACGTTGACGACTGCTGAGGCGTACTTGCCGCCTAATATCGACACCGCCGCAATGAGAGCGGCCGCGATGCCATGGCTTACTTGGGGCCGCTTACGGGAACCGATGATGGC
>JBLIMM010000207.1:0-8357 GCA_047638635.1 Pseudohongiellaceae bacterium | reverse complement strand
TGCCACCCAGAATGACCGGCTCCCCGAAAGGCTCACTTCGACAATCACGGCCAGCACACCTTGGCGCGCCCGTCATCACCCCGGTAAAGTCATCCTCCTGAGAGAACATCAGCCGCCTGAAGGAACCCAACCCATGGTCGCCGCAGACTCCGCACCCAGAGGCGCAGCGCACCGCAGCGCCTTCGCAGCCCTTGTGCTCGGCCTGGGCTTGGCACTGACGCTTTGTTCAGCCTTCGCCGCCCGCAGCGACTGGATTCAGCTCAGAGAAGACACGAGTTGGGCCCTCGACACTTCCGAGATAGGCAGTCCTGAGGGGCTGGCCTGGTTGGCTCGACTCCCAGAAGGTGTTCCGCTGCGCTCGTCCGACGAGGGCGCTGCGGTGGTGGTGTGCGTCGATGGCATTCCACTCAGGACCAACGACAACCACGCGGTGATCCGGAAAGAAGGTGGGGGCATCGCCTCGGTCTGGGGGGAATGGGTCTATCTCTCCACCCGTGATGGCAGTGACCCAAGGATCAACGGGCGGCAGTACAGCCTGCTTCTTCCCGATGGCACGGAGTCTCCTGCGGGGCGGGTCATTCTGAGCTCCCTCGTCACTGGCCTGATTCTCTTAGCCCTCGGTCTGCTCCTACGGCCAACTCTTCCGCGCATCCTTTTCAGCTTGGCCGTTCTGGCCGGTCCAGCAGTGTTGACGCTATCCTATTTGGGCGACAACGACTGGAGCGATGGCCTGATCAACACGGAGCGGGAGCTGTCCGCGAAGCCTGAACCAGTGGCTGCCACTTCCTCCCGTCCCACCGGCAATACCCTTCGCCTGATGCCCCCCGGCGCCTCCATTTCGTTCCAGGCGTCCGGCCCTTTGGCCACCGTACACGAACCCGTGCGGGTCAGCTTCGAGCCCGACGAGTGCCTGCAGGGCAAAGACGGCGTCTTCCGGCTGGAGGACACGTCGTGCTGTCTCGAGGGCTTGCCCGACCGCCAGATGAACGCTCCCGACGTGGGCGAGCTTGTCCTCACTGTTCGTATTCTCGAGGGAGACACTCTGAGCATCGAGTGGATTCAGAATCAAAGTGGCTACAAGCAGCTGCCAGACATTGTCTTGCCGGTCCGGGCGTCCCCCGAATGGCAAACCCTGCGAATCAGCGATCCCCTCGGCATCTATCTGAGCAGCGCCGTCTTGCCATTAGAGGGTTTTCGCATTGGCAACGGTGCGCGCAACGGCCCCCTCGTTCTCGAGGTTGGCGAACTGATCGCCACAGACCGTCGGTCGCTGTACACCCGCTCGCCCTCGGGCCAAGGACCTTTCGATCGCAACCAGCAACGGCGCCCGTCTCATTGGCAGAGTGCTGCGGGCACTTTTCGAGTGCCTTGGCCAGAGGGCGGAGGACGGCTTCTCAAGGGAGCCGTCTGCGCGCTGACTCCCACAGCCAGCACAGAGATTCCCTTCGAGATCCTGTGGGAAGCCCAGGACGGCTCGCAGCACAGCTTGCAGACGGACGCTCTTGCCTTCGAAGAGGACTGGCGTGAGCTGTCACTCAGATTGCCGGACGAGGGGAAACCTGCCGCGCTACTTTTTCGAGCCTCTGCCATGCCCTCCGACGGTGTACTGGTTTGGTCCGGTTGGCGCCTGGTGGACGACACTCGCCCACCGCGGCGCATTTTCCTGACGATCATGGACACACTCCGTGCGGATGCGCTCTCCTCCTACGGCGGCGACAAGGCTCAGACTCCCGGGCTCGACGCCTTCGCTGACACAGGCACCCGCTTCGGGCTCGCCATCAGCCAGTGCTACTGGACCCGCCCATCGATGGCCTCGATCATGACCGGCCGCTACGTCCCCACAACCGGCGTGCACAGCGAGTTGGACCGTCTCCCTGATTCATTCGAGACCCTGGCCGAGGCGTTCGCCCGAGAAGGCTTCTTCACCACGGCCCTGATCACCAACACGAACGCTGGCCCGGTATCGGGCCTCGATCAAGGCTGGGATGAACAGGTGCTCCAGATCAAGAAGCCACCCTTCGACACAGGCGCTGCCTTCATCGAGAGGTATGTCGACCCGGCCAGTGAGCGCTTGCTCGAGGAAGACCTGCTCTTCTACGTGCATTTGATGGACGCTCACGGGCCCTATGGCCCGGTAGAAAAGCCAGACGACTGGGAGCAGCCTGGAGGTCACCCGGTCGATTCAGACCCAGCCCTCGACTGGCCTTGGCTCGAAGATGTCACCGACAAGGCTCGAGTGAAGCTTTACTACATGGGCGTTGAGGCGCTGGATAACACCTGGGCCAGCCTTCTCAGTCGCCTGTCGGAGCGGTGGGACACTCCAGGGGCGACTGCACCGGTGGTGGCCGTGGCAGCAGACCACGGTGAATACCTTGGCGAGTATGGGCAGTGGAGCCACGTCTACTACGAGCTCACTCCCGAAGTGGTCCACGTCCCCTTGATCATCTCGGCCCCAGGCCAACTGCCCGCAGGAACCGTGATCTCATCGCCCGTTGAGAACATCGACCTCGCCCCCACGCTCTTGGAGCTGGCCGGTCTCTCCCGAGCTGGGCTTGCCGATGCCTCCGGACGCAGCCTGGTGGGCCTTGCCAACAGTGGCGCGAGCAACGAACACGGTCCCTCTCTTTCCAGCGCGTTTCACAAGACAGGACTTTTCGCTGCCTACACCGAGAAGGGTGGACTCCTGGGTGCCAACAAACTCGTCAGCGGCAGGGTCACTCCCGGTGGGACGCCCCTCGAGCCCATGGCGGAGGCCCTGGGTAAGGACATGCTCGGGCGCTGGCTTTCCCAGCGGATGCAAGAGAGCTTCATGGCGAGCTGGGTCACCTACACCAGAACTCGGCAAGAACTCCGCGAGGCTTACTGGAAGGACATCGACGAGTCCGTCTCCCAGCTCGATCCCGCAGCCATGGATCAGCTGCGCCAGATGGGCTACTTACGCTGAGCTCAGTGAGCTTCGTCCTGGCCGCGATAGCGGTAGTGAATCGAAGCCTCGGCGCCGGGACTCTCACTCACCCAACGTACGTCGTTGCGCCCCGAGTGCAGTCGCGGCAACGACTGGGGAGCTAGCTGAAAGACCAGCTCAACCCGGACCCAGTCGATGGTCGCTCTGGCGTCCTGGTGGGTTGGCGCCACGCGCACGTTCAGTGTGTAGTCCGGCCCGCTCCCAGCGGCGCCCAGCGCGCTTCCAATGCTGGCGGGAAACACACGCATAGCTGACTTGCCCCAAGGCAAAGCCTGCCACTCAGCTCCTTGCGTCCTGGCCTCCACCACCCAGTCTCGACGTGAGCTGATCGAGGAAAAACGCACGCTGACTCTTCCTGCCACAATGGGATAGGGCAAGTCGAAGTCGAGCTCAATGGGCGGTGTTTCCCCGGGAGCGAGAGCGTATTCGTAGATCCACTGCCCGTTGGCGAAGCTCTCTGGGACCTGGTAGCCGATCTCAGGGACTCGCAAACCTTGGTGCCCCCACTGGCGCACGATGCGCTCGCCAGGTCGCAAAACGAAGCCCATGTCATGAAGGAGCCCTGGGGCACTTACATCCAAAATGTGGTGATCCTCCACTTGGCTCCAAATGCGCTGAATCGTGTTCATGCTGTAGCGCGGCTTGCTCCGGCCCGGGACCAGCACGGGGTGGTCCAGGAGCGCAGGGTCTCTCTGCAGATCGGCCACGGACGCTGGGCCACCCGACGGTCCTCTGTAGAAGACCTCGGCATCGCAATCGAACATGCGCCAGGAGTCGTCGCAGAGCACTTCCGCAACGACGTGCCCATTGAGCTTCCAGAGACGGACTTCCAATCCAGCACGCCCGGCCAACGCAGCGAAGGCTCCTGAGGCACCATCCGCGTGGCAGTAGCCATAGACGTTGATCAGCTTGATCGGGTCAACAACTTCAGATCGCGGGGAAGGCGGGGCGGAGTGGAAACGGTTCTCGACCAAGAACTCCCAGAGCCGCTGAGCCTTGGGCAAATCTCCCTCTACGCCAGCCAAGACGGAACGTTCGACGGCGCCCACATCGAACCCGCCGAGCTGCTCTTCAAAGACCACCCTTGGATTGCTGATGGGCTCCGAGCCAACGTTGGCGATTTCCCAACTCAGCGGGTCAAGCCCTTCGTGCTCTGGCAAATCGATCCTGGCCAGATCTGCAGCGCCAGCGACCATGACGCTGATGGACTCGATCGGCCCCACACCCGGGCGGCTTTCTGCCTTTGCTACTCGCAGCGCCAGGAGTGATTCTTCTAGCTGATTGAGTTCGTGCCGCAGTTGAGCTGCCAGCTGAGTGGCAGCATCCCCAGACACGGGAGCCATGGCCCGCCCGCCGCCCATGGCCATGAAGACACCGCTTCGAGCTACCCGTAAGCGAACGATCAGCTCCTGCAAATGATGCAGTTGCTTGTCGATCACCTGGTGTCCTGTGACCGGCTCGGGCGTGTTGCGATTTCTGACGACCTCTGCGGATTGCCCAGTGACCGGGGACGCACCGACTGCGACCAGGAACAACGCCGCGCTCACCAACCAGCTCTTGCTCATGGTGCCAGCTCACGGTAGCGGTGGGTGACCCGGGCTCGCCCCTGGGGTGACTCGCAGTTCCAGAGCAGAGTGTTCTCACCCGGCTCCAGTGCCGGAAGCGCCGCGGGAGCTAGCTGAAAGGCCAGAGACGTGTGTATGGACAACACCCGCCCGATGGGCTCATCAGCCAAAGGGGTCAAGCGCAATGTGACCCCGTAGTCCGGGTCACCGAAGCCGTTGTTCAGCACTTCTGCCAGGCCGGCCACGGGGCGCGTTGAGTCTCCGTCTGCCCAAGGCAACGTGACCCACTCGTCCATGGCTGTCTTGGCCTCCATCCGCCACTGGCCCGCCCGCGCGTCGTCTGCAAGGCGGATCATCACCGTCCCCCCTAGGATCGGATAGGGCAGCTCGAACTCGACCACTGTGGGCCGCTCTGCGGCCGACACGAGAGGAAGATCGTAGATCCACTCGCCATTTCCAAAGCGCTTGGGAACGCCGTAGTAGCCGTTGGCAAAGCGATGCCCCTCATTGCCCCAACTCCGCACGATCCGCTCACCTGGCCGCAGCGTAAAGTCCATCGAGTGGAACTCTGTGGGCGGCGCTCGACCCGTGACCCGGTTGTTCTCCTTGCTCGAATAGATGGGGCTCACGGTGGCAAAGTCGTACTTGGGCTTCACTCTTCCCTCGACCAAGACCGGGACGTTGAGCAGCTCAGGGTGATCCGCCAGTTCTTCAACGGAAGCCACGTTGCGCCCATCACGGGAGCGGTAGTAAACCTCGCCGTCCGGATCGAGCAGATGCCAGCCTCCCTCAAAGTAGACTTCGGGGACCACGTGGCCACTCAGACCCCAGACTCGAGCCTCCAAACCGAGTGCCTTGGCCATGGCCACGTAGACCGTGGCGGAGTCGTCGCAGAATCCATAACCGTAGATGTTCAGCATGCGCACCGGGTCATGGTTCTCGGCCCGATCGTGGGCCGGGTCTGAGTGGTAACGATTCTCCACCAAGAACTTCCACAAGCTCATGGCCTGCTCGGTCTCGTTCGAAGAGTCGCCCACAGCTTCGTGCAACACCGAGTCGATGTCCTGCCAGTTTCGACGCCCATTCGCCAGCAAGCTCGGAGCCACCAAGGGGACGTCGCCAATGTTTGCGATCTCGATGGACCAGTTGTCGACGTGGCCATCTTCGGGAAGGGCGACACTGTAGCGGACGGGCGAACCGGGAAGGTCGCGCTCCACAGTCATCACGGGACCAGTCTCACTCGCCTCCGGAGCGGCCGCAGCCTTTTCAATGCTAAGAACAGCTCGCTCAAACAAGCTGACTTCCTTGCCTAGCTTCGCTGCCAGATCGTCCATGCTGCCGTCGCCACCAGACTGACTTCTCTGACGCGAGAGCAAGCCCTCCTCGAACAACTCGGGCTCCAGATCGCGCAGCTCAATCAACAACCGGCGCAGTCGGTCTAGCTGCTCCTCAACGGCCCTGTCACTCTCTGGGTCGCTTGGCCCGGCCACAGGGACCAGGTTGCCTGTACCCACGACAGCGCCGGGAGGGCACGGGGCGCAGAAAACAGCTGAGCCCATCAGCGACAGTACGCTGACACACTGAATGAACAGACCGAGCATTCGAGCTCCCTGGCGAATCCGTGAGTAGCCTAGTCGACCGTTTGGATAGCAGGGTACCGAGCCTGCACCAGTTGGTTCATCTCTTTCCTCAGGCCCAGATCTTGGTACTTGGCGAAGGCCTTGGCCATCACCATCGCCTGACCCTCATTGAGGTCGGGACGCCCAAGGGTGGCCAGCAGAACGTCTCTGCCTTTCTCTGCTCCCAGCTCACCACACAAACGCGCAATAGCCGCCGCGCTCTCATACTCCATGCGCAGCTCAAGCATGAGATCGAGATCCTCTTCGGTGGCGATCCGACCCAAGCGAGTCACAATCTCGGCTGGCGTGAATCGCTTGATGCGCAGGGTGGACATCCTGTGCATAGGCCGCATGGACGAGTAGCGGTTGTAGACATCGAGGAGCAGCCCCTTGATCTCCCGGGGCGTCGACTCCCCGAGGCGCTGGGACATGCCAAACGCGGCGAGAGTCACGAAGCGATCGTCGTCCGAGCCCACCTCGGGACCGGCCCCGTGGAGGCTCAGCAACTGAGCGGTCAAGGGCTCAGCCAGTGCCGTCACCAAGCTGTCGGGGAATGCACCAACCACCTCTCCCAGCCAGTGGCGCCCGGTCGTACCCAGCTCGCCCAGGCGACGGCTCAACTCAGCACCACCGCCGTCGTCGCCAGCCCACGCTCGCAGCACCAACAGAGCCTGATCGTGATCCTCCCAAGAGCCCCGATCGAGGGCCACCAATGAGGGCCTAAGGACTTTGAGTTGCCGGGTGAACACCGTCTCCAACAAGAAATCCCGGGTCGCGGCTGGCCGCCCCCAGAAGCCATCGAGAGCGTCTCGCATGGTCTTCAAATCGATCTGCTCGGACGAAAGCAACTCCACCACGTCCCGGTCAAGATCCTGACGGCCTGCCGCGAGCAGCGCAGCGGAAAGCTCAAGCTGCCGTGCTCTTTCTTGCTCCAACAGCAGCTTCATGGCGGCGACCTGATCAGGATTATTCACCGGCTGGCGGTCGCTCGGGTCAGCCGCTGGGTCGAAAAGCAAGGCCGTTCGACGGGCGCGATCGGACGCCAGTTTCCAGCGGCCGAGACGCACCATGTCCGCCTCACCTGTTGTAGAGAACACCGGAGTGTTGCGGCCCGCAGAGGCGTGACCGAACTCTGGCAGCATCTCGAACAGGCTGGCTGCGGAAACGAGCATTTGGCTGTGTGGCGCCAAGGCATCCAGGATCGTCGGCACCAGAGCCAAGCCACTCACCAGCCCCTCAGAGGAAAGCCCGTCGACCTCACCACCGGGGATGTGCAGGAGTAGTGGCACGCGGATCGACCTCTCCTGACAACCTTGCCCACCCAAGAAACGATTGCCCTCTCCCAGTGAATAACCGTGATCTGCAGTGACCACCAGCAGGGTCTCGTCCCACAGACCTTGTTCTTTGAGGCCTGCAACCAACGCACCCACTCGAGCGTCGACCACGGCGACCTTCTCTCGATAGGTCGCCGCCATATCCGTTCGACCTGGAGGAATATGCACATCACTCCAATGGGTGTAGGCAGCAAAGGGCGCTCCTCCCCGAGATGCGAACTCCAGCACTTCATCCACAAGCGTCGCTGCCTTGGGGTTGATCGTGCCGTGCTCCTGGGCCCCGAAGCCGTAGCCGATCCGTAAGTGTTCAAACTTGCGGCTGACGTAATCACTGCCGTTGTGGAACGTGCGCAGTCCCCGATCATTGAGCTCGTCGATCCAGGTTTTCAGCGGGACGTCGTGGTCTGCGGAGCGGGTGACCACGTCCACGGGCAATGACGTCATCAGCGAGGGCATCGAACGTCCGGTGTGATCGGACGGGGCATAGCAGGTCGAGAACCGCAGGGCCTCTTGAGACAAGGCGTCCATCCGAGGAGTGATGGAGACGCCGTCGACCGCAAGTCCGAGATGGTCGTTACGGAAGGCGTCCATCAGCACGAACACCACGTTGCGTGTCTGCTTGCGCACAGCGCTCAGCTGGGCAGACGTTGTGGCACGAAAGCGGAAGTCACGGGCTCCGGAGGGCGAGTGGGTCAGCTCGGGGATGGGCCGCTCAGCAACTGCAGCAGGCTCGCGATACTCAGTGACCCTTCCATCGGCCAAAGCCACCACCACAGCCGTGGGTTGGGCATGATTGTTGCCGAGGCGCAGAGTGAGCGGGCCTGCGGGTGTGTCCTCAGCAAACGTGTGCCGCATCACGACCTCCGTCCACTCA
>JBLIMM010000206.1:0-8416 GCA_047638635.1 Pseudohongiellaceae bacterium | reverse complement strand
CCCAGGCTTGGGCCAGGTCATCGCTGGTGATGGCGTCAAGGGCTGCTCGGGCGCCGCTGTAGTCGCCGCTGTTGATCAGGTCGAGAGCGCCCTGCAGGACGGGGCCATAACCCGGCCCAGCGACGAGGGAGGACGTGGCGTCTTGAAACCTCACGGGCTCCACTTCGTAGCGCTGAAACTCGATGCCAAGAACTGGAACGGGTACCCCAGCCTGTCCGTGAAAGGTGACGTCGAGGATCCCAGCAGCGTCACTCTTGATCAGGAAGCTGCGGCGCTTGTAGCCGCCCCAGGCATCGTCGAAGGTGGCCTTGCTCCTGGCCAGACGAGTGAAGTCGCCCAGGATCACCTTGGCGCCGTTCGCGCTGACCTCCAGATCTTCGAGGGGCGGGTTCAGGTTGATGTCGTCGCCGATCCGGCCGAGTGTGACCACGCAGCGATAGGTGTCGCTGATCAGTCGGGCACGAAAGGTGTAGTCCTGTTGGGACGAGACACCATCTTGCAGCAGGGCTTCTTCGGAGACCTGACCCAAGAAGACGTGCTTCTCATGGATGGCTCCATCGTCAAACTCAAGAGCGACTGCAGCGGGATTGACCCAGCCATAGCGGGAGGACGTGGTGTAGAGCGTGCTGGCGTGGACCGGCCGAGCGTTGCTGGCGACCGCTGAGCCATTGGGGCCCATGTCGAAGCGGAATCTAGTAGGGGCGATTGAGCTGCTGGGGCCCACAGCGGGTCGTAACACGAGCTGAGCTTCTGCCAGAGGTGCAAGCACCGCGAAGCAAAGAACCGCCAATCCGTGGGCGAGGCCGTGGGTAAGCCTGGGACGAACCATGACACTGTCTCCGGAGGATGGGCAGCGCCAGGGCCAGCACAGACAACAGTCGTCGTCTTTGCTGGGCCATGTCGCGCCGGAACTCCTGCCGGTCGCCGAGACTCTGACTCTGCTGGAAAGGTTGGTGTCGGCGGCCCTACAGCGGTCCCGAGTTTCTTGGGAGTGGGGCAGAGTTTCTCGTGGGTGAATCGGCCGCTGAGTGAGGGAGCGGAACAAGCCGATCGCACGGGCAGCTCCGCTTCAGTGGCCAGGGATTCGCCCGGGAAGAACGGCCATGCCGTTCGAGGTCGCTCGCTGCGTAGAATACTTGCATGCTCAGAACCCATGGGTCTCGTCGATTCGTCTGCCAGTTGTTGGGCTGGCTGCTGCTGGGGGGAGTCGCTTGCACGGACTCTGGCGCCTCGGGCGAGGCGGTCGCTGCAGAGGCGTCCGAGCAGCGCGCACAAGTCATGCCTCAGGGGGGCTCTTCAGCTCCGGAGCTCGAGCCCGCTGATACGCGGCTCGCCGAGCCTTTGCTCGAAGCTATGGACCTGGTGGCCCAAAAGAGTTTCGCCGAGGCGGACACCGTGGTCGAAGCCTACGCAGCCACGGCGGCCGCCCTCGACTACCAGGCCGAGTTCATGCGTGGTTACGTGTGTCACAAGGCGCAGCGCTTCGCCGCTGCACGAGAGCACTTCGAGCGGGCCCTGACGCTGGCTCCCGACTATCACCCCACGTGGCATTTCCTGGGCCTGGCCTGCCACGCCCTGGGCGACCTCGACCGGGCCGAGGTCGCTTTCCGTGAGCATGCGCGGCAGATGCCTGGGGATGGCGACGACGCCTTTGGTCTGGGCCTCGTGGCTCTCGAGCGGGATGCCCTCGACGTTGCGGAGACCGAGCTGAAGCGGGCCCTGAAGCTGCACGGCCAAGCGGCCGCACAAGGAGTCGATCGTCGGCGAGAGCTGGCCAAGGTCTATGCCAGGTTGGGAGATGTCCATGCCCGTCGCGGTCACTGGGGGTCTGCGCGGGATGCGTTGGTCCGCGCAGTGCAGCAGTTCGGCGGCCATGACGAGATCTGGCACAAACTCTCCCAGGCCCACTTGCGCTTGGGCGAGCACGAACGGGCGGCCGAAGCCCTGGCTGCTCGGGACACCTTGCGCGCCCGGCAGAACGGCGGTCGCTGATGAGCCAGCCGCGCCAGGCCACACCTTGCTGCCGTGGGGCATCGCGACGATGGGCTGCCGCCGTTCGTCCACGGCTGCGGCTGTCGACCATGGCTTTGAACGTCTGCCTGGGCCTCAGCTTGTCGCTGACGGCTGCGTGCGCTGACGAGAGCCGCGGTGTCACTGGCTCGGCTCAGCAGCAGCCACCGCTGGCTCCTGAATCTACGCCAAGTGCGATGGGCGCAGCGACAGTCGCCGGGGACGCTCAACGCTTTCCCTTCGTCGACGTGGCGGAACGCTCAGGCCTGGCCATGCAACTCACCACGGGAGCCAGTCCCGCACGGCAGATCGTCGAAGTGAAGGGTGGCGGTGTCGCTCTAATCGATCGGGACAACGATGGCGATTGGGATGTCTTTGTTCCCAACGGCGCGACCTTGGAGAGCCCCGAGGCCGGCCCGGGTTGCCGCTTGTTCGACAACCGTAGCGATCATCCTGGCGGCGAGTTGGCCTTTGTCGACGTCACCGCCGCGGCGGGGCTGAGCTTTGCTCGCTGGGGCGTGGGAGTCGCGGTGGGCGACGTGGACGGTGACGGCTTCGACGACCTCTACGTGACGTCCTTCGGCGAGAACGCGCTGCTGGTGAACGACGGCGCGGGCCACTTCATCGATCGCACCGTGGTGGCCGGCGTGGGGGATCGCCGCTGGGGTACGGGCTGCTCCTTCGGAGACCTCGACCTGGACGGTGACCTCGATCTGTACGTGGTCAACTATCTCGACTTCGACGTGGCCAGCCCGCCCCCGGGGGCCAGCTTTCGAGGCGTGGCTGTGTTTGGCGGACCGGCGGGTCTCCCCGCCCAGGCCGACGTGCTCTATGCCAATCGCGGCGACGGGATCTTTGCCGATGTCACGGAGCTCTCGGGCTGCGCGGCTGTCCCGGCGGCCCACGGCCTCAACGTGGTCATCCTTGATATCGACAGGGATGGGCGCCAGGAGATCCTGGTGGGCAACGACTCCATGCCGAACCGTCTGCTCGACGATCGCTCGACGCCGGGCCAGGACAACGCAGGAGTTGCGAGCCAGGTCGAGACGCCTAGCGCGGCGTCCGCTCTCTCCGGCGCGGGACCTTGGACGCGGTCCTTGGTCGATCGAGGCTTGGCCTCAGGGCTCTCCGCCAACGCCGAGGGGCACAGCCAGGCCACCATGGGTTTTGCCATCGGCGACGTGGACGGCAACGGGTTGCCCGACGTCTACTCGACGAACTTCAGCAGCGACAGCAACACCCTGCACCTGAACGTCGACGGCAGTTTCTTCGACGACCGCACGGCGCGCTTTGGTCTGGGATCCCCCAGCCGCATGTCCGTGGGCTGGGCAGCGAGTTTCCAGGACTTCGATCTCGATGGAGACGAAGACCTGCTCGTGTTCAACGGGCACGTCTACAGCCAGGCCGCTGAGTCCACCATGGACAGCCCGGCACGCCAGCGGCCGCTGTTGTTTGCACGGGGGGCCGAGCGGTTCACCGTGGTTGAACCGTCGTCGGAGAGCTGGTTGTCCCGTGCCTACGTCGACCGCAGCGCGGCCTTCGGCGATCTCGACGGCGATGGTGACGTCGATGTCGTCGTCGGTGAACGGGATGGCCCGTTGCGCTTGTTGCGTAACGACTCGAGCGCGGCGCGCCGCTCGGACAGCGGGACCTGGTTGGCGGTGCGCTTGGAAGATCGTCGGCCAGGCTCAGCCAATCACCGTGGGCTGGGCGCCGAGGTTAGCCTGCTCTGGGAGGGTGGCCGGGCTCGGCGCTGGATCGTGAGCGGCGGCAGCTATCTCTCGGCAAGCGAGCCCGTGGCGCGCTTCGGCCTCAGCGAGGCGGCTCAACGTCAAACTCTGCAGCTCGAGGTGCGCTGGCCTGATGGCTTCGTTCAACGTCTCGACGGCGTGGGCGCCGGAGAACTGCTGGTGCAGCGGCCCTGAACGACGAGCCGGCCGCCGCCCCCAGTCTGGGAGCGACGGCCGGCTCTGTTTCCGACATGAGGTCGGAGGTGGTGCTTAGCTGCCGATGACAACTTCGACAGCGTTGCTGAACTCAAAGGAACCGTTGTTGTCCCACACGGCCTGACCGAAGGCCGAGAGAGGCAGGCCAGCGGCACCACGCACGTTCAGGAAGGAGACTCCGCCCGCATTGGACTGCACCGGAATGATCAGCAGGAACGGGACCGGAACCAGCATGCCGCCCTTGAGCGGGGTGGGCGAGTTCACGATACCGAACACGTTGAGCACGACGGCGTTGGGGCCGGCACCGGTGACTTCGTAACGAGCGATGCTCTGGTTGGTGGTCAGGTCGTCGCCAACCACGCTCAGGGACAGGTTGCCCGGGCCACCGAAGCCCAGGTCAGCCTGCACGGTCAGCGCCTGCTGGAGCCACACGTCCGTGCCAGCGTTGCGGCTGATCAGCAGATCCTTGAGGCCGTCGTTGTTGATGTCGGTGGCCGCAAAGTCATGGACACCCGTGAGGTCGTTGTTGAACAGACCCTTGGCGCCAATCCAGTTACCGGCCAAGTCGCCGAACTCCTCACGCATGGTGGGAATGCCACCCACGGGAATGCCCTCTTGCGGGCCAGCGTTGTGGTAGATGTGCATGCGGTTGCTGCTGGGAATGTCCACGTCGACGTCGGCATAGACAGCGTCGCCCCAGCCGTCGTTGTTCATGTCGACGATCAGGTTGTTGCTGGCGAAGCCTGTGTCGCCACCGACGACGTAAGAGTAGGGGTGGCCACCGCTGCCGCCAGAGAACATGGCGCGATTCAACGCATCGTTGCCGGTGTTGATGCGGTAACGATCCTGGCCGTCATCGGAGGTGATGATGTCGGCGCGACCATCGGCGTTCAGGTCACCGGTCTCGGCGAAGTAAGGCGCGCCGCTGCCGACGCCCGAGTTGTCGAAGTTGTTGAAGATGCCGTCGGTACCCGTACCGAGCAGGTTGTTGTAGCTGATGGCCACGTACTGGGGAGCGTTGAGGGCGGTGTCCTTGATCACGTCGTTGCGGCCGTCACCATTCATGTCGTCGATGACGACGGAGGTGCCGAAAGCGGACAGCAGCATCTGGTTGCTCATCCGCAGCTCGCTGTCGTCGGTGAAGAAGCCGGTGCCGTCGTTGATCACCAGGCGGTCGTTCAAGTCGGCGTTGGACTGCTGCTGGCTACCGATGCCACTGTCGTAGTCACCGAAGTACAGGTCGTTGAAGCCGTTCCCGGTGATGTCACCAGCGTCGACCGAGCAGAAGCGCGGGTTCTGCATGGAACCGTTGCCGAAGTGGAAGAACTGGGGGAAGCGAGCGTTCTGGAAATCGAGGCCCTGCCAGTTGCCACCGCCGTCGTTGCCCAGGTTCATGTAGATGCGCGGGTGACCGATGGCCTTTGAGTCGCCGTCGCTGATCGTCGTCGCGGTGATCACGTCGAGCCAACCGTCGTTGTCCAGGTCGGAGATGACCACATCGCGGTCGTTTGTCGCCGTCAGGAAGCCGTTGTCGCCGGGGACGTCGCTGGAGGTCGCGGCGAAGGTCGACGTCATGTCGGTGAGCACGCCGTTGTAGTTCATCAGCAGCACGTTGGTGCGCTTACCCGCTGACGTGAAGGGCTGCTTGCGGACGACAACGACATCGACGAAACCGTTTTGGTCGAGGTCGGCCCAGTCGACGTCGGTCTCAATGTTGCTGCTTGAGAGCGTTCCGGCCGAGAGGGAGCCGGGCGACTTTTCGAACTTGGCCCAGACGTTGTCGAAGCTCTGCGCGGCGGTCGTGCCGGCGAGCAAGAGGAGAGCGGAACTCACGAGAAGGGGAGAGCGCATAGATCAGCACCAGCAGGGAAGTCGGGACGAGCGGGCAGTGACGGCGAACGTCAGAGCCCGTTGCTCGTCGTGGAGTTGGCTTGGAACAACCGGCCCAAGGTAAGGCAACTCTGGCAAATCGCCAAGGTCCACTTGCGTGGCGAAGCTGCTAATCGCCATGTCTGACCCGACACGAGACTGCATAGTCACCTGTTGCCTGGGGCGAGAACGACAGCGGGATCCGCCCGCATTGGACGGATCCCGCTGAATGACCTGGCTGAAGGACAGCTCAGGCTATGGGCGAACGATGGTTACGGCAGGGCACCGGTGAAGGCTCTCTGCATGTAGCCGAAGTCGACGAGATCGAAGTCCCCATCCTGATCGACGTCAGCGACGGCGCCGTCGTCGTCGGGCGTGATGAGGCCGGTTCCAGCGATGTCGGGGCCGGTGAAGTGCCCAAAGGCCTGCAGGAAGAACCAGTCGATTTCGTCGACGGTGCTGTTGCCCTCAATGTCGAACTCGGCGCGCCCCAAGGACATCAGGAACGCTTGCAATTCTGCCTGCTGAGTCCCGTTCAGGGCGGCGTAGGCCGAACTGGAGAACGCGCCCTCGCCGTCATGAGCCAGGATCGCCGTGTGGATGTTCGCCTCAGCAGCTCCACCCGTGGCGCTGCCATCGTGGAGCAGGCCGATGCCTGCGCGCTGACCAAGACCCCAGAGCGGTGCCGTGCGCATGAGCCCTTCGGTTCCCGCTCCCTGGGCGATGCCGTCGCCGACGGTGGCATGGAGCAGGAAGTCACTGAACGGCTTGAAGGTCACGTTGGTCAGGGCGGCCTCGGCCGTCGTGCCCGTCGTGAACGACTCTACGTGGCAAGCGTTACAGCTCACCTGGCTGAACAATGCCTCGCCAGCCATGCCCGATTGGGGCGTCTGCGGCGGTGCGGCCAGGAAGCGCTGGAAGTCTGTCTGGCGGTCGATGCGATCGAAGCCCTCGCCGTCGGGACCATCCTCGGGGTCGGCCACGTTGTCGCAAGCGGCCAGCAGAACCAGATCGCCGTTGGGAGCGTTCTCCGTGGTCACGAAGCGATTGGTCAAGCCCATCTCGTTGAGCGATGCGTCGGCAGAGAAGGTCAGCACCGTGGGCACCTGAGATTTCCACCCGAATCGTCCGGGCTTAGCGGGGCCGCCCTCAAGCGGAGCGACCATATGCACGACGCCGGCCACACTGGGGTGCGGCGGGTTGTCCCGCAAGTCGATGATATCAGCGTCGGGGATGGCCTCGATCAGGCCCAGGCCGAACAAGTGCGGCGTGGTCCGGAAGGTGGTCACGTCCGCCTCGGGAGGCACGAACTCGGCGCAGGCAAGATCGATGGTCTGGTCCTGGAGCAGCGAACCGCCCAGGTTGTCCAAAGGATCAAAGGGGAACATGCCCGTTGCGGCCTTGCCGAAGCGAGTGACGGCGGAGCTGCTGAAACCGCCTACGACGGGCAGGGCGTGGCACTGGGAGCAGCTGCTGTCGTTGAAGATCGGACCGAGGCCCTCGGCGCTGCTGAGAGCGTGGGTGAACTCGTTGAAGCCCTTCTCGAAGCGATCGAGCTCGCTGGCATTCAGGCCAGCGATGGAATCGCCCGGGAACGGCTGCAGCTCGATCTGGGTGAGAGCTTGGGCCGAAACGTCTGAGCCCGAGAGAATCAGGACTAACCCGGCCGGGACAGTGGCGCGCAAGGCGCCGCGGATCGTGTTTGCGATGCGGATCATCGGTGCGCTCCTTGTCATGGAATCAGGGTGACAGTGACGGGGTTGCTAGCAAAGTCCTTGGGACTGAGCAGCACGAAGGCGTGATAGAAGGTCACGCCCATGAGGTTGGCCGGGGTTCCGGGCGGAACCTGGAAGGTGGCCGTAGCCTGACCCAAGCCGTCGAGCGTGCCGATCTGGGACGAGATCAAGACGTTGGGCAGATCGATCAGCAGGAAGCTGTACGCATCGAGGACCAACGGGACCGTCACGTAGGGCAAGGCGAAACCGGGAGTCGTCCCGCTGACGCTGCCCAGCATGTAGTAGGAACGACCGGCATTTGCGTCGCCGGCGTCGAGGAACATGTTCTGCGCTCCCAGGCCAGCGATCGAGGCGGTCTCTACATCTACGGAGAGGGCTTCGACGATGACGGTCAGGTCGGTCACCGTGCCGATGTCGGCGTTCTCGACAGCCCAGAAGGGCACACCCGTCTCACCCGCGCTGACGACGTTGGCCATGATGTTGTCCAGGCTCAGCGTGTAGGTTCCGGGGGTCACGGGTGCTGTGAGGCTGCCGCTGACCAGGGCTTCGGGGAAGCCGGGTTGGGCCACGCCCGTAGTCACTGCGCCCGTGGGCACCGAGGCGAAGCTGTTGTTGATCGTGTTCTGAGCGCCGCCCACCTGGATCAGCTCACCGCCATCGACGGTGCCGCCGAAGCCGGCTGGGTTGGTCAGCCCGTCAGGCATGGCGAAGGACGTCATCGGCAGAGACGTGGGGCTGTCGGCCTGAGTCAGGGGACCTCCGTCAAAGCTCACGTCGAGGACGATGAAGGCCAGGCCTTCGTTCGCCGCATCGCTCAGTTCGCCAATGATCGACCAGCTCACGCTGTCGCCGGGG
>JBLIMM010000205.1:0-8464 GCA_047638635.1 Pseudohongiellaceae bacterium | reverse complement strand
GCTACCGGGCCCGCTGTGACAGAGCGGCGTGCTGACTTTCGGGTGGCTTACGAAGCGGCGCTCGTCGCCACGGATGCCGAGCGCTCTCCCGAGGCTCTGGTGACGATGCTCGGCTCTGAAGATCCAGACATCGTCTACCCTGCCTTGGAGCGGCTGATTCTCTATACGGGCTCGGACCACGGCCTGGACCCCAGTAGCTCCCCCGCTGACCGTAGCGAAGCCATTCGCTCTGCACAGAAAGCACTTTCTGAGCGCTGAGCGCCGGGCAGCAGCACTCGTTCACTCGCGCGCAGCGGGGCGTCCACGCCTTGCCTACGTCCACGTCTTGCTGCCACTCAAATGCCCCTCGGCGCGCAACGACACGAAGGAGTCGTGACCCAGGACCACATGGTCGAGCAGGGGGATGCCCAGGGTTTCACCCACGCGCACCAAACGTTCGGTGACGGCGAGATCTTGGCGACTCGGCCGAGGATCCCCACTGGGATGATTGTGGGCCACCACAATGGCGCCGGCCCCTTCTCGCACCGCCGGACTGAAGACTTCCCGAGGGTGTACCACTGACCAAGTGAGGCAACCCTCGCTGACCCTCTCCGTGCGCATGGGACGGTTCTTGGCGTCCAGGAGCACCACAAGAAAGACCTCTTTAGCGAAGCCGGTGAGCAGGCCCTGCAAGTGCGGCACCAAGTCAGCGGCAGCTAAAATCGGACGGGCTACCGGGAGCGGCTCCCGCAACGAACGCCGACCGAGTTCGAAGGCGCAAGCCAGCTGCAAAGCCTTCTCGGGAGACGTTTGAGGAGATGTGCGCTGCAGCTCTCGGGGAGCCATGCGCGCCATGCGTTTCAAGCCGCCCACCCGAGTGAGCAGTTCACGGGCAAGCACACGCGAGGGTTCTGCAGGGTCGAGCAAACTGCCCAAGAGCTGCTCGCAAGTCAGCTCGGACAATGCCGTCGTCAACAACGGGTCTGCGACCCAAGGTTCAAGGGTATCCATGGCAGCCTCAACGGCCGCCCCGGCCCCTCGTTACCGGACGAAGACTCCATCGGCCCAGACCGCTCGGTCCCCCGCGTCATAATCCCCAGCGTCCCCCACAAGAAAGGCGAGCTGCTGTCCAGGCACCAAACCCTCGATGCGTAGGACCACCGGGCTCTGCCCTTCTTCCAAGCGCTCGACCGCAGCGAGGACCAGGCCTGCGGATTTCACGGTAAAGCTCACAGTTCCCAGGGCCGGAATCTCCATCACGTCGTCCGAGAGCCCCACCGTCACCCGCAGCTGGGTGGCTTCTGCGGGAACCTCAAAGGTCAGAGTAGAGTTCCCATGAACCCCCAGGCCGCTCACCCGAGGCAGGCCAGCCATGCGCAGGAGCGAGCCCGCCACGGATAAGTTTCGCCGCCAGGGGAACAAGGTCAGCTCACTGCGCCCCAACGACGGCCACTCATCCACAGCCACGGGAGAGAGCTCGGCGAGGAGCAACGGCGGCTGAGCGGCACGCTCTGAAAGCACCATGGACGCCAGCGCTCCGTGGTGGAGCTGCAACGACTCAGAAAATTGGGTGCTCACCACGATGCTCTCGGGGGACACAGACAGCAGCCCGGCGGAAAAGACCGAGCCTCCCTGGAGCCCTAGGCGCACGGGCCAACCCGGCAAGTCTCGGCCCGGGTGCTCCGTGTCGGCCAAGACCACGGCCAAAACCTCGGACCAAGCGAGCGCGAGGTCTCCCAGGGCGCTCTCCAGCACGAGGCCTTCTGGGCTCACCTCGGCCACAACGCCGTCCACCGCATCGAGGGCAGAGTCATCTCGCCGACGCCACACGCGATCGTCAAAACCTTCGGCGGCTAGCTGTGCCAGACGATCCAAGGGGCGGTCGGTGGCGGGCAGCAAGCGGTCGATGTTCTCAAAGGGGACCACCACCTCGCCAGCGCCGTCGACCCAGAAGCGCACCTCCAGATCGTCTCCCCCGACCAGCCTGCCCACCAAACGGTCTCCCAGGCCTGGAGCCCCCTCTTGGCCTACCAGAAGCATGATGTCCTGAGGGACGCTGGGGGCCCAGTCACCCGGAGCTGCCTCACCCGTGACCAGAAGTAAGTCTCCAGGAGCGACCTGAGCTCGACCGGTCGCCGTGGACAACTCGGCGCCCTCCCCAGAAAAGCCCAGCCATTCCCCCGTGACGGAGCTGCCATCGCTGAGTTCGAAGACGAACACCGCCGGCGCTTCTAGTAAGGGAAGCCTTGGGCAGACCAAGAGCAGCAGCAACGCGACGATAGGCATGGCAAGACCACTCCGGGCTGGTGTGAGGGACGCCTTGAGAGGCTCGACGCGCCCTCGTGGCAGGAAAGATCCGCCATTGTGGCAGGGCCTTCCCTGGAAACGACGCGCCAACCTGGCAGAAGCCTCACAGCGGCTCCGCACGTTAGGCATCCGATCCCCAGCGATCAACGCTCCCCCGCCTCCGCGAGCCTTTGGCCCGCTCTTTGCTGGATAGCCAAGGACTTACTTGTGGGAGTTCCCCTGATGCGGCCCAGCGCCGCACTGGAGAACGCCCGACAGCTACCGCACTCACGTCGTATCGGCCTTCAGGGCACGAAACACGACAGACCTTTCCGGAGACCCAGCCCATGGCCAAGCAAATGGCCTTTGACCTCGAAGCCCGGGACCGCCTCCGTGCGGGAGTCGATAAAATCGCCCGAGCCGTCGCGAGTACCCTTGGTCCCAAGGGACGCAACGCGATCCTCGACAAAAGCTGGGGCGGCCCCTCGATCACGAAGGACGGCGTCTCCGTCGCCGACGAGATCGAGCTGGACGACCCCTACGAAAACATGGCCGCGCAACTGGTGCGCGAAGCTGCCAGCAAGACCAACAAGGTCGCTGGCGATGGCACCACCACCGCCACAGTGCTCGCCAAGGCCCTCTTCGACGAAGGCACTAAGCTGCTCGTCGCCGGGGCCAAGAGCGACCAGCTGCTGCGGGGTATCCGCAAGGGCGTGGATGCTGTCATGGCCGACCTGAAGAAGCGCAGCCGTACCATTGACGTGAGCGATCGCAAGCAGCTCACTCAAGTGGCCACCATTTCGGCGAACAACGATCCTTCCGTGGGCAAGATCCTCGGGGACGCGTTGGCCAAGGTGGGCGCCGATGGCGTGATCACAGTAGAAGAGAGCAAGGGCCTTGAGACCACCGTAGATGTGGTCGAAGGCATGCAGTTCGACCGTGGCTACCTCTCGTCTCACTTCGTCACTGATCCCGAGCGCCTAGAGACCATCTTCGACAAGCCGCTGATCCTGATCAGCCAAGAGAAGATCTCTTCGGCCCGTGAGTTGGTGCCGGTCCTCGAAGCCGTGAGCAAGAGCGGCCGTCCCTTGGTGATCATCGCCGAGGATATCGACGGCGAAGCGTTGGCAACTTTGGTGGTCAACAAGCTCAGAGGTATCCTCAACGTTTGTGCCATCAAGGCTCCGGGTTACGGAGATCGCCGTAAGGCCATGCTCGGTGACATCGCTGCCTTGTGCGGCGCCACGTTGATCAGCGAAGAACTCGATCTCGACCTCGAGACCACAACCCTGGCCCACATGGGTTCGGCCCGCAAGCTGATCATCACCAACGACAACACGACCGTTGTTCAAGGTGCCGGCAAACGCGCTGACGTGGATGCTCGGGTGGCTCAGATCCGCCGCGAGATTGAGCGCACGACGAGTGACTACGATCGCGAAAAACTCCACGAGCGCTTGGCCCGTTTGGCTGGTGGCATCGCAGAGATTCGCGTGGGCGCCGCCACTGAGACGGAACTCAAGGAGAAGAAGTCGCGCTTCGAAGACGCACAGCACGCCACCATGGCCGCCTTGGCCGAGGGCATTCAGCCTGGTGGCGGCGTGGCTCTGTTGCGGGCCTGCAAGGCCGTGGCAGCGCTCAAGCTCGAAGGCGACGAAGCTCTCGGCGCTGGCGTCGTGGCTGCTGCCATTCAACAGCCTCTTCGTACGATCGCCAAGAACGCCGGCTTCGAGCCGGGCATCGTTGTGCGCAACGTACTGAAGGGCAAGATCACCGAGGGCTTCAACGCCAACACTGGCAAGTACGTCGACATGATCGAGGACGGCATCATCGACCCCACCAAGGTCGTCCGCTGCGCACTCGAGAACGCGACCAGCGTGGCCACCATGCTGCTCTCCACCGATTGCCTGATCGCTGACATCCCCTCGAAGGAGGCGGAAGCCCCTGCTGGCCACGATCATGGTGGCGGTATGGGCGGCATGGGCGGTATGGGTGGCATGGGCGGTATGGGCGGTGGCATGGGAGGAATGGGCGGCATGGGCTTCTGAGCCCTCCCACTCCTTTCTCAGCACCACTCCCAAACAAACGCAAATCACAGCAATGGAACGCAAACACATGACCACCATCAAGCCACTCGACGACCGCGTCGTCATTCAGGTTCTCGACGCTGAAGAAGTCACCGCCGGAGGCATCCTGCTCCCGGATTCAGCTCAAGAGAAGCCCCAGCGTGGGCGCATTACCGCCGTGGGTGCCGGGCGCCGGCTCGACACCGGTGAGCGCGGTTCGCTCGCTGTGAAGAAGGGCGACGAAGTGATCTTCGGCAAGTACGCCGGGACCGACGTCACCGTGGGCAACGCCGAATACAAGATCATGCGCGAGAGCGAGATTCTCGCTCGCGTATCCTGATACGCGATACGAAAGACGACTAAGACATGGCTAAGCAACTGCTGTTTGATGATGACGCTCGTCGCAAGATCCTTGCAGGCGTCCAAAAACTCGCCAAAACCGTCAAGGTGACCTTGGGCCCCTCCGGGCGCAACGTGGTCATCAAGAAGAGCTTCGGCGGCCCCGTAATCACCAAGGATGGTGTCAGCGTCGCCAAGGAAGTTGAGCTTGAGGACCCCTTCGAGAACATGGGCGCCAAGCTCGTGATCGAAGTGGCCAGCAAGACCAACGACGTGGCCGGTGATGGCACCACCACCGCCACGATCCTGGCCGAGGCGCTCTTCACCCAAGGACTGAAGTTCTTGTCCGCTGGTGTCAACCCCATGGATCTCAAGCGTGGCATCGACGAAGCCGTCGCTGTGGTTGTTGCTGAGATCGAGAAGCAAAGCACACCCGTGCGCAGCAGCGCACAGGTTGCCAGCGTGGGCATGGTCTCCGCCAACAACGACGCTGCCATTGGCCAGTTGCTGGCCGATGCACTTGAGCGTGTGGGCCAAGACGGTGTGGTCACGGTCGAAGAATCCAAGACCGCCGACACCTGGCTCGAAGCGGTGGATGGTCTGCAGTACGACAAGGGTTACCTCTCCCCGTACTTCATCACCAACCCCACCAACATGACCTGCGAGTTCGACAACGCTCTCGTGCTACTCCACGAGAAGAAGATCTCGAACCTGCGCTCGTTGTTGCCGGTCCTTGAGAAGACAGCGGCTTCTGGTCGGCCCCTGCTGATCATTGCCGAAGACGTAGAGAACGAAGCTCTTGCAGCCCTCGTGGTCAACCGCCTGCGCGGTGGACTCGCGGTGTGCGGTACCAAGGCTCCCGGCTTTGGCGACCGTCGCAAGCAGTACCTCGAAGACATGGCCATCCTCACCGGTGGCACCGTGGTCAGCGAAGAAGCTGGGCACAACCTCGAGAACATCGATCTCTCCATGCTCGGCTCGGTCAAGAAGGCTGTCGTCGACAAGGACAGCACGACTCTGGTCGAAGGTGGCGGCTCCAAGAAGGACGTCGACGCTCGCATCAGCCAGATTCGTACCCAGATCGATCAGTCTACGTCGGACTACGACCGCGAGAAGCTCCAGGAGCGTCTCGCTAAGTTGACCGGCGGTGTGGCTGTGGTGCACGTGGGTGCTGAGACCGAGACGGCCCTGAAAGAGAAGAAAGATCGGGTCGACGATGCTCTCAGTGCAACCCGTGCCGCCATCGAAGAGGGTGTCGTTGCTGGCGGTGGCGTAGCTCTGGTGCGCGCTGTTGCTGCTCTCGAGACGCTCAACCTGAAGGGCGACAAGAAGTTCGGTCGGGACGTGGTCATGAAGGCCATCGTCGCGCCCCTCCGTCAAATCGCCGAGAACGCTGGCCTGGATGGCAACGTGATCTTGGTTGAGACCCTTGAGAAAAAGGGCAACAAGGGTATGAACGTCGCCACCGGCGTTTGGTGCGACTTGGTCAAGGAAGGCATCATTGATCCGGCGAAGGTGTCACGTACTGCACTGCAGAACGCGGCCAGCATCGTGGGCCTGATGCTCACCACCGAAACCGTCGTCACCGAGATGCCCGACGCCAAGAAGAAGGTTGCTGGGGCGCTCTCCTAGTGCGAGCTCTCCCCCGCCACCATCAGCCCGTAAGTTCCCCGTTGCGGACTCGCCGTTAGACATGGCCGCAAAGAAGGACTACTACGAGTTGCTCAGCGTCGGTCGCGAGTCGACCGACGCTGAGATCAAGAAGGCTTACCGCAAGCTCGCGCTTAAGTTTCACCCTGACCGTAACGAGGGTGATACTGAGTCGGCCGAGCGCTTCAAAGAAGTCTCAGAGGCCTACGAAGTCCTCTCCGACGGTGAGAAGCGCAAAGTCTACGATCGCTTCGGTCACGACGGCCTTAAGGGCCAAGGCTTTCATGGTGGCGGGTCTCAACACGCCCAAGACATCTTCGAATCGTTCTTCGGGGGAGGCGGGCTCGACTCGCTCTTCGGCGGAATGTTCGGAGGAGGCGGCGGTGGTCGCGGCCGTGGCCCTCGTCAAGGGTCGCACCTGCGAGTGTCGGTCAACATCACCCTGCAAGATGCCTTCGAAGGCACCGCCCGGACGATCACCATTCGGCGCAACGAACATTGCGGCGAGTGCAGGGGTTCCGGCGCGGCCAAGGGCAGCAAGGCAGAGACCTGCGGAACCTGCCAAGGCCGCGGTACCGTCCAACGTCAACAGGGCTTCTTCATGGTGCAGGCTCCCTGCACCCCGTGCCAAGGCTCAGGGCAGATCATCAAGTCGCCTTGCAGCAAGTGCCGCGGCGAGGGCCTGCAACCCCAGAGCAAAGAGATCGAGATCCGCATTCCTGCGGGCATCGAGACGGGACAGCAACTGCGGGTCTCCGGCGAAGGCGAGCCGGGCGAAGTGGGCGCACCCCGGGGCGATTTGTTCTGCGTGGTGCAGATCGATGACCACCCGCTCTTCGAACGGGACGGCGAGCACCTGATCTGCGAAATCCCGATTAGCTACCCCCAGGCCGCTTTGGGCACTTCTCTCGACGTGCCAACCCTCTCCGGTTTGCGCTCCATGAAAGTCCCAGCGGGCAGCCAGAGCGGGCGGGTTTTCCGGCTGCGCGGGCAGGGCATGCCTTCGGTGCAGGGGTACAGCAACGGTGACCTGCACGTCCGTGTGCAAATCGAAACGCCGAAGAAACTTTCAGCCCGAGAACGGGAGCTCCTCGAAAAGCTCGACGGTCTCGACGAAGAGCACCCTTTGGGCTCCCGGCAAAAGTCGTTCCTGGACAAAGTGAAGGAACTCTTCGACTAAGAGTGCAGCAACCATGAGAAAGCGCAAGAGCACCAAAGACAGCAACGATCCGTCTCAGGCCGAAGGAACGGCAAGCGATGCATCCGCCGCTACGGACGGGACGACCGCCGGGCAGGACGCTGCGGGCAACAAGGACGCCGAGCAAGCTGACGCAGAGCCCGACCTAGCTCAGCAAGTCCTCGACCTCGAAGCCAAGTGGCTCCGCTCCCGAGCTGACCTCGATAACACCCGACGCCGGGCTCGACTCGACGTCGAAGAGGCCAGAGCCTTCTCCGGGACATCCCTGCTGCAATCGCTGTTGCCAGTCCTTGACGCGCTTCAGCGGGCCCTGGCTACCTCTACCGCCGATGACAGCGACCCTGTTCTTGAGGGCTTGCGCCTGACCGAGCAGCAGTTCGAGGCCGTGCTTGCTGCCAACGGGGTGAAGCCCGTGGCTGCGGCCCTGGGCAGCACCTGCGACCCGGCCATTCATAGGGTGCTGATCGAGCAGCCCAGCGAAGACTTTGAGCCGGGGCAAATCGTCAGCGAGGTCATGAAGGGCTACACCCTCAACGACCGGCTGCTGCGCGAGGCTCAGGTTGTGGTGGCCGCAAAACCCGTCGCCCCCGCACCTGGCTCACCGTCCGCCGACCCCTCGTAAGGCCAGCCAGATGCCCACATACGACTACGCCTGCCGCCTCTGCAAACACACTTTTGAACACTTCCAGGGGATTTCTGATCCGCTGAAGCGCAAATGCCCCAAGTGCGGTCGCATGGGCCTCGACAGGCTCTTTGGCACAGGGATTGGCGTGGTCTTCAAAGGTAGCGGCTT
This sequence comes from Pseudohongiellaceae bacterium, assembly GCA_047638635.1. GTDB lineage: Bacteria > Planctomycetota > B15-G4 > B15-G4 > B15-G4 > CAZIAK01. The sequence continues at coordinate 156 of JBLIMM010000205.1, read as the reverse complement.
CTACGAGACGGACTACAAACGGGCACCGAAGAAAGACGCGGCTCCCGAAAAAAACAAGTCCTCAGCGGCCAATCCCTCGAAGGACAGCAAGACCTCGACTAAAAACTCAGGTGATAGCCAAGGCGGCTCTAGCAAAGACCGCTAGGCTTTCTTGAG
>JBLIMM010000204.1:0-8498 GCA_047638635.1 Pseudohongiellaceae bacterium | reverse complement strand
GAGTGATCCCACCAGCTGCTTTGGCCCAGCGCGTGGTCGTGGGTGAGATCGCGCTCGACGGTCGCTTACGCCCGATTCGCGGAGCCTTGACGATGGCTCTGCACGGAAAGACCTTGGGGAACGAGCGGCTGATGTTGCCCCGGGGGAATGGCAGCGAAGCGGCGTTGGTCGACGGACTCCAGGTGGAGGCGGTCTCGTCGCTCAATGAAGCCATCGAGGTGCTCAAAGGAGCGGACTCGCGCCCCCCTCAAAGCAGCGAAGTTGCGCCCCAGGCCATGCTCGACCTGTGCGACATCCGTGGGCAGGAAGCCGCTCGTCGTGCCTTAGAGATCGCTGCCACGTCCGGACACAACCTGCTGCTGTGCGGTTCTCCTGGGTGCGGCAAGACCATGCTGGCTAGCCGTCTGCCTAGCCTTCTCCCCGATCTCGACTCACAAGGAGTGCTCGAAGTGAGTGCGCTCCACGGGCTTGCTGCGGGAGGAGCTGCCACGGTTCTTCGACGACCGCCCTTTCGCGCGCCGCACCACACGGTGTCCCGGGCGGGACTCATCGGCGGCGGTCGGCCCTTGGTCCCCGGAGAGATCAGTTTGGCTCATGGCGGTGTGCTCTTTCTGGACGAGCTTCCCGAGTACTCCCGAGGACTTCTCGAGTCGCTCCGCCAACCTATCGAAGAGGGACAAGTGCAGCTGTCGCGCGCCGGCAGATTGGCCCGTTTTCCCGCCAAGGTGCAGTTGGTGGGCGCCATGAACCCTTGCCCCTGCGGCTATCTGGGACATCGTCGCCGGGCCTGCCGCTGCACACCGCTCACCGTGGCCCGCTACCGCCAGCGACTCTCTGGGCCGCTGCTCGACCGCTTCGACTTAGCCCTGGATCTCGATCCGCCCGATGCGAGCCAGCTCCTCGATCAAAGACCCGGAGAAGATTCTGCGACGGTGGCCGAACGCGTGGCGACGGCCCGGGAAGTTCTGGCCCAGCACCCTCGATCGCCACCCACTGACACCGTCCGTCGCAGGCTTGCTCAAGCGGTGGATATGCTCTCCCTCTCGGGACGTGCCATGCACCGTTGCTTAGCGGTGGCAGCATCGATCGCTGCACTGGATGGCCGGGAGGTCATCACCACAGACGATCTCGACGAGGCACTCAGCTTGCGGCTTGCTCTGCTGAACTTTCACGAACCGAGTCGCTGATCGAGCCTGCACTTCGAGCAGCTCAGCCAGTCCGGGTCGCCACGACACCGTGGTAACGTGACCGCCTTCCGAACGAGAGTGGCAGCCCCTATGGTCCCCGGCAAACGCAAGGTGAGCCCGAACCCCTCAGCGCAACCTGGGTCAGATCACACCGGGAGCGTGCCCCAGGCCAGGGGCCAACAGAGCACCTGGAGCCGGCTCGCCGACGGTGGCAGACCCCTGCTGGCCCTGCTGACCTTGGCCGCCCTGGTGAAGTTGCTCGTGATCGCCGTAAGCCTCAACGAGAACCCTCTGGGCAGCAACATCACCTCGGATGCTCGCTACTACGTGGACCGGGCCCAAGGCATGGCCGGGGTCATCGATGACCCCTTGGGTGACGAGGTCTATCACCTACCGCCGCTCTATCCCGCGCTACTGAGCATCGTGCCCGGGGTGGTCGACGAATCGTTCGGGCTGATCATGGCGCTGCAAGCCTGCGCAGGCCTGGTGCTACTGGCCTCCGTGTTTGTCTTCGCTCGGCGACGGGGCACGGTTCTAGCGGCGCTCATCGCCACGGGGCTCACGCTGGCCTATGGGCCGCTGACCTTCTTCGAGACGAAGCTCCTCGGCGATCAGCTGGCCACGGTGTTGCTAATGGCCAGCCTCGTGGCTGCGGACGCCCTGCACGATCGGCCGTCTCCTTGGAGAAGTGCGGCTGTCGGTTTGCTCCTAGGCCTCTCATGCCTAGCCCGCCCACAGGTCCTGTTGCTCCTACCGGTCTTCGGACTCTGGGCGTCGCGTCTCAAGCCCCGAGTTTGGCCTGCCTTGGCCCTGGCTGCTGCGCTACCGTTCGTTCCGGTGATCTGGCACAACGCAGCCGCCTCCGGCCAGTTCGTGATGATCTCTGACAACGGCGGAGTGAACCTTTGGTTGGCCAACGCCGGCCCTCCCAGCGGAACATTCCTCTCGTTCGACAGAGACTTCGGCAACATCGAAACCCAGGCTGCCGTGGCCACCCAACGTGCCGAGGCAGCCCTCGGCAAACCCCTGAGCCCCAGCGAGGTTTCCCAGTGGTACGCGGGCCAAACCTGGGCAGTGGTCACAGCCGACCCAGCGCTCTTCGCCCAGCGCCTATGGCTCCGCGCCCGTGCGCTGATCGAGAACTTTGAAACAGGCGTCGTTGTGGTCCCACAAGTCGAGATGACTTTCCTGCCACCGTTGCGTTTGCTGGCCCTGCCCTTTGGCGCGCTGCTCGCCGTGGCCGCCGCGGCTGCTGTCTTACTGATCGGGGCCGGCCGCCCACACGACGAGACGCAGCCCCGCTCTACCGCGCCGCTCCTGCCCAGTGTCGCGGTGGCCGGCATGGTCGTGATCACCACGCTGATGTTCTATCACTACTCTCGCTTCCGCCTGCCTCTCGTACCCTTGCTGGCCGTCACCGTGGGCATCGCTGTCGACCGGGTCCAAGCCAAGCGCCCTTCTGTGATCGGCGCAGCGGCGGCCATTCTCATCGCAGCCGCTGCTGGCTGGGCGTCGTGGCAACCCAACAGCCATCACGCCGGGGTGCAAGCCAACGGCTGGACCATCGTGGCAGACGCCCGCCGCTCCCAAGCCGGTCCTCGAGACATCGCAGCCCAAGAGCAAGCCTTGCGCGACGTGCAGACGGCACTCTCCTTTGACGGCGGATTCGTCCGGGCACAAATGCTCGGCGCAGAGCTAGCCCTGGGACTCAATCAGTTCGACCTAGCCGATCGCTACCTGGACGGGGCTGAGCCCAGCCTGAGCGACGATCCCGGAGTGCTCTCGACCCGGGCTGTCCTGTCCCTGCGCAAACATCCCAACAATCGCCACCTGGACGGGGCCCGCGCTGCCAACATCATCGAGCAGTTGCGCATCATGGCTCTGGAAGATCCCGCACTCTATGACCTGGTGGCCATCCTCGAGCGCTTGGCCCAGCGGGCTAGCTAACGCGGCTGCTCTGTCACTGCCCCCTCAGCTGCTGAGGTTGAACACCTCTTCAAGTTGAGCCCGAGCGTGACCTTCAACGGTCGCACTCTCCAACCAATGGGCCACGCCCGCAGCCACGAGCACCCGCGGTTCGCGACCGTAGCCGTGCAAGCTCTCGTCCACAAACTCTGACAGAGCCGCCGCGTCGCCGTGGTTTCCGTTCAGCCTCTCTGCGAGGGCAGGCAGGAACGTCTCACCGAAGTGTTGTTTGTCCTCGATGCCCACCATCCCCGAGAGTTCCGTCGCTGAATCGTGGAGGGCAATCCCCACTCTCTCGAGCATCAGTCGTTCGAAGTCCTTGCCGAGACGTTCGGCGAGGGCGTCGCATCGTGCACGATCTTCAGCCAGAGCCACAGCACTGAGAGTGCTCTCAGAGGTCACCCCGGGCACCTCGATGTAGAGCTTCGTCTTGGGTTCAGTGCCGCTCGGTCGCACGGTCACTCGAGCACCGCCCTGCAGCGTCATCGTGAGCACATTCCGGGCGGACGCATGGGTGCCCGATCGCAGGGGGCCTAGCCAGCAAGACTCGTCCGCAAGATCAACGAAGCTCAGCACCTCGAGATCGGCCACACTTTGGGGCGGACGTTTCCGCAGGCTGGTCTGAATCGCGACCATCCGCTCACGGCCAGCGGCTCCGGCCATCACCGTGGTGAAAAGACGGTTGGCCATGTAGCCGTAGGTGGCGTACAGACGGTCGAGTTCGTCGGACAGACAGCTACCCGCCGCCACCACCGTGGCGTTGTACTCGGCCAACAGCAACGCCGCGGGCGCCGCATCTTTGTCGTGAATCTCGTGGGTCAGCATAAAACCGTGGCTCTCTTCGCCGCCCATCACGAAGCTCTCCGGGGAACAATGCAGCTCACCCCAGTGCCCCTCCTGCTGCAACTGTTCAAGAATCTCCGCCTGCCACTTCAGGCCTACCAACAAGTTATCGATGATGGCGCAGCCGAAAGCCTGGGCAATCGTCGTCAACCGACTGGTGGACACCAACGTGGTCAACACAAAGGCGTCATCTGGCAAGGTGCCCAAGGAACGGCGCCGCTCTAGAACAAAGTGCAGCACCAGCAAAAGCGTCTCGTCGCCGGTAACAAAACGCCAGCGACCGTCGGGGCGGCGCAGCTCAACGCCGATGCGATCCGCGTCCGGGTCCGTGGCCAACAACATGTCAGCGGCGCACTCGTCACCCACTCGCTCAGCCATGTCGTAGCAACTAGGCAACTCTGGATTCGGCGCCAGAAAGCGCACGGTTTCAAAGCCACCGTCCGCAGCATCTTGTTCAGGGACACCGACAACATCGAAGCCCTCATCCCGCAACAAGCGCCCCACGGTGCCGCCCCCGGTGCCGCTCAACGGCGTGTAGACAATGCGCCCGGAGCGTGCCTCTGGAGCCAGGGAGAGCCCGCGATTCAAGGCTAAGTAACGCTCACTCTGATCCTGCCCCAAGAACTGAATCTTCTTCGCGGCCACGGCCTCGTCGAAAAGCAGCTCTCGCACTTCGGTAATCCCCTCCACTCGCTGAGCCAACTGCTCATCTGTGGGCGGAGTGTCTTGTCCTCCGTGGCTGTTGTAGAACTTGCCGCCGTTGTCGTCCGGATGGTTATGGGAGGCCGAGACATTGAGCCCACCGTGGGCCCGTTGATCGCGAATGGCGTAGCTCAACTCCGGGGTGGTCATGTAAGCGGGGCGCGCAGGGTCGACCATGGCAACGGAGAGACCGTTCCCCGCATAGACACCTGCCGCACGGCGGGCAAACTCTGCAGAGGTCACGCCCAAGAGCGGGTTGCGCAGGCTGCCGTCGTAGTGTCCCCGCTGATCTCGAAACACACGACAGTCGAAGGCCACGATGACCAAGAGGTCTTCATCTGGGAAGCTCTCACGCAACATCTCAGCGTGGCCCTGAACGGACGTCAGCAAGGTGTGAAAGTTAAAGCGATTCGGCCCCACGCCCACGGGACCTCGCCGCCCTCCCGTGCCAAACGGAATGGTCTGCCAGAAGGCGTCGAACAGCGCTGCGTAGCGACCGCTGTCGAGCAAGCTCTGCAGCTGCGGGCGATAGCTCTCGAAGCGGGGTTGCTCCAGCCACTGGAGCAGGGTCTGGGCCGCCCCAGAACTCAGCTCCTGGTCAAAGCCCAGGGTCATGAAGGCCTTACGGATGGTTGCGAGGTGAGCAGTCAAAGCACGGACTCCAGCAAGATGACGTTCTCGATCAGCGAAGCCCTGGGGCTCCCGGGCCCAGTCTCACGCGCCGGGGCTACGAATCAAGGTTGCTTGGCCCGAGCCCGGGGAGTTGTCATGGTGGGATAGGCTCCAAAGGACGACCGCTTGAAGACAGCAACACCCTCAGACTCTGACCAAGTGGCCGCGCCTTCGGGGCCAGGGCTCCACCTTGGCGCAGCTGTGCTCTTGGGGATCCTCGCAGCGGCGCTCTTCGCGCCGCGCCTTTCTGGCGCATTCACCGACGGGCAACGGGGCAACTGCGGCGCCATGTTCGCCATCATGGAGCGCAACGCCCGAGCCTTGGGCTGGGCCACCACGTATGGCGTGCCCGTGCTCAATCCTGGCCCACCCAACCCAGCTGGCCCTCTCGAAACGTATTCCCACCACCCCCCGGGGCTGCCCTGGGCGGTGATGCTCGCGGGGAAACTTCCCGGCACCGTAGAGAGCAGCTCGCGTTTGCTGGCTTTGCTGCTCACCCTCTGCTCCTGCTGGCTAGCCGCCGACCTGGGGGCCCGACTTGCCGGAGGCCGCGCGGGCTTCGTGGCCGGACTGCTCATGTTGCTGCTCCCAGCGGGGCTGCACCACGGCCTGCTCGTCAACTACGAGACCATCGCCATCCCGGCCATGCTGTTCCTCACACGCAGCCTGGCGCTGGGCGCCGGGCGTCCCCTCGTTGCCGGGTTGCTGGCCGGCCTCGCCGATTGGGTGGCGCTGCTGCCCCTACTGTTTTCTGTGGGACGGGGGCGCATGCGAAGGGTCTTGCTGGCAGCCTGCGGTGGCGCGGTGATGATCGTGCTCACCTTCGTCCTCGCTCGCTTGGTCACGCCATCGTCGGCGGGAGAGACCCTCGCGCAAGGTCTCGCCGCGACGTTCTTGGGCTCCCACTTTCGCCTGGAGTCCTGGGCCTCTGGCATGGCCCAGCATCTCTCGACTCTGTTTGGCTGGGCGCTGCTCCCCGCAATGCTGGCGCTTCCGTTGCTCTTTCGCCAAGCCGCCCCCTTACGGCGGGTTTTGTGGACGCTCCTGGGCTGCGGCGTCTGCAACGTTGTGTTGTTCGCCCATCACGCCACATCACACGAACACTTCTCGCTGATCCTGCTGCCCTACGTGGCCCTCTCCACCGCCACGTTACTGTTTCCTGCAAAGCGCTCGACTGGACCCGCACTGCTGCTTTCCTCTGCCGCACTCCTGGCCATCTTAGTCAGCGGGGCCTTGGCAGCTGCCAGCGTCTGGCCCCAACGGCAAGCGACGTCACAGGCCCTGCGGGCCGACGCCTTAGCCGACGTCTCCGAGCTGTCTGCGGTCTACCTCTTCCCGAGCGGTGCGCCGCTGGTGTTTCTGCACCGGGCTCAGCGCCACGTGTGGCCTGGTCCAGTGCAGGACTTAAGCGCAGCGCACACGGCCGTGGCCCACTACAACCAGCGCTTCGGCACGGCGACACTGCCTGGACGCCTCGTGCTGCCAGCAGCAGCCAGCCCGCCCACCTGGGTCGAGGCTCTGGGCCCCGGCGAAACCGCAGGGACTTTTCAGATCTGGGACATCCCGCCCAGGACTAACCCTTAGCGCTGTGTGCCCGCTTAAGAGCGGCTGAGCATGGCCCGCATGACGTGCCGCGCCACCTCGGGATTGCCAGCCAAGCGACGCATAGAGTACGCGTACCAGTCCTTGCCATAGGGGACGTAGACACGGACACGATGCCCAGCTTTCTTTAGCCGCTGCGCCTCTTGAGCTCGGACGCCCATGAGCAGTTGAAACTCATAGGGACGCTCTAGCGCGGGTCCTGTGACCCACCCCGCGCCATTGGCGATCTCTACGCAGGTGTCGGCCAAGGCCGAGTCGTGGGTGGCAAAGGCGACCCGCGCCCCGCCCGCGACCAGCTGCTCGGCCAACTCGATGTAGCTCTGCGTGATGGCTGCCCCGTCCGTGTGAGCCACGTCTGCTGGCTCAATGTAGATGCCCTTCACCAAGCGCACGTCCAGCCCTGGCCCTTCGGCCAACAATCGAGCGATATCATCGGCGGTGCGAAACAGCCGCGCCTGCAACACGATGGACAGATTCGAATGCTTCTGCCGCAGCTTCGAAAACACCGCAAGGGTGTCACTCACTGTGGGCGAATCTTCCATCTCGAAACGCAAGAGACGCCCAGCAGCGGCAGCCTGAACGCAGAGCCTCGAGAGCAACCGCTCGCAAAGGTCGAGATCGAGGGATAAGCCCAGGTGCGTGGGCTTCACCGAGATCGCACAGCGGTCATCGACGCCCGCCAGAGCGTCCATGGCCATCTCGTACTCCCGGGCAGCCTCTTCAGCCTGCTCCGGCTTGGTGATGCTCTCGCCAAGCACGTCGATGATCGTGCCAAAGCCTTGGGCGCCCAAAGCACGAATGCGTTCGATGGCGTCGCTCAGATCACTCCCCGCTACATACCGGCGGGCGACTCCCCAGACCACCATCTTCGGCAGCAGCGGCAAGCTCAAACGAATCACACTGTCGAACAAACCCATGGTCAACTCAGCTGTCGGGGGGCCATCAGTTGAGGCTCGATTCAGCGCCCGATTTCTAGGCGGTGACCGCAGAAGTCAGGGATGTTGGGGTTGTCGAAAATCTTCCGCTGGACCCGGGCGATGTCGTAGTCAACACGGATAAAGCGCACCACACCGTCCTCGACAATGACGCATGAGGCGCGGGGGTCGCCGTCCCGAGGCTGGCCCACAGAGCCCACGTTGACAATGGCCTTGTCACCGTTCCACTCGAAGCGGTAGTCGATCTGAGGCGGCTCCAAGAACTGCAAGTCTTGGGTGAACACCCCGGGGAAATGGGTATGTCCCACGAAGCACAAGCCTTCGAAGTGTTCGAAGATGTCGCGGATCTTATCGGGGATGAAGATCACGTCAGGCTTCATGATGTACTCGTGGATCGGATCCCGAGGGGAACCATGAACGAGCAGAAAGTCGCCGACTTTGTGGGTCGCTGGTAGCCCTTCGATGAACTTCCAGCGGGACCGTCGCAAGGTGCCTGAGAGCAGCGACGGCTTGAGCAGGCGGCGGTTGTATTCGATGACCGCGCGAGCCACGGGGTTGAAGTCTTGCGCCCCTTGCATCACCGCTTCGTCGT
>JBLIMM010000203.1:0-8576 GCA_047638635.1 Pseudohongiellaceae bacterium | reverse complement strand
AATGTAGAACGTGGTGCTCTCGGGGACGCCTGCCGGCCAGGTGAAGGCAAGGTCGATCTCCCCTGTAGAGGAGGTCGTGAGCAGTGGCAGCGCGATTTCCGGAAGCACCTTGAGAGTGCCGCCCTTGAAGGGCACGGCGACCTGCCTGAATGAGAAGAACGGCAAGGCCATCGCGTTGGGTGCGGCTTGGTCGAGGGAGATCACCGTTGGCGTGTTGTCCTGCAGCGTGCCCGTGCCGGAGAGCACTGGCGAGCCGGACGTGCCGGGCAAGTCACAGCCGAGATCGGTGAACTGACTCTGGGCGTGCAGGCCGGTCGCAAGGCTAGCGGCCATGAAGGCCACGGGCAAACAGCGACGCCACCACGAAGAGCTGTGGGACGAGGGACTGGAAGTTGTGTGAGAGGGTTCGCTGGTGGTCGACATCTGAGGGTCCTTTTCTTCGTGAGCATTCGGCTTTCTAGCGAGCAGTCGGGGAACCACCAAAGTTCGCCCGCAGACCGTCCCGGTCGTTGCTCAACTAGCCACGCGGAGGGGCGCGGCCGGCTCTGCCAAAGAAATCTTCAGATTGGGAACACCACGATGCGCTGGCGTTCCCCTTGAGGGACTGCCCGAGAGGGGCAGCATCAAAGCTCAGCGCTGCTCCACCACCAGTGTCCTCCGCACTGCGTCAGCTCGGCACTGCACTCGCCGCTCAGGCCACCCGCGGCTTGCGTGTCAGCAGTAACGCCAGCGGGCCCACCACGAACAGCGCGTAGAACGCTGGGGCCGAGGCGAAGGGCGCGGCCCAGGCGTAGTGCAGGTCGTTGCCCAGGCGCAGGGCACACTCGACCAGGGCGATGATCACCGCGACGGTGACGCGTCCGCGGAGGGTGCGCACGGATGTAGGCGGGTCGGTGATCATGAAGAAGACGAAGAGCTGGTACATGGGGCCGGTGATCGGTCCCACCTCGGTGAGAAAAGTCGTGTTGCCCAGGACTAGGCTGCGCACCCAGGCCAGCGCCACGAACGAGCCGGCGTAGGCAACCGTCACGTGCAGCAGTCGGGCGCGGCGCACCACGATCAAGCCGATGGCCCAGATCACGCCGTTCACAGCCAGGGCATTGCCCCACTCGTGCGACAGGATCGACACCTGCGATGCAGCGAGCAGCAGCAGCATTGAGATGCCGAAATTCGTTGGGTTCCACAGGTGGCCGCCGCGAAAGCGCAGGACGTACTTGCTAGCGATGGAGATCACCGCGACCATCGCGAAGGGCCAGAGCAAACCCTCCTGAGGTTTGACCAGCAGCGCGATGCTGTTGCCGGAGATGTAGGCAGAGAGCAGGCTCGGCGGCCAGGTCCCCAGCAGCCAACGGCTGAGCAGGAGTTCGGCTGCCATCGCCGTGCCCAGGGCTGTCGCCAGGCGGTCGTAGCCACCGAGCACGCCGAAGTTCCATTCGCCGACCACGAGGATGATCGTGATCAGGGCGGACACCAGATGCTTGGGGCTGGCCTTGCTCCACAGTCCCGTGATTCCCGAAGTGCTCACGGCCCGTGCTCCACGAGGCGATGCACCTGGTCGGCGGCCAGATCTTCGACCAGCTGCTCACGGCCTGAAGGCCAGCGAATCTCGACCCGGTCGACGCGGCTCTGTTCACCGAGGCCGACGTGCAGGCGATGATCGTTCTGAGCGCTGAATCCGGACCCGGCGAGAACCACATGACGCTGCCTGGACTCGCCCACAACCACTGTGACCGAAGCACCGATGGCGTCGGTATTGGGAGCCTGTCCCACAAGGTCAAGTTCTACCCAATGGTGTTCGGGCTGGGGCTCGCTGCGATAGATCAGCAGGGGCCCGCGTTGGTTGGCTACAACAACATCCGGCGTGCCGTCTCCGAAAAGATCGCCGACAGCCACCGCTCGGCCGTCGTAGCTGTCGCTCACGCCGGCGGCGCCGCCCACTTCGTGAAAGCGCCCCTGTCCCAGATTGTGCAGCACCCGTGAACTCTGGTAGCCGGAGAGGCTGCGGCCTTGGAGGGCGGGCCAGTTTGCGGCGTCGACGAAAACGCTGCTCAATGCCCCTGAGATCTTGGTCATGTCGTACCAATAGTTTTTCTCGGTGTCGGCCGAGATCATGCCGTTGGCCACGAATAGATCCTGCCAACCGTCGCTATCGAGGTCGGCGAACTGGGCTCCCCAAGCCCAGCCACAGTCTGCGACAGGCCCCTCGGCGATATCGAGCAAGAGCCCCATTTCCGCCAAGAAGTTGAGCCGCAGGTTGTTGCCTTGAAACAGAAATCTCGACTCGGAAATGTTCGTCACATAGACCGCTAGGTGGTCCTGGTTGTCAACGTCACCGAGGGCGACGCACATGCCGCTCTTGCTGTCTTCCTCGAGGCCCAATCCGAGCTCTTTCTCGAAGTGGGTTCCGCTGCGGTTGAGGAGCAGCTCTTCCGGGCCGTAGTCATTGGCGAGGTAGAGATCGACGAAGCCATCGTCGTTGAAATCTGCAGCGGCCACGGCGTACGTCCAACGGGAACTGGTGGTGGCGGTGGCTGCGGTGACGTCTTCGAAACGGCCGTCACCTAGATTGCGGTAAAGAGAGTTGGTGCCTCCGTCGGTGGCGAACTCGAAGCTGTTGTGCATGACCTTGGTCTCGGTGGTGGCCCAGAGATCATCGTCGTCACGCCAATAGCCAGCGACGTAGAGGTCGAGCAGTCCGTCGCGGTCGTAGTCGATCCAGGACGCGGCGTTCGTATTGCGACGAGGCGTGAGCAGACCCGCAGCCTCGGTGGCGTCTGTGAAGCGCAGGCCGGGCTCTTGCATCATCAGGAACGAGCGCCCGTAGCCGTAGATGAAGGCATCCCGGTCCCCGTCCCCATCGACGTCTGCCCAAATTGACCCCATGGACGCGCTGACGCCAGTCTCGTTGAGATCGGCGAGTCCGGCCAACTCGGCGATCTCGGAGAACTGACCGTCCCCTTGGTTGAGGAACAAGCCGTTGGGTTGCCCGCCGCGGGAGGTCGTGGCGTACAGATCAGGGTGACCGTCGCCGTTCACGTCGACGATCGCCACTCCCGCTCCCGTCGCGGCGATCTGGCCGTCGAGGTGTTGCAGCGACGGCGCAACGACGAAAGGCTCGTGGCGGAAGTCGACGCCTGCTTGGGCTGCCACCTCCACAAGTCGGAAGGGCGCGGGGCGATGTCCTGCTGCCGATGGTTGTCCTGAATCGGCTTGGCCTAACCACCAAGTGACGCCCAGCAACGCTGCGAACCCGGCCTGGGCCAATCGATCTGACGTGGACACAAGGACTCCAGAGCAACAGGTTGCTTAAGAAAAAGGCACTGATGGGCTCCGTGTTAAGGGAGGAGCGTGCCTCGTGACTGGGGCAAGCAGGGAGTCTACCGCAGTGCCGGTTCTTGAGTCGCTAACCCTATGGTGGTTCCCTGCCTGAAGGTAGGCGTTGTGGGTGGGTGCAAAGGGCGCTTCAGGAGCTCAACGCTGCGAACGGCAGGGCTCTGTCCAACGCGATGAAGGGAGGCTCTCTTTGAGATGTGTGTATGGCTTGCCGGGTAGCTTTGAGGCTTCACGTCTTGCTCGCGCCCAGGCCATAGTCGATTCTCGGCACCATGAAAATCGTCAGCGCAGAGCAGGCCGCGTCCGCCGTGAAGAGTGGCGATCGGGTCTACATTCACGAAGCCTCAATGGTGCCCGTCGATCTGGTCAGTGCCCTCACCGCTCGAGCTGCTGAGCTGCGCGATGTGGAGATCGTTCATCTGCACACGGAGGGTTTAGCTCCTTACACCGCCCCTGAGTTCTCTGGGCAGCTGCGGCACAATGCGCTCTTCGTCGGGGGCAACGTACGCGCTGCGGTGGCAGACGGTAGGGCCGACTTCACGCCGGTGTTCCTCTCTGAAATTCCGCTGATGTTTCGCGATGGCACGTTGCCCCTGGATGTGGCTTTCGTGCAGGTGTCCCCTGCAGATGCCCACGGCTTTTGCCGTTTGGGGCTGAGCGTGGCTTGCGCCCGGGCTGCGGTAGAGAACGCGGCTTTGGTCGTGGCTGAACTCAATCCCCGGGTTCCGGTGACCAGCGGCGACTCGTGTATTCACAGCAGCCGCATTCACCTCGCGGTGGAGGTAGATCGTCCCTTGCCCGCCTCTGCGCCACAGCCGTTCGGTGTGACCGAGCGATCCATTGCAGCGAACGTGGCCGAGCTGGTGCCCGACGGCGCGACCTTGCAGATGGGCATTGGCAAGATTCCGAATGCTGTCTTGGAGGCGTTGGCGCAGCACAACGATCTGGGTGTGCACACGGAGATGTTCAGCGACGGTCTGGTGCAACTGATGGAGACGGGGGTCGTCAACAACCGTAAGAAGAGCCGCTTTCACAGACGAGTGGTCACGTCATTTGCCATGGGTAGCGAGCGCCTGCACAGCTTCGTGGACAACAATCCCATCGTGGAGTTTCACTCGTCGGAGATCGTCAACGACCCTAACGAGATCGGTAAGCAGCACCTGATGACGGCGATCAACTCGGCCATTCAGATTGACCTCTCTGGTCAGATTTGTGCGGACTCTGTGGGGGAGAAGATCATCAGCGGTATTGGCGGGCAGATTGATTTTGTCCAGGGAGCGGCGCGATCACCGGGGGGCAAGTCGATCATGGCTTTGCCCGCCACGGCGAAACGCGGGACCGTGTCGCGCATCGTGGCCCACCTCGACCCAGGGGCGGGTGTTGTCACCACCCGGGGGCACGCCCAGTGGGTCGTGACCGAGTACGGCGCGGTGAATCTCCGCGGCCGCAACTTGCACGACAGAGCAGCGCTGCTGACGTCGATTGCTCACCCAGACTTTCGCGAGCAGCTCAGCGAAGCCTCCCGTCAGCGCTTTGGTCGCTGAGTGTCCGTGCTCTTTATGGATGCTTGCCACTAGAGTGGAGATGACCGTGAGCTTCGTGGTACGCCAATGACCCGCGAGTTCGCCCCACTTTCTGACTCACACTGAAAACTCTGAGGAGAGCCCCTCGATGAAACTGACGATCACCGCTGCTCTGGTACTGGTCCTTGTGCTGCCCGCCTGCCGGGTCATTGACCTGCGGGTCGATCCTGCCCGCACGGGCGTTGATAGCGACGCCTTGATCGAGGGTTTTGCCACTGTGGGCTTCGCAGACGACCCGTCGTTCTTGCGGGCAGACATCTTTCAGGGCCGCAGCCATGGCGCGATTTTCTACTTTGAGCTGTGGTATCTGCTGCGGCTTGAGTTGGGTGTTGCGGGCATCTCAGTTGGGGTGCTGCCCTTCGACTTGGGCATTGGGACGCTCTTCTACCACCCGCGTTCCCCGGCAGCTCCTGCCATGGATCTGGACGACGACTGGGATTTCGATGCTCCTGAGAGTTGTTCAGAGGACTGTCCGTTCGAAGACGACTGCGACGAGGATCTCGATGCCAAGAGCGAAGAGCTCTACGAGGAGGCTGTCGATGTCGAAGTGGAAGTGGAAGTGGAAGTGGAAGTGGAAGTGGAAGTGGAAGTGGAAGACGCCGCTGGCACAGACAGCTGAGCTGAGCGCTGCTACCCTGCGCTGATGCACCTCTCTGCACGCGGACACCTGATTGACGCTGGTCTCCTGGGCACGGCTCTCGATGCCGTGACCGGGGGCGGCGGCAGCTATCGCATCGTTTCCTTCGACGTTGGCCGGACCAAAGACGAAGAGAGCGAGATCCTGCTCGATGTCCAGGCGGATGACCCCGCCGACTTGCAGGGGGTCATCGACAATTTGGGCACTTTGGGCTTCTGTCGTCCTGATGACAGCAGCGTCGAGTTGGGCGAGGTTTTGGCTGACGGCGTGGCTCCCGACAGCTTCTATTCGTCGACGAACCTCACCACGTCAGTGAGAGTGGCGGACCAGCCGCTCGATGTCCTCGATCAGCGCATGGATGCCACGATCGTTGTGGACGACATGGTGGACCACTCGAGCGGCAGCACCACGGCCCGCTGCGTGAAGCTTCGCGACCTCGTCCGGGGCCAGAAAGTGGTCCTGGGGAGCACCGGGGTGACCGTTCATCCCGATACGCATCGCCGAGAAGCTGCAGATTTCTCGTTCATGTCCAGCGAGATCTCCAGCGAGCGGCGGGTGGACGATCAGGCTGCGCTGCTGGCGGGACTCTGGCGGGAGGCCAAAGCTGGCGGGGGGCGGGTCGTGCTCGTCGGCGGCCCCGTGATCATCCACACAGGCCAAGCCGAAGCCCTGTCCGGGATGATTTCTCGGGGTTGGGTCGATGCTCTGCTCGCCGGGAACGCCCTGGCGGTTCACGACGTGGAAGCGGCCACTTTGGGGACCTCGCTCGGTATCAGCCAGTGCAACGGGCGGGCCGAACTCCACGGGCACATGAACCACATGCGGGCCATCAATCTCGTGCGCAAACACGGCGGTTTGGCAGGTGCGGTAGGGGCGAAAGTACTCACCCGGGGCGTCATGTACGCCTGTGTGAGGCACGACGTGCCCTTCTCCCTGGCCGGGTCCATTCGTGACGATGGCCCCCTGCCTGATACTGAAATGGACCTCATTGCCGCCCAAGAGCGCTATTCCGAGCTGCTGAAGGGAGCCAGCCTCGTCGTGGTTTTAGGCACCATGCTCCACGGCATCGGGGTGGGCAATATGCTCCCCGCCGGGGTGCAGCTGGTTTGCGTGGACATCAACCCCGCAGTAGCCTCCAAGCTCTGCGATCGGGGCTCTTCCCATACTGTCGCGATCGTCACCGATGTGGGCCTGTTCATGGCCATCCTGAGCCGGCACCTGAGCGATCAGGCACCGGTCGCGGGCTGATCCATGGAACGTAGGGGCCCTTGGTAGCTGAGGCCCTACCTGTTTGCTCTTGTTGTGGCCTCTTGACCGACGATCCGTGTCCCGGATCATCATCGGTCGCCTCCCCCCCCGACTTAGAAGAGCCACACGGGCCATGACTGACCCCACTTCTCAGCGCCTGCCTCGCGGGCGCCTTGCTGGCATCGCTCTTGTTTCGGCAGCGGTGCTGTTGCTGCAGCTGGTGCAGACCCGCCTGTTCTCGGTGATGCTCTGGTATCACCTGACCTACTTGGTGGTGACTTTCACCATGCTGGGTTTTGCCGGCGGTGGCGCTCTGCTGGCCTGCAAGCCCAAATGGCTCGGGGGGGATACCTCTCGGCGCTTGTCGGTGTTCTCGGCACTGTTCGCCATCAGTATCGTGGGTGCCTACGCCCTGGTGACGCGCACGGCGGCTTCGGCCTCCGCGGAGCTGCACACCAGCGAAGGCATCATGAGCGCGGCCCTCGATTACGCTGTGTTGCTCGTGCCATCGCTCTTGGCTGGCCTCGTCGTCGCTCTGACCTTGTCCGATGGGCGGGGCCAAGTGGGACGGCTCTACGGCGTCAACATGATTGGCTCGGCGCTGGGCTGCATGGTCTACATCCCGCTGCTGCGTGGCGTGGGTGGTGAGGGTGCAGTGCTGGTTTCCGTGGCCTTGGCTTTGGCTGGCGCGGCGCTCTTCGCCCGTGGGATTGGACGAGACCTACCCGATGGCAGCGAAGGCTCAGGTAAGCCCGGG
Organism: Pseudohongiellaceae bacterium; assembly: GCA_047638635.1. GTDB lineage: Bacteria > Planctomycetota > B15-G4 > B15-G4 > B15-G4 > CAZIAK01. Next base: position 1,018 of record JBLIMM010000203.1, on the reverse strand, counting down.
TTGGGCTTCGCTCTTTGCGGCGGGGGAGCTCTGGTTTTTCTCGTTTTGGGCCACCTGGCTCCGCAGACCTTCTTCGAAGTGCCCATGGCGCCTTTCAAGACCATGTCGGCCAAGCTGCGCAGCGACCCCGATCTGCAAGTTGAGAAGACCATCTGGGACCCGGTTTGTCGCCTTGATGTGCTGGGCAGCCGCAGCGATCCCAACGCCACCAAATGGATCTACCAGGACGGCGACGCCATCACCGTGTTGCCCATGGGCTCGGCGGAGACGGTGGCCAACATCTCCGACAAGGAGGGCCTGGGTTACCTGAAGTTCCTCGACCCGAAGAACCGTTCGGTGGCCCTGAAGGCTCCCAAGGTGCTGGCCATTGGCATTGGTGGCGGCATCGACGTGCTGCAAGCAGCGGCGGCCGGTCGTCCCCTGCCGACGGGCGAGTTGATCGAGTTCACTGGCGTGGAGATCAACCACACCACCGCCGCATTGATGACCGGTGAGTTCGCTGAGATGACCGGGGACCGCTACAACCTCCCCGGGATCAACATCAACGTCGACGAAGGTCGCAGCTGGTTGCGTCGCAGCGACGAACTCTTCGACATCATCCAGATGACCGGTACGGACACTTACGCCGCGTTGGCGTCCGGCAGCTACGTCATGGCGGAGAGTTACCTCTACACCGCCGAGGCTTACGACGATTTCTTGGGGCATCTCACCGACGATGGGGTCATCTCGGTGGTGCGCTTTCGCTTTGATCCCCCCCGCGAAGTGCTGCGTCTAGCAGCGATCGCCGTGGATGCCTTGCGCCGAGATGGGGTCGAGAACCCCGGCGACCACATCATCTTGACCGCGATCGATGGGCCGAAGTTCGACGACGATGGCATCGAACTGCAGCTGGACTATGCCCACCTGTTGGTGAGCAAGCAGCCTCTGACTAGCGACGATGTGGGGCACTTCACGACCTACGCCGCCGTGCCGGCCTTCAGAGCGCGCATCCTTCACGCTCCCGGTGTGGAAACCTCGG
>JBLIMM010000202.1:0-8594 GCA_047638635.1 Pseudohongiellaceae bacterium | reverse complement strand
CGGTGCCACGGCGGCCCTGGTGGTGACCTGGGCCGCCAACGGCATCGACATGGGCGGCGCCACGGCCACGCTCTTCCCGTCGTCAGCGTTCTTGCTGGCGGCGCTCTGCGAGGCACGCTCCCGAGATCCCGCCGAGGGCAAAGGTCCCGACAGAGCTGTCGGCAGCCCCTCAACCCAGGGGCTGCCATGGCTTTGGTGCGCCGCAGGGGGCCTGCTGGTGGTAGCCGGCTTGGGACGGGCCCAGGCCCTCAACACCCTGCGCCAGATCAGCGCGACAATCGCCGAAAGCACCAGCGACTCACCCCTCGATCGCACCGCCCTCGACGCCCGCGCGGCAAGCGCAGCCACAGGACTCCCGTGGGATCACCGCCTGCCCTTACTGCGCAGCACCCTTGCCCAAGCCGACCCAGCCACCGCTGCAGAGCACATGGCCCATGCCCGAGCCTTGGCTCCGCACATCGAACGCCTGGCTCACCTGCAGGCGCTGCTGCTCTCCCGGCTGAACGTCGACGATCCACGAGTCGTTGAGTTGCTTCACGAAGCGAAGCGCTTGGCTCCCTTTGGCCCGGACGCTTGGCACTTGCGCATGGACATGGCAGCCATGGCAGCTCACGCCGGGCAAGCAGCTCTGGCCTTCGACGAACTCCTCGCTGCGGTGCGCTTGTCCCCCGCAGCCGTGAGCCGCTGCCGCTTTGACGCTCGCCGACGGGTGCTGCGCCTGGACGCGGGCCGGGCAGCTGGTGTAGACATCCCCTTGGACCAGCTGCTCGACGCTCTCGAAGCCGAGGCCAAAGAGATTCAAGGCAGCGACCCGTCCTATGCCACGCGGCTCCATCTCTCGCTCACACAAGTGCTCACTCTTGTGGGCGAGGACGACTTGGCCGAGATTCAGATCGAGCGGCTCTTCCCGGACCAACCGATCTACTCGCTGCAGCAGCGCACCACCGCCGCCGTGGCCCGCGGGGACTTCGACACGGCGCTGCAGCTCCACCAAGCCAGCGGCCCCATCGTTGCCTTTGAAACCAGCGCCGATCGCCTGCTCGCCCAGGCCTTCGCCAGCGAACAAGACGAGCTGGCCTACGCCGCCGCCCTGGCGATTTCCATCGACTGGCTCCCGGACGTGCTCTTCGAACCAGAAAACGTATCGCGCATGCTGCGGGCGCGGCAGCACTGGGCAGAGCGGACCGGCGACACAGCGGCAGCGCAGAAGCTGAGTCACGCGATCCAGTGGTTGAACAACTGAGCGACAACGAGCACGCCCTCGGCAACACGCTCACCAAGCAGTACAGCCCGGCCGACGGGCGGTACCACCGCGCCCCTTGCTCACTGGGATTCTATGCGCATCAAGACGGTGCGCACGTCCTGGGCTAGCACGTTAAATCCGTGAGCCTCTTGGCTCCGCAGCAGCATGGCCTGGGAAGCGTCTCGATCCCCTGCGGCGAACAGCAACAAACCCCGCCAGCTCAAGGCTTGAGCATCGTCCGGAGCCACGGCAACCGCTTGCTCAGCCAGGGAGGTCGCAAGCTCTTCATAGCCACCTGCGAACAGCAGCCGGGATGCCAACAAGAGCGTCGTCGGCCCGGGAGCCTGGCGCCACCATGGACGGTCGTCTGACAACTCTCCGCCGGGCACCAACAGCTCGCGCCCTAGGGAGAGCTGCGCTTCGAGGTCGTGCTCAGCCAACCAAGCTTCATCCGTGTTGCGCCGGCGAACGAACACGGCTTCTTGCCGTCCCACAAAGACCAAGGCCCAGTCGGCTGAACGGAGCAAACGCGGCGCCAAAGGCGCGCCCATAGGAATCAATGCTGCGCTCAAATCGTGACGGGTTGTCAGCTGCAAGAACGCACCGGGGTCTGTGTCGGCGGTGGCGGCGATGACGTCTTGCAAGTACTGCGTGGGATAACCGTGGGTGTTGCCGTTCGTGGCCGCCCGCTGGAGCGGGCGACGCATTCCGGTGAACGTGCTGCCGTAGCCAAACGCGGTGAACACACGCGCATCCGGCAGGTGCTCGCCGATGAACTCGATGCCCCCCACGGGATAGGCGATGCGCGAAATGCCGAAGCCGGAGCGGCGTTGGCTACCATCGTGAATCGACATGGCGTCCGTCACTTCGCCCACGGAGAACAGCAGCGCGAGCGCCGTGGGGACCACAAGCCCTGGAGTCTTGCGGCCCAGGCAAGAGGTCCACGCTGCTGCGGCGAGAGGCGCCATCACCACGGCGAACGGCGCGATGTTACGACGCAAGCTCGTGCTCATTAGCCCGAACATGGCCAGCAGAGCAAGGGCGGGCAGCAGCACATCACTGAGCCCTGTACCACCGAGCGCCGCACCCGCAGGGACGGGGCCTACGCCTTGGCTAGGCCCGGAGTTCTGCGAGCGGCGCTTGCCCCACGAGCGCAGCGCTGCCCAAAGGAGCAAGACTGCGGACAGCCCGGCCAGCACAAAGAACCCCGTGCGAAAACCGGGGGCCTGGGGATCGTCCGCCAAGATGGGTCGAAACTCTGTGATGTAGGTGGTGTAGAAGTCCCGATGCCCGTTGAGGTCAGACAGGATCGTGAACGGGTGAGCCCAGCCGGCAAGCCCTGCCGGGTTCGCGAAGCAGACCACCATCATCAGCAGGGCCCAGCCCAGCCAACGGCGCGCGATCTGCCACTGGCCAGCACAGCCTTGCGCTCCAGCTACGACCAGCACGGTCATCCAGCCCAGTACAAAGAAGCCGTGAACGTTGACCCAAAACAGCTGCAAAGGCAGCAGCATCCAGGCTCGGCGGCCGTCCCGGTGACGGACCAGCAGCAGGAAAATCAGCAGCGCCAACAGCACCATGCTCACCAGCCCTGGACGAAACACGAGCCGATTACGCGCAGCCAGAAGCCCTAAAGTGAGCAGCAGCATGGTCGCACCGGGCGAGGCCCCCAACCCACGGGCCGTGGCGCCCATCAGCGCCACCAACAACCCCACCAGCAAGAGCCGAGCGAGGTTGACCCCGTCTGGCCCCAGTCCGTCGAGAAGCCCATGAGCCAACACCTGAAAGCCCCACTTATCGTGGACCGACGGGTAGTCGTGGTGCAGCTCCGACAGGACATTGCTACTCGGCACGGCACCCTGTTCGACGATCCATTCGCCCGTGGCGGCGTGCAGCCAGATGTCGAGGTTGACCATACGGAAGCTGGCCGTGGTGATCACCACCACGGCCAGCACCAGCACCGTCCAACGCCAAGCGAGTCTCTCTGCGGATTCCGACATGACCGCAGCTTATGAAACTCACCCCGGCCAGGGACCTTGCAGCTGGATCAGTTGCCGTTGACCGTCTGCACCCAAGCAGTCTGAGACGTCTGACGGAAGCCCGCGGCCCCCGGGTCATCGGGCACCATCACCTGCCACCACACGGTCAATCCACAGAACGCCGGGTCGTCACCCTGGGGCAAGGGCAAGAACAGATCGCCGTTGCTATCCAGAGGGAAAGTCAGGATCAAATCAGGGCTCGGGTACATCTTGCCGAGGTCGAAAGGCGCATCCAGGAACGACAGACCCAGAATCAGGTAGGCCGTGCCCAAGGGCAGACCGCCTGTCACAGACAGAGCGAAGTCTGAGTTGGGCACCAAGGGCAGGTTCACCGCAGCCAGTACAGGGACGCCCGCTTGTCCCGCCTTAGCGAGACCACCAGAAGTTGTGCTGGCCGGCGCAGGGCAGGTGGGCCCTGGGGGCGAGACGGTCACGCTCACCGTCTCTACGGGTGCCACAGCGCCGAACTCGTCGGTGACCAGCAAGTCGATGTCTACCACGGTGACCAGGGCGACCAGCGGCGGAGTGAACATGACCGAAGAGCCAGACCCGCTGATGCTGCCACCGTCCTGGGGAGTCCACTGATAGGTCAGCGTGGCCCCAGGGTTGCCGTCCGATGCGGTCACCGACAACGTGGTCAGCTGCCCCACCGTGATCGCCGCAGGAATGGCATCTGGCCCGACAGAGATCTGCGGTGCGAGATTCTCGAAGACCCACGAAGCGCGGCCGTTGTAGCGGCCGTAACGCCGGTAGGAGTGGTTCGACGACACCGCGTAGGTCCAGGTGCCGGACTCGTCGATGGTGAAGCCCAGAATCGCAGCGTTACGCCCGGTGCCAGACGATTGATTGGTGACCACACTCGCGCCTGACGGGTCATACAAGGTCAAGAAGGTGTCGCACTGGGTATCGGCATTGCTGGATCCCCCGGGATAGCGGGTTTCGATGTCGACCTCTGAGCCGATCAACGCTTCGAACGAGAAGTGATCCACGTCGCCAAAGCCAGGCGCGGGAGGACTGCCAGCGGACCAGTACAACGTGCTGTTGCCACCCCAAGCAGAACCCACCGACACGGGCGTCGCCGTACCGATGGTGTTGTTCGGCTCATCGTCGTCATTGAAATAGTCAAGGCGCAGCAGGCCGTAGATGTCTTCAAGATCTTGATGCAAGCCAGCGGCGCCATGCTCGCTGAACCAACCGTTCCAAGCGTCGTTGATGGTCAGGTTGGCGGCACTGCCTACAGGGCCAGCGAACACATCCCACCAGGCCCGGTGACGATTGAGGCCGTTCACCAGTGTGGTGCTCTGTAAGGCGTCATCGTCCGAGCCAACGCTCTGATCTTTGGAGACTTCTGAATCGACAATGTCGAAGAGCGTGCACGCCACGGCCACTTCGTCTGCGGCGCCCTTGGTACCAGCGGTATACGGGGAGGCTGTCTCCAGGCGCATGCGCAGCTGCACGCCACCGTTTTGCGACGAGGCATTGGCATCGAGATAAATGGCCTGGCGATCGATGGCCGCATCGAAAATAGCCCCTGCGAATGCCGTGGCATAACCCTCGCCGAAGGACAGCCGCGGATCTTGATCGCTGTCCCCAAAGCTGTGACTTCCACCCGGACTATCGCTGTCCGAGTATTGGTTGTGCACCACGTGCCCCATCTCGTGAAGGATCACAGCATCGTCGTAGCCATCGTCCTCGCTAATGTGCGCCTGGTTACCGGACGCGAACGAACCGCTCGAAGGCCAGTAAAAGCGAATGGTCTGCCCCGCGTTCGACTCAGCCACTAACGGGCCGGTGATGTACTCCATGCCGTGCACACCCATGTCAAGAATGTTGAACGGGTTGGCCTCGTCGCCGTTACTCAAGATCTTGAGCACGTTGGTGGTGCCCACGTCCAGATCGCCGCTCGTGTCATGAGACGCAAACACGGGGCTCAGCGACTGGTACTCAGAGTTGCTTTCGGTCGTGACGCGGACGCGCTGAAACGTGGGCTCGTTGCCCGTGTCCGCGTCCACGCGCACCACAATGTCGGTCACGCCCACGCTGTTGCAAGTGATCGAGAAGGATCCATCTTGCCCCGTGGATCCTGTGCCCAAAACAGCAGCGGTCAGGTCATCGATGACAGACACATCAGCGCGGCGAATGGCCTTCGCCGGATCGCTGCCGTTCCAACCGCTGTACTGCCAGCCCTTGTCTTCGTAAGTAAAGACGCCCGTGACGTCGAACGTTTGCCCCAAGGCGCTGGTCGACAGCGCGCAAGTGGCCAAAGCCAGAAGAAGAGTCTTCATCATCGGGATCACCGCCCTTCCTTGTGGCTACTGGGCATGATCACCGCCGCGCTCAGCTGACCGCTGCGGCTATCCATGGTGAACGTCTGCGGTGCGTCCGGCTCAGGCTCTCCCCAAGACAAAGTGGACCGCACGACCACGGGCTCTTCGATCAAGGCGGGAGCAGATCCGTCCACAGTGCCCTCACCCGTTCGCCCGTCGAGATCTTCAGCGAGGAAGACACCGTGCGCCACCAAAGTGACCTGCCGAAACGAGCTATCCACCGGAAGCAAGATCGCCACCCTGCCGTGAGTTTCCTTGCCCCGCTCGGTGGAGGCTGAACCTCCGAGATTGCCCTCAAGCAGGACAGCCCCTTGGGGAAGTTCCAGTTCCCAATCCAGGACTGTCAGGTCCATTAATGGGCGTAGTGACAATGCCAGGTCGAGTCGTCCCCCAGCTTGGCCCTCGTCAATCAACTGCACATGAATGGGACCTTGGGGTTTGCAGCTGAGCGAGGTGCTCTGAGGATCCGCCGCATTCGCCGCATTCGCCGCAAGCGGGCCAGCGGAAACGTCTTGGGGCGCAGAGAAAGCCCACACAGCGGCCCCCGCAAGGGCAACCAATGAAAAGAGGAAACGAGCCATGGATGATCCTCGGACAGAGGGAATGTGAGCTGCGGCCATACGGGGAGAGCGAGGCAGCAGTAAGGGAGAGGCTGCCCCAGAGTCCGGGTCCCCGGGGCCAGCTCCTCGAAAGTATAGAGGGAGATCGCAGATTCGTCAGAGTGACAACGGCCCCCAGATGGCCAGCGGACGCCCAACGAGAGACGGATCAGACAGTTGGCTAGCAGCCCGCTCCCCGCTCCGCTAACCTGTCGCTCCCATGAGAATCGACCTCGACAAATATCGCGAAGCAGGCAAGATCGCCGCCGCTGCCCGCAAGCGCGCCATCGAGGCGGTCCAGCCCGGTGTCCGCTACATGGACGTCCTCGACAGCATCGAGAAGTTCATCTTCGATCATGGAGCAGACCTAGCCTTTCCTGCCCAGGTCTCCGTGAACAGCGTGGCAGCACACGATTGCGCTGCCCCCGATGACAGTCGCGTCTTCAAAGAAGGCGATGTGGCCAAGATCGACTTAGGCGTACACATCGACGGCTGCATTGCCGACACGGCAGCCACGGCAGATTTGGGCGACAACGCTTCGCTCCTCGAAGCTTCACGCCAGGCCCTTGAAGCAGCCATCGCCCTGGTGCGCCCCGGTCGGCGCATTCGCGAGATCAGCCACGCCATCCAGCAGGCCATGCACGGCTTGGGCCACAAGCCCGTAGCCAACCTCACCGGCCATGGCATCGCGCCTTACACCGTGCACTGCTCCCCGTCGATCCCCAACGTGAGCGACGGCACCTCGGGCGTGCTCAAACAAGACATGATGATCTGCATCGAGCCCTTCGCCACCACGGGCAGCGGCATGATCGTCGAGCAAGGCCGGGCCGAAGTTTTCGGCGCCAAGCGTAAGCTCAAAGCTCCCCGGCTAGCCGACAGCGGCGTGGTCGACCAAATCGCCGCCCGTAAAGGGCTGCCCTTCTGTCGACGAGAGCTGGCCCGGGAACACGGCGCCGATCTGGCCGAGAAGACCCTGCAACTCCTGCTGCGCTCGAACACGGTCTTCGGCTATCCGCCCCTGGTCGAGCGGCAGCCCTGCATGGTGGCCCAGTTCGAGCACACCATGCACGTGGGTGCCGACGGTGCCGAGGTCATGACTCGCTGAGCCAAGCTGCGGCGGGAGTCCCAGCGCAGCAGAGTCCCTGACGGGTTCACTGGCGCGGGCTCACTGGCACACGCTGCTAGGGCCGCTTCTGCTTGCGATGGGCCCGCAAGAACTTCAGCCCTTCCCTCGGGCCCTCTTGGCCATAGTCGTGGCCACCGGCCCCGCGGTCCCAGAGCAGCTCGTAGGTGCTGTCGAGCGCGGCTGCGGCCTCCATGCCCTCCACAAAGAAGCGCAGGGCGCCTCGATCGAGAATGGGGTCTTCGTTGCCTGTCCAGAGATAGACCGGCACGCCCTTCAGACCAGGAATGGGGTCGGATGCCAGCCCAACCACCTCCTGTGAGGCGTCCCACAGAGGCGGCGGTGTGCCAGACCATGCAGCCACCGCCGCGAAGCGCTCTGGGTGACGAGAGGCCAGTACCAAGGCTGCAGTGGCCCCCGAGCCATGTCCAGCAAGGTAAACCCGGTCAGCAGACGCCCTTCGCTCGGCTAGCTCGAGATCGAGCAAGGACATGATCGCCGCCTCTCCTGCGGGCTCCAGCCAGGGCACAGTGCTGCGGCACTCCACCGGCGCCAAGGGAGCCAGCAAGCGCAACTTGCTGCGCCTCGCCTCAGAGGAGAGGGCTTCCATGGCTGAACGGGCCAGCCGTACGACGGGCCGGGGCTTCCAGCTGCCCCCATGGAGCACAATGACGAGAGACTTGGACCGCTCTCGTCCGCCCTCCAAGGCCCCATCGTCCCGCTTGCCGTCAGCAGCCCTCGCTGGCTGGGAAGCCCTGGCCATTTCACCGCCCGGCAACTTTCGCGCCACCAGGCTCCTTGCAGGCAATGGCAGATCAGAACCCACGGCGAGTTGTGCGTTGTGCGAGGGGCCCAACACGGGACACACCTGGCAGAAACAACAGCTGAGCAAGAGCAGAAGGATGTTCATGGCAGGACCGACGGCCCAGCCAGCTCCACGTTTCATCCCCCATCGTTCTCTTGTGACCGGCCCCTCACTGCGTTACAACCTCCACCCTAATGGATCGGCCCGGCAACTCGCCGTGCCAGCTCAAGCAGCACTGTTGAGACGGTCCATCGTCGGGGTGTGGCTCAGCTTGGTAGAGCGCTTGTCTGGGGGACAAGAGGTCGCAGGTTCAAATCCTGTCACCCCGACCACTTCTAAGCCCTTCACCTGAAGCGGCTTAGGGCGCAGGGCCTTGCTGAGAGCAACCGGCCCGCCAACACCTGCGGCCACCTATGCGGCCATCAATCGCCCGATTTGCGGTCCCCAAAATTCCCGTT
>JBLIMM010000201.1:0-8609 GCA_047638635.1 Pseudohongiellaceae bacterium | reverse complement strand
GCTAAGGTCAAAAACTGCTCGGAACTGCGCCGCAAAGCGTCGTCGGCCAAGGCACCAAACGTCGAAGCAGCTTGTTCAGAAGAAGCGCTCTGCGCGGCGAGTTGAGCCTCCAGAGTGGCGCGTTCGACGCGCAGCTCAGTCACGGAGTCTTGAGCGAAAGTTGCCCGCCGAGAGTGCCGCGCCGACGCCCAGACCCAACCCACGGCCAAACCCAGCCCCCCGGTGCACAACAACGCCAACGTGGGCAGCAGCCACAGGGCAACATCCTCGGGGATAGCAAGCTCACCCATGGCGGGCCACCTCGGCGCAAGTTCAGCGGTTCGGTCGAACCACGAACCCACCAGGGTAGGACGGGCGCAGGGCCAGAACCATCGACAAGCCCTTGCCGGCCTCGGGATGCCCTCTTCAGGGCAATCCGTGGCGCACGCCTTGGCTCCGGGAGCTCCCGGAGGATCCTGCCGCTCGCCTGGGCAAAGCATGCTGCCCTCACGGCCCCACAGGTCGCTAGCCCCTTTCGGCGGCGGGCTGAGGACTGGACGGGGTGGGCTCACCATGGTCCGTCTGGCGCCGGCCCAGAACCATCGCCGTCCCCATCAAGACCGCCGAGATCACGAAGAGTGGCGCCAAACCAATCACCGCCGCCAGCCAACCGCCAGCCATCAAGCCTAACGCTCGGGCCAGAATCACCGACGAGAAGGTCAACCCGTAGGCCCCGCCACGACGGCTCTCACTGCTGTAGCGGGACGCCGCCGAGAAGGCCGCGGGCACAATCCCCGCCAAGAAGGCGCCGGACAAAAAGCGCAACACGAACAGCCCGGTGACCGACTCGACCCAGGCTTGCCCCAAGAAGCACATGGCCCCACCACCGGCGCAAATGGTGAAGGCTTTGCGGTAGCCAAGATGATCGCCCATGCGTCCCCAAAGGGGCGTGACGAGCAGCGTGGCCAGGGCGTGACCGGAGAAAACCAAGCCAGTGGTCAACCCCACCGTGCCCGCTTCATAGCCCTGCAAACCCATGATGTAGAGGGCCAGGATCGGCTCGACCAGAGACGATCCGAAGCGCACGGCAAAAACTCCCATGAGTACCTGGGCTAGGCCGCGATTGGCCATCAGCCCGCGGAGGTCGGCAAACACATCTTTGATCAGCGAGATGGGGCCGGTGAGCGCGGTCAGATCCCGGCTGTCCGGCCGCTTCTCTTGGACCCACAGGCCCACCATGATCGTCGCCAGAGCGCTCATGCCTGCGCTCACCAAAAACACCGAACGCATGCCTGAGCCGTCGGACAACCAGCCCCCCATGAGCGGTCCCAAACTCGCCCCAAACAAGATCGCCGTCTGCAGCCAAGCCACCACTCGCGACTGGCGATCGATGGGCGTGGCCACGGACACCAAGGTCATCGCCGGGGCCATGTAGCCGCTGAACACACCCTGCCCCAGGCGCAGCGCCAACAGCTCCCAAGGAGAGCGCACGTAAGCCATGGCGCCCACGAAGATCACGATGGCCAGATTGGCGCGCATGATCATGGGCTTGCGCCCAACTCGGTCGCCGAGGGAGCCCCAGAACGGCCCCATGAACGCCGCCATCAAGGGCGCTGCGGCGGTGAGAACACCCGACCAGATGCGCTGCCCCGGCCCCTCGGGCACCCCTAGATCGACCAAGAACAGCGGGATCAGGGGAATGAAACCCATCATCCCGATGGCGGTGATGAAGTTGCTCGTCCACAGCACGGCGAAGTTTCGCCGGGCGATGGCGGCTGGGACGAGCCTTGGGTTTGGTGCGTCGGCGAGGCTCACCGGCGCACCATAACAACCCTACTCAGCGCTGGGCCGCCCCGGCTCTACGAGGCGGCCCAGACACAGAGATCAGATCACTCGACAGCCAACGTAGAGATGTTGGAGAGGGCCACTACAGAGGTGTCGAACTCCGCACCAATCAAGCCGAGAACAAAGCCCGAAAAACCGGCGGGAATGAACACGGGAACCGTCAGCTCGCCGCCCAAGAAAGGCACGGGCGTAGCAGTCAGCACGGTCGGCGTGATCAGCACGCCGTTGACACTCAGCACAGCAATCAAACCGTTGGTCGTGCCACCCTGCATCCGCAGCATGGCCGTCTGACCTTCGCTGGGAGACAGATCGTCGGCAGACAGAGCCAAAACCGCCGGGCCCAGAGTGTCGACACCGAGGATGTCACCACCGCTGCCAGACTCCTGAATGCCCAAAGCCACCGTGCGACTTGCGGGAGGACTGTCGCTAGTGAAACCAAAGTTGTAGAGCGTGCCGAACTCCAGGGCGCCCGCAACCTTGTGACCCGGGAAGACCGCGTCGTTGTAGGTCCAGGTGATGTTCTTGTCCGTGGTGCTCAGGACCCAGTCGTTGCCAGTCTCGTCATCGACGTCGTGGAAGTACGCGTCACCCACGATGCCGTTTGTAGGCACGGAGAACTGCCGCACCTTGCGATCGAGGGTCCAGTTGAACAGGGCGTACTCGTAGCGCCAGGTGCCGTTGCCCAGATCTTGCACGTCCACAGACAAGGCCACTTCGCCGTTGTCGCCATCGAGCTTGCCCACGGAGCTCATATCGCCGTAGCGATTCACCGCGGGGCCTTCGACCAGCACGTTACCGGAGCCGGACGACGGTGTGGAGAAGTTCCAGGAGTTGCCGTCCCAGGACATCGTGCAAAGCCGCGAGCCGATGTTGTTCGTCAGCGCCTCGTCGTCCTTCACCATGTACATGGCTTCGTAGTAGTACGTGGCACCGGGCAGGTTGAAGTCACCGTCGAATCCTTCGAGACGGTGGTCCACCGAGCCGTTGCCAGAACCAGTCTCATCGCGCACGCAATCCACAGGTGTGCCGTCGAAGAACGAACCGCTGCATTCCCAGGTGCCCTGATTCGGGTCCCACTCATCGCGGGGGCCAAGCCAGAAGCGGTCTGCGTTGTTGTTCGAGCCGTAGGTGTCGCTGCAGCCCACGCCCAAGAAAGTACCCGGGCTGGGGTTCTGGCAGGAGTTGCACTGGCTGTTGGACAGGGCGAAGAAGCCGTGCTTGATCCACGAGACAGCCACTTGCTCGAAGCGGTTGTCCATCTCGCGATAGACCTGCATGGCGATGCCCGGGTGGTCCTCGTTCATGGCAGCGAGCCAGGTCACGTTGACATCGCCCACGTTGCACGAGGTCGTGGCCATGGAGAGGCCCACGCGACCGTTGGGGAACGTGCCGGTGTGACCGACCTGGTTGATCCCCGAGAGGATGCCCAGACTCACGTCGAGGAAGGTGCCGGCGAAGCCGTCGCCAGCTGCATCACCCTTATCAGGGGTGAACATGTTCTGACCTTGGGGGTGCTGCCATTCGCCGTTGTAGTCGGCCACATCGCTGTCGAGTTTGCCGTAGCCGATGGTCTTGCCGAGCAGATCCGGGCGCCCGAGTTTGTCTGCCAAGTGCGGGGTGACCACGAGGTCCCAGGCCTTGATGCGCAGCTTGTCCGGCTGAGGATGGTCGCCGGGGCCCACGCTGTAATCTTCGTCAGGCGAGAAGAGCACCTTCACGTAGCAGAGCAAGAAATCCCGGCCTTCTGGATCGTCAGCGGAGGACAGGAAGAAGTAGTCCGGGTCGGGCTGGCCGCCGGGGCCATCGTTGTGGGCCTCTTCGGCGTGGATACGAAAGCCCGTGTAGTCGACTCCCAGGCCAGTTGAGTCAGAGGACAGGTAGAAACCGCCCGTGACGTTGACGCCACCACCGAGCACACCGTAGGGCTGGAAAGTCTCCTGAGACGTCTCCCTGAGTACCTTCAGGTCGCCATCTGGCGCCATGGAGAAACCGAGCAATAGGCCCTCCATCGCCTCTTCTTCGGTCGTGCCCACGTCCGCTGTGAGGTTCAGCTCTTGCAGGGAGAGACCCAGGTCATCAAGAACGCCATCGAGGAAATGCACGACCACACGGCCACTTTGCACCTGAACGGGCTGAACCTGAGCCTCGGCAGCTGCAGTGAGGAGGCAGAACGAGGCTGCCAAAAACGAAGCACGACACAATGTCATCGGGGACATCCCGTAATAAAGGGGAGGAGAGAGAGATCTAAGGCGATCAAGTCTAATGCGCCAAAGCAGATCCGTCGACCAAAGGAAGCAATGCCCCTATCGACAGTTCCGCACTTCGATCCCATACCCAGCCCGTTTGCGCTATGCTGCTCCGCCATGAAAATCAGCATCGTCAATCCCTTCATCCCCGTCTTCCAGCGTAACTACGCCTACCGGAAGACCCGCCGTTGGCAGCCCATCTCCACGGCGATTGTCGCGGCATGGCTCGAAGAGCAGCAGCACCCGAGCGGCCCCTGGGAGATTCAGTTCCTCGACGCCCACGTCATGGGCTGGTCCCACGAAGAGCTGGCAGAGCGGGTGCGATCATTCGACCCCGACGTCCTTTACTTCAGCACCGAGCGCACAGACGCCTGGGAACTCCCCATTCCTGATCTGTCCTACATCACGGACAGCTTCGAGGTGCTCTTCGCTGACGGCTATAAGCCACAGTTCGTACTCGTTGAGGGCCCCCACGGCTCGATTTACCCCGACGATCTGCTCAGCAGACTGCCCCAGGCCGACATGGTCTTGCGTGGCGAAACTGAGCCCGTGTCGTTCGCCGTGCTCGACGCCATCGGCAAGGGCAGCGACCCCGCCGAGGTGAATTCGGTGAGCTCCCGCCACGCCGACGGCAGCCATAAGCACAACCCTGACGAACCGAACCCGCTCAGCTACGCCGACTTCCCCTCTCCGGCCTGGCACTTGTTGCCCATGGAGCTCTACCGGGACGCGGCCGCTCCAGACACGCCGTTCGCCATGCTCGAAACCTCCCGCGGCTGCCCCATGCCCTGCGGCTACTGCTACAAGCAGATGTTCGGCGACCGCCAGAGCAAGCGCGAACCAGAACAAGTGCTCGACGAAGTGCAGCTGGTGGTCGAGAAATACGGCGTCCGCCGCATCATGTTCCAAGACCAGATTTTCACCCTCGACCGACGCCACACCACAGAGATCTGCGAGGGCCTGATCAAGCGGGGCCTGGCCGAGAAGATCGAATGGCGTTGCCAGACGCGCCTGAACGGCATGAAAAAAGAGCTGCTGCAGCTCATGAAAGACGCTGGCTGCGCAGACATCTACACCGGCCTCGAAACCGGCTCCGACGAAATGCAGGGGGAGATCAGCAAGCTCACCCTCGACGAGTTTCTCGAGTTCCGCGAATTCGGCGACTCCATCGGTCTGCCCATCAGCCCCAACTTCATCTTCGGGCTTCCGGGCGAGACGAAGGCCACCGCCATGGAGTCGGCGCGCTTCTATCACAGCCTCGGCATCGCCGTGGTGCCCAACGTCAACATCACCTACCCGCTCACGCGCAACCACACCGAAGCGATCGAGCGCGGTGAACTCAAGGGCGGTAGCTGGGAAGAAGTCGTCGACGGTGCCGGGCAAATCGGCACGGGCATGGACAAGGCCACCATCGACGAGCTGCGAGCTGCAGCCCTGCGCCTCAACCGAGTGTTGCGCTGGAAGAAACGCCTGTGGAACCTCATGGGCAAGTCC
Source organism: Pseudohongiellaceae bacterium (assembly GCA_047638635.1). Lineage (GTDB taxonomy): Bacteria > Planctomycetota > B15-G4 > B15-G4 > B15-G4 > CAZIAK01. Next base: position 3,045 of record JBLIMM010000201.1, on the reverse strand, counting down.
TTTGGGAACAACGCGGCGGGCAAGTTGCTGGCCAAGCGTCGTCGCGGTGGCATCGCCGCCAAGGCACCCAGCCTGAACTGATCGCCGCCCAAGCGTTCTGCTTCCAACAGTAGCGTCCTTGCTTCACCCCTGAGCGGCCGGGACACTGGGACCATGTTCCTGCTCTCTGCCATTTTGGGTGTGGCCCTGGCCATTCGCGCCCTCGCCTGGTCACAGGCCGAGATGATGATGAACGACGGGCCCCACTATTTGTGGCAGGCCCAAGCCCTGTTCCAAGGCGACTGGCAGGGCGCTCTCGGACACCACTACGCGCCAGGTTTCGCAGGGGCCACCGCCCTGGTGATGAACCTGGTCGCCGATCCGCTGAACGCAGCGATCGCCGTGTCCATGGCAGCCGGGCTGCTGCTCGTGGTGGCCGCTTGGGGGATCGCGCGCACAGGCCTGCCCCACACACCGAACGCCGCCCCCGCCGCAGCCCTGGTGGCTGCGCTCAATGTGCGCACCGTGGCCTACACCTCCGACGTGCAGTCTGACGGACTCTTCGCGGCGTTCTTTCTGTGTGCCGCTTGGGCCTTGCTCGCCGCAGCCCAACGGGAGCAGCGCGGGCAGCGGGCCACCACCCAAGCTCTGGCAGGCGGCCTCGTCATGGGGCTCGCTTACCTCGTGCGCCTCGAAGCGCTGTTCTTGCTGCTGCCTCTCGCCATGTGGTGCTTGGCCGGACTGGTTCACCAGGCTCCGGGCTTTCGACGGCGAGCGGCACTGACCTCCATGGCCGCGGCAGCGTCGCTGCTTGCCGTGGCGCCCTACGTGATCGGTCTCCACCAAGCCACCGGGCGCTGGGGACTGTCCAACAAGCCGTCTGCTCATCAAGCAGGCCTGGTGAGCGACTTGAGCAGCGGGCCCGACCACGTCACCAGCCCGCTCAGTTGGCCGCGAGTGTCTCAGCGAATGGACACTCCCGCAGCTGCGACCGCCCCGGACGATTCCGGTAGCTCCACCGAACCAGCCGCCCAGAAGGCACAAGAGCAACCGGATCGCGGTGGCTTCTTGCTCTTTGACAGCAGCCCGGGCTTCCTGTCCCTGGCCAAGTCAGCGGTGGCGCCTAGCCCCTTCGATTGGGGCGCAGCCATCAACCACAGCCTGAACCAGTTCGTCCGGGCGCTGCGCCTCGAGTACTTGCTGTTCATCGTGCCCGGATTAATGGCCTTGGGACGGCGGCGCCCTGGGCTTTGTGCTCTGCTGTGCTTGACCATCGTGGCCTGGCTAGCGGTGACCACGATGCAACTCCGGCTCAGCGGGTTCCTGTCCACCCGACACATGATGATCCCGCTGACGCTGCTGCTCCCCGTAGCCGGTGCGGGCCTCGTCTCCCTGTGGAACAAGAACAGATTTTGGCGCGTGCTAGTGGTGCTGGCCCTCCTCGAACCGGTCGAAGTGGCCGCTCGTGATTACCACGGCAATCACGTCCCCCGCTTGGCCGCTCTGGCTTGGATTCAAGAGCACAGCGAGCCGCAACAACTCTTCGCCACCCACCGCCAACGGGACGGTTACTACGCTCAGCGGGTGCCACTCATCGTGGAACTGCCGGTGAAGACCGCGAACATGGCAGCCAACTGCCGCGTTTACGACGTGCCCTGGATGGCCTTCGATCTGGACAAACTCAACGCGCTCCAGCCCGAGTGGTTGGAGCAGGGCCTGATCCAAGAAGAGCTGCGCTTCGGTGTGGGTGACGAGACCGTGGTGGTCTTTGCCCCAGCGTTCGACGGCCCCCGCTAGCAGAGTCTGATCGCCACCGGTTCATCGTGGTAGGCCGCGCCGCCCCCAGCATCGCTTTCCACTGCTGAGATCAAGGCGTTCGCGCAGCGGCCGTCCCGCAACATGCCGCCCTTGGCCATGACGACCATGTCGCGGCGCACGCGATCGTCAGCGACGAGCCGCACGGGCATGGCTCCCAGCTGGCTGACGAGTTGCACGTCCACGTCCGCGAAGGGTGCGGCGATGTCCGGGTGAACTCGCACAGGCGGTGGCCCAGGTGGGGGCTCTTTCGACCACTGCGACGATTGCCCTTGGGGCGTGGACGAGGCCATCAAAAGCAGCGGAAACTCTGCGCTCGTGGTCGCTGGCGGTCCGGGCTCCGTAGTGATCAAGCAGGCCTTCCCGGAATCTGTGGGGAAACGCCGATCCTCAAAGAGCACGGCAGCTGCCAGGGGATTCTTAACCGGCCCCGCTTCCATGGCCTCAAGGGTGGCGCCCTTGCCGGCTAGCGTTTGAGTGAAGCGGCGCTTCCAATCATCGACCGTGCCCGCTAAGTCGTCGGCGAGTCCCAGGCGGCCAGCGAGACCTTGCAAAATCTCTAGCTCGTGGCGCGGGCCCGGCGGCGGCGCGATGGCTTGCCGTGACGAGCGTAGCCAGTGGTGACCGTAGGCACCGAGCACGTCGCTGTCTTCGAGCAAGGTCAGCGTAGGCAACACCAAGTCGGCCACGTCGGTCGTGTCTGTGGGATGGGTGTCGACCACCACGGTGAACTCTGTGGCTTCGATGCCACGACGAACCGCATGGGAGTCAGGCAACATGGTCACCGGGTTGCCAGCAGTCACCCACAGCCCTGCAATCTTTGGATCGTTGGCAGCCAGCAACTCCGGACCCAAACGCGCCTCCGACAAACTCCGGGGCGCTACGGCGAGGCCGCGGACAAAGTCTGTATCGAAAGCCGCTCGGCGGCCAAAGCAGTAGGACACGCCCCCGCCAGCCACGCCGATGTTGCCAGCGGCAGCACCCAAGGCGTCGAGCACGCGCACGGTGGCCGCGCCGTTTCGCCGCCGTCCCAGGCCCCAGCCCACGAGCAACGCTGCAGGCTGTCCCTGGCCATAGATCTCTGCGAGTGACAGGGCCTCGGCAAAAGAAACACCCGCAAGTTCGGCCCACTGCTCGGCGCTGCGGGACGCGGCCAGAGCGGCGAAGCCCTGGGCCCCGTCGGCCCAGTCGCCAAGGGAAGAGTCGTTCCCACCTCGCTGGAAAAGCACCTTAGCGACACAGAGAGCCAAC
>JBLIMM010000200.1:0-8708 GCA_047638635.1 Pseudohongiellaceae bacterium | reverse complement strand
GTTTGGTGACGTAGTCAGGCAAGTCTGCGGTCATGTCTGTGTCGATCAGCCCGGGGGCCACGGCGTTCACCGTAATGTTGCGCTTGGCGAGCTCGAGAGAAAGGGCCCGGGTCGCCCCAAGAATACCAGCCTTCGCTGCCGCGTAATTCACTTGCCCCCGGTTGCCCCGCAAGGCCGAGAGTGACGAGAGGTTCACGATGCGGCCCCAGCGCTCAGTCACCATCTGCATGACCAGAGGGCGGGTGACGTTGAAGAAGCCGCCGAGAGTTGTGTCGTGAACCGCATCCCAAGCTTCGCCCGTCATCCCCGGGAAGGCGCCGTCTCGGGTGATGCCCGCGTTGTTTACCAGCACGCCGATGGGCCGCTCGTCTTGCAGTAGGGACTCAAGGGCCTGGCGCGTCTGCTCCCGGTCGGCCACGTCAAACGCCACAGCCACAGCCTCGCCGCCGTCCGCTTCGATGGCCGCGACCACTTCAGCGGCAGCATCTTTGCCACTGCGATAGTTGACGATCACTGGATGCCCTGCGGCGGCCAAGCGCTTGGCAATGGCAGCTCCCAAACCACGGCTGCCTCCGGTGACCAAGGCCCGCACGGCGGCAGGTGCAATATGTTTTAACCTCGCCATGGCTCTAGCCCCTCCTCACGAACAATCGCAAGCTCAGTTGAAGCACGGCCCCAAACTGGAACTGAGTCCGGGGCTGGATCAAGGGTCGCGAAATGATGGCGGGCATGGTGGCTGCAGTCTCTGCGCACTCGGTTTGTAAGCAGAGACCCTAGCAACTCAGAGGCTGCGGCGCAGGAGCCCGCAGCGGGTCTCCCAGGGGCAAATCTTCACAAGCTCAAAAGAACCCCGCGCACGGAAACCCACCCGCTCCAGGGCAAAGCCTGATCGCCCCCCTGACCGTGGCCAGCCAGGCCGGGAAGCCTGCGGTCAGTCTACGACCGGCGGGTACGTGGTGATCGGGCGCAGGGCGCAGAGCCGCGCCACTTCGGCTTCGGCGCGGGCTTTGGCGGCGGGGTCGATGGTGTACTTGCGGTCGCCGTCTTGGGTCAAGTTCGTGAGGATGTCGTGGATCACCTCGACGCAATCGATCATGTCTTGCGGGGTCATCTCGCGGATGGCGAGACCGTTGGCTCCTAGGCGAATGCCGCTGGTGACCGTGGGCGACTTCTTGTCGAAGGGGATGCGGTTCTTGTTGACCACGATGCCGCAGTCTTCGATGGCCTTCTCGGCATTTACGCCGGTGATGCCCTTTTCCATGACATCGACCACCACGATGTGGTTGTCGGTGCCCCCGGTGATCACCCGGTAGCCCTTGGCCACGAAGGCTTTCGCGAGAGCATCGGCCAACTCGACGATGCGTTTGCCGACCACTTTGAACTCGTCACTGCCCACGAAGCCCATACCGCGAGCCTTGGCGGCAATCGAGCTCTGGTTCGGCGCACCCTGGAAGAACGGGAAGACCTTCTGCTGAATCACCTGGGCGAGAGTCTTCTTCGGGTTGCCGGGGGCAGGCTGGTCGTAGTCCTTGCCGATCATCACCAGACCACCGCGACCGCCAAAGAGCTGCTTGTGCGTGCAAGTGGTGGTGAAGTGGGCGTGGTCCACAGGGCTCGGGTGGAGCCCTGCTGCGACCAAGCCTGCGATGTGGGTGATGTCTGCGAGAACGTAGGCGCCCACGTCGTCGGCCATGGCACGGAAGCGTGCCCAGTCGATCTTGCGCGCGTAGGCCGTGGTGCCGCAGATGATCAGCTTGGGCTTGTGCTTGAGCGCCAACTCGTGGGCTTCGTCGTAGTTGAGCCGCTCGTTCTCGTCCAGGCCGTAGCCGTAGGCTTCGAAGATCTGGCCGCTGATCGAGGCCTTGCTGCCGTGGGTCAAGTGCCCGCCGGCGTCGAGATCCATGCCGAGCAGTGTGTCGCCGGGCTTGAGGATGCTGAACATGACCACTTCGTTGGCGGAGGTCGCCGTCATGGGCTGGACGTTGGCGTACTTGGCCCCGAAGACCTTGCAGACCCGGTCGATGGCCAGCTGCTCGATCTCGTCGATGTGCCGGCAGCCCGCGTGAAAGCGCTTGCCGGGATAACCCTCGGCGGTCACGTTCATGGCCGTGGTGGCTTCGCAGATCAGCGCGCTGGGGTCAGCGATGCTGGAGCTGGCTACCATGGTGAGCACGTTCGCTTGGCGCCGATACTCGTTCTCGAGCATGGCGAAGAGTTCAGGATCTTCGCTCTCGAGGCGCTCTACGGCAGCTGCAGCAAAGCGGGCCAGGTTCGACTGTGTCTTGGCATCTGACATGGTGCTGCTCACTCGTTCGTGGGGTCCAGGAGGTCGGCAACCTCTTCTTCGGACAGATCTTCGATTGTCTGCAACAACTCGCAGACTTCTGCCGCATCAAATCCCTCGTCGGCAGCCCGTTCTTCGATGCGCTTGGACAGCTCAGCCACCGTGGGATGCTCGAAAATCTCGGCCAAAGTCAGGCCAAAGGGGAAGATCTCGTTGAGCCGGGTCTGCATCAGCACCGCCAGCAGCGAGTGACCTCCCAGCTCAAGAAATGTGTCGTCTACCCCCACTCGGTCGAAGGACAGCACCTCGGACCAAACCCCCGCGACCACCTCTTCGACGGGGGTTGAAGGCTCTTGATAGGCGGCTTCGAGGTCAGGACGAGAGGTGTCCGGCTCGGGCAGGCGCTTGCGATCGACCTTGCCGTTGGGCGACAGGGGCATCTCGTCGAGAGCCACCACCAGGGTCGGCACCATGTACTCGGGCAGGCGGGCTCCCAAGGCGCTTCGAATCTCGGGGGCGAGCTTGCGGGACAACTTGCCCATCATCGGATTGTTGGCGAAGTCCCGGGGAGTGGCTGCGCCATCAAAGGCCAAGCCGGTCTCGTCCGGGAAGAGCACGGCGGGAGTGTCACGACCTTCGACTTTGCGGCAGAAGACGGCGTCGATGCGGCCGCTAGACAAGTCGGCGGAGAAACGGACGTCGCCGGAGTAGCCCAGCTCGTCGGCGAGCTTCCAGAAGTCTTCGGGGTTGGCTCCGGGGGCCTCAGCGACCTTCGCTGCGACCTGGGCCTTCAACTCACCGGCGGTTTCCGGGCAAGCCGCCGACGCCAGCAACTGCAGCGCTGCCAAGTCAGCGACTACGCGTCCGTTGGGAATGTTGCGGACGCACAGCAACTCTGGGCTGTGCTGGGTCAGTCGCCCGCGCAAACTGTCAAGGTCGAGACGATCACCGTCCCAATCAAGTTCGACAGCCGGGGCTTGCGGCACTTCTGCGGAGTCGCCTACGTGCAAAGTCACGTCGTAGCGATAGGCGTTCAGCTCGTTGGTGAAGTGGCCGCGCTTTAGCTGCACGGTGACCCGACCCAGCTCAGCGATCTGTGCGGCACACCAAGGCCAGAAGCCTGGGTCGATGACCAGCTCTTCTTCGTGACGCAGCAAGCGCCGCACCCGGGCGGTGAGCTGCTCCACCGGCAAGTCGTCGTCCGCTTGAAAGAGCTGCACAGACGTTTGGTAGCTCTGCAGCAGCGGCAGTCCGCGTACGTCCCCCAAGAAGATCATGCCGCCTGGAGTCACCGCCTTCACCGAACCCCTGATCACGTCCATCAGGTAGTCCATGCTGGGGAAGTCGAGGATGATCGAGTTGAGCACCACGCAGTCGAGACTGTTCTCGTCGATACCGCTGAAGTCGTCCGCCCAGCGCCGGGCCAGCTCGACCTGCTCTAAACCCAGGGGCTCCCGATGGCGGGCTACGTAATCCAGAGCCACCTTGCTGAAATCGATGCCCACGTAGCGCGACGTGTGCGGCGCAATACGAAACAGCAGCAGGCCCATGCCGCAGCCAATCTCTAACACTCGGTCAGGATTGTGGCGGCAAATGCGATCGACCGTTTGATCGACCCAGTTCACCATCTGCTCTGTCGGGAGGGCGTCGTTGGTGTAGCTGCTGTCCCAGCTGACGATGTTGAACGTGGGGTCTTCGATGTCCGCGTTGGCCTGAGCGGAGTAGGCATGGTCGTAGACCGCCTCCCATTGCTCGACCTGTTCGCTGCCCACATCGGCCCCTTGATCTTCAGGGCCTTGCCACTCGGGATCTTGCACCACGTAGGCCACCAGACGCTTCTCGCCGGAGCCATCATCGCGGGTCACCACCACCCCCTCGCGCACCGCGGGGTGCTCACGAAGGCGCGACTCGATCTCGCCCAGCTCAATGCGGAAGCCCCGCAGTTTCACCTGGCTGTCCAGCCGACCGATGAGTTCGAGATTGCCATCAGGCATCCAGCGGGCCAGATCGCCCGTGCGATACATGCGCTGTTCGCTGCCGTCGAGAAACGGGTTGTCCAAAAAGCGTTCGGCAGTCAGCTCGGGCCGCTCGAAGTAACCCCGGCCCACGCCAATGCCGCCCAAGTACAACTCCCCTGGGACGCCAATGGGCATGGGCCCCCCGTGCTCGTCGAGCACGTAGGCCAACTGGTTTGTCATGGGCTCCCCGTAGGGAATGCTGTTCCAGGTGGGGTCGACCTCGAGCACTTCGAAGATGGTCGAATCCATGGAGCACTCGGTGGCCCCGCCCATGCTGATCACCTGGCAGTTGTTCACCAAGGCGCGCACGCGATCGGGCAAGTTCACCGGGATCCAGTCGCCGCCGAGCAACACCAAGCGCAGTGACTGGGGCGCCAGCTCTGGGCGACCTTCGAGATAGTCCATCAGCATCTTGAGCATGGCTGGCGCGGTGTGCCAGGTGGTGACGCTCGTGGCGTTCATCAACTCGGCCCAGTGAGCTGGGTCTTGCATGCCGGCCGGGTCGGGCAAGACGATCTTCGCCCCCGCCGCCAAGGTGCCGAACACGTCGTAGGCGCACATGTCAAAGGACAGCGACGCCAGGGCGATCAGCCCGTCCCCAGGCTGCACATCGAAGCGCCGGTTGAAGTCGAGGAAGTTGTTCACCCGACCCTGGTGATTGAGCATCACGCCCTTGGGTGCCCCGGTCGAGCCGGAGGTGTAGATCACGTAGGCCAGGCTCTGTGCGTCAGCGACGTCACCGCTGACGGGCGTGGTGGGCAGATCGTCAAACAGCGCCCGATCGTCAAGGACTACAATCTTGGCATCGCTGTCTGGCAGGTCGGCCACCAAGTGCCGCTGGGTGAGCAACACCGGAACCCGGCTGTCCTCGATCATGTAGACCAGACGTTCCTTCGGGTACGCAGGGTCCATGGGCACGTAGGCCCCGCCCGCTTTGGCCAGGCCCAGCAGCCCGATGACCATCTCCAGGGAGCGCTCCACCGAGATGCCCACCATGACCTCAGGCCCTACGCCCAAGCTGCGCAAATGATGCGCCACCTGGTTCGCCCGAGTCTCCAGCTCGCCGTAGGTCAGGCTCTGTCCACGAAAGACAGCGGCCACAGCGTCGGGCTGGGACGCAGCGCGCTCTTCGAACAAGCCGTGCAACGTGGCGTCCAAGGGGAAGTCGTGGGACTTATCGTTCCACTCCACCAGGATCTGTTGCCGCTCGGCGTCCGTGAGAAAAGGCAGCTTGGCCACGGGCTCGGACGAGTCGGCCACCAGGCCTGCCAGCAGCGTCACCAGGTGCCCGGCCATGCGCGAGACGGAGGCCTCAGCGAAGAGCTCGGCGTTGTAGTGTAAAGAGCCACACAGGCCGTCGGCTGAGGCAGCTGCCAGATGGAAGCTCAGCACCAAGTCGAGCTGGCCGCAGCCTTCTGGCAGCGCAGCGCCGGCGCAAAACGCCACGGGGATCAGCTCGGCGACACTGGCCATGCCCAAGTGCTCAAGAATCTCAGCCAGGGACACATCGCTCCGCTCGCCGGCAGCGCTCAGAGCCGCCTCCACCCGCCGCAGCAGATCGCCAAACCCTGGCTCGCCAGTGAGGTCCAGGCGCAGCGGGAGGATCTCTCCAGCCAGCTCCGTGCCCACCACCATGTCCACCTGACCGCCCGTGCGATGCAGGAAGACCGCGAAACCAGCGAGCAGCACCTTTTCTAAAGGCAGCCCCGCTCGATCAGCGACGGCCGACAGACCAGCAACAAGCTCAGCGGACAGAGTGAACGACCACTCTGCGGCGCGATGCTTTTGGTCAGACGTTCGCCCTGCAACTGTCGGCAGTTCGAGCGCGGGAGGGTTGCCAGCCAGGGCCTGCGCCCAGGACTCAAGATGTGCTTGTGTCATCGTATTCAAAGGCCCTGTGAAGACCGGGGAGTCTATCCCTGCTCTGGGAGCCGAGCAAGGCAGGCGACCAGAGTCAGCGACTACTTGCGCTCTTTGCCGCCCAGTCCTCTCAGCCCTTGCCCAGCGCCAGGCAACTCTCGGCCCGGCCCGCTCTCTCTCGTGCCGATCTCGAAGACCAGCATGGCCTGGTCCTTGTAGGACAATCCCGTGTCGAGTGGGTCCATGTAGTGGTGGTAGACCCGCTTCATGTTGAGCGCGCCGATCAGCCCCTTGCCCGCCCGGTAATTGATCTCGAAGTTCGTGTCGGCGATGTAGTCGAGTCCAAAGTCCCGGCAATAGTTAGCGAGATCACCCTTTGCGAGGTAGGGCAGAAACTCCCAGCTGTTGATCAAGCCGTCGAGATTGATCACGTGGCAGTCGGCGTAATAGCCAATGACGCCCGCATTCCAGCTGCCCACGATGGCCTCATCGGGAACGTTGTCTCGCAGCCAAATGCTGGCGGCGTAGCGCTCCTCATTCGTCGAGATGTTCCAGTCCGGGTACTGGACCTCGCCATCCCAATAAAAATCGATGGTTTTATAAGCGCTCAGGCCCACGAGCAGCAGCAGAGCCATGGTGGCCAAGCTCTTCTGGGCGTTCTTGGCGATCCAGTGAGAGCCCACGAAGGCCAGGCTTGTGCCGGCTAGCACAGCCACCGTGGTCGCGATCAGGATCTCGCTCTCGAGCAACCACCAACGCTTGATCGAATAGGTCGCCTCGTAAGGGAACATCATCAGCGACACAGCCATATTCAGCAGACAGAACAGCAGCAGATAGCCAAACGCCTTCATCTGAGCGCACATCCGTCGCAAGGCCGCTAGCCACGCTCGAGGTTTACCCACCAAGAAGGGCAGCAATAAGAAGCCTGCCAAGAACCAGCGCACCGTGGAGTACGGGGTGGAATTCTCATAGGCCAGCCGGCCCCCGGTGATCCAGGTGCCGTCCATGGCCCGCGAGGTGACGAACCACCGTTGCGTTTCCTCCGTCCAATCGTCGAGCACCTCGAAGAAGTGCTGGGACCAGACTGTGTCGATGTCGTTGGCTTCCAGATACAGCGCAGCGCGAATCTTCTTGGCTTCACCGGCGACGGGAAGCATGTGGTCGGTGGTCGAGATGTTGTAGGCCAGGTACGGCACGATAATCAGCGTGGCCACTCCGCCGATAAACCAGCAGAGCTTGAAGCGTTGAGCGAAGCCTCCGTGGCGTCCGCTGAAGAACAGGTACATCCCCAGCATGATCGGGATCAAGAAACCCGCGTTGAGCCGCGACAGGGTCAAGATGCCCAGCAGGGCGCCGAGTTTGATGGCCTGCTTCACCGTGCCTTCTCGGCGAAAGCGTCGGTGGTAGAAGAGCACGGTGCTCAGCAGCACCAGGGCGTAAAGACTGTTCTCCATGCCCCAGACTCGGGTCCAGACAATGCCCAAGGGGAACAAAGCCGCTCCACAGGCAGCGATACCTGCGGCCAAAGACACCGAGGTCCCCACCAAGTGCAGCAGCACCATGGCGGCGGCGAAGTGAAACAGGGCGGTGATGGACACAAACACCCTGGACATGACGTCCAGATCTTCGATGCCTACCCAGTGCATCACCTGGGCGGCAGCGGTGAGAATCACGCCCCAGAGTGGCTGCACACCGTTGCTGGGACGCAGGCCGTCGAAGGTCCAGAAGCCGTACTCGTGGTAGTTCGTGGCCAGCTTGAAGTAGTAGTACGCGTCGTCTCCCCGGTGGACAAACTCCTCCAGGGGCACGAAAGCGTGGGACAGGGACAGCAGCACACCGAAGGACAGAATCCACCAGGCGCGGCTACGGAAACCCAGCTCGAAGTCTGTCGGTTCGGGATCGACACTCCCAGGGGGAGCCCCGCGTACGGGAGTGCCTGCGACCTCTGCGAGGTCAGTCATCGCCGAGCCAGTCCGTTGGGAAGTCGACGGGCAAGCGCACCACTTCAAACAAAGTCGCCACGAGCTGACCGTCGTCGCCGGATCGGTATGGGTTCAGGAACTCCCAGACCGTTTGCCCTTCGTGGGTCACCTCGAGGCTACGACCATTGTCTGACTCAGTGATCAGCGTGTTGCCGTTGGGCAAGCGCTGGCCCGCGCCACAGGTGTTGGTCTGAAACTTGTTGTCTTCTGCACCGGTGTAGGACCAGCTGAACTTGCCAGTTTCCGGTTCGATCTCAAGCATCCGCGAGCGCCCCAGCTGAGGGCTGCCACCCTTGTTGTCGAGCAAGAGGATGTTGCCGTTTTCGAGAACAGTGGGCTGGTGCTGCCACTTCCAAGCGCCACGTCGGGCCCAGACCACCTGCTCGGTCTTCATGGAGATCACGGCAATGGTGTTGGTGTACAGGCAGGAGATCAACGCGTCCCCCACAGAGACTTCGGGAAGCCGCTGGGCCAAGCGTTCGTCGACCAGCTCAAGAGTGTTGGTGTGCTGGATGTCGCCCTCGCTCTTCATCTTGTTGATCAAGGACGTGAAGGGCGAGTTCT
>JBLIMM010000199.1:0-8724 GCA_047638635.1 Pseudohongiellaceae bacterium | reverse complement strand
CGTTGGTGGAGCAACGTGCTGCGCTAGCAGCCTGTGGGTAAAGTGCCGTGATGGCGAGTGCACCTCGATGGAGTCAGATCGAGGCGACGTACCGCAGTCGAATCAGTGGATTCGTCGAGGATTCGGCAACGAAGCGCTGGCGCCATCGAGCTGTGCTCGGCGCGCGGCACTTTACCCACAGGCTGCCAGGCGCAGGATGTGTTCAAGCCCTGGATGCAGAGAGGGCTCACCGCCTGAGCAGATGCTGACCCAGCGCGCGGTGGGGAACAGCTCGCAGGCCACCCGCTCCATGTCGCTGGTGCTGATCTTCTTGGCGCCCTCGTGCTCGTAGTCCCGGCAGAAGGTTCAAGCCAAGTTGCAAGCCTTGGTGAGCACCACATCGACCACCATGGGCCGAGAGAGCAGACGCTGACGCTGCAGCTTGATCTCGACGCGATTGGTCAGTTCGCCGAGCAGTGAGCGCAGAGGCGAAGATCCCATGGGGATGAGAGTACGCCACAATGCAGGCCAGTGCTTGTCCGGCTAGTGTTGGGCCAGGCCTATGCTTGGCCTAAGCGGCACTCAAGCGAGGGGCAAAGTAATGGGGTGAGTGAGGGGGATCGAACCCCCGACCTCTAGAACCACAATCTAGCGCTCTAACCGACTGAGCTACACCCACCACCTACTCTGCACACCTCGCTGCGACGACTTTTGCAGAAGCTACTCGGGCCTGGCCGGGCAGTTCAGCAGGGGCCGTCCCGGTGAGGGGCCGAACGGCGGGAAGTCTACTCGGTGCGTTCGGGTGACTCAAGCCTGGGCGCTGGGAGCACTTTTGGGAGGTCGTCCCACCAGGGAGCGGCCGATGATCAGCCGCTGGATGTGGTTGGTGCCTTCGTAGATGCGCAGGCCCTGAATGTCGCGATAATGGCGCTCAACGGAGTGCCCGTCGCCGTATCCTCGATTGCCCAGAAGCAGCACGGCCTTGGTGGCTGCCCGCTGGGCCACCTCGGTGGCGAAGAGTTTGGCTGCAGAGGTCAGCCGGGTGAGGTCGTCGCTGTGCTCATCGGCGGCTCTGGCCGCGCGGGCTACCAGGGCTGCGGCAGCTTCGGTCTCGGAGTAGATGTCGGCCAAGTCGGCCTGAACCATCTGGAAGTCGCCGATGCGCTGGCCGAACTGGCGTCGTTCTTGAGCATGGGCCACCGCTTCGTCCAGACAGGCCCGGGCGATGCCCACGGCACCCGCCGCCACGCCGATGCGCCCGTGATCGAGGGCGGACATGGCGATGGAGAACCCTTGTCCGATCTGCCCCAAGCGCTGGCTGTCCGGGATCACCAGACCATCGAAGCTGAGTCGTACGTGGTTGGAGGCTCGGTGGCCCAAGGGCTCCACGCCCATGCCCTCGGCGCTGAAGCCTGGCTGGGGCAACTCAACCACGAAGGCAGTGAGGCCCCTGCGCCCGGGTTCGGGGCCTGTCCGCGCGAAGAGGACGCCCAGGTCGGCCACGCCGCCGTTGGTGATCCAGACTTTCGAGCCGTGGAGCACCCAGTTGTCGCCGTCTTGCTCGGCGGTACTGGCGATGGCGCCCACGTCGCTGCCCGCGCCGTCTTCGGTGAGACCGTAGCAGCCGATGAACTCACCGCTGGCCAGGCGGGGCAACCAACGCTCTCGCTGCTCTTCGCTACCGTGGTCGAAGAGGCACTGGCTGACCAGGCCCGTATGCACCGCCAAGAAGCCACGAGTGGAGCTGCAGGCCCGGCCGATCTCTTCGTACACCGCCACGAAACTCTCGTTGTCGAAGCCTCCGCCACCATGTTGGATTGGCAGAGGCCCGGCGAGAAAACCCAGCTCGCCCATGCGCGTGATGATCTCCCGGGGCATGGCGTGAGCTCTGTCCCAAGCGCCGGCGTGGGGAGCGACTTCGTTGACGGCGAAGGCGCGAGCCCGAGCACGGAGGGCAGCTCGCTCGTCGTGGGGTGTGGTGTCGCTCATCGTCGCTGAAGACCTCTGCTTGTCGTCATGGTGTCGTCATGGGGACTGGCTTGTGTGCTAGGGGAGCCACGGGGCGAACGGACTCAGCTGAGCTCTTGGCGCGGATGCCGCTGGGAGACCAGCCGTTCGACGATGAGCCCCTTCACCAAGGTCTCCTCGACGATTTCCTCCACGTCGCCCAGGGTGACGCCCGCGTACCAGACACCGTCGGGGTAGACCACCAGTGAGACTCCATCGGCGCAGGCGTCTAGGCAACCGGCCTTGTTCACCCGCACCTTGCCTTTGAGGCCTTTGTTATACGCAGCAATCTTGATCGCTTTGGCCACATCGCCGCCGCCGAGAGCAGCGCAACTACCGCGCTCGTCATCGTCGCCGCGGGCGTTCGTGCAAATGAAGATGTGCTTGGAGAAGCGCATAGTCGTGGGCTCGCTCACGATGCTGGGGGGCCGCGCTTCGCTTGGCTGCCAGAGAATCGTGGGTCGCGCTTCTCTACGAAGCTCGCGTGAAACTCTTTGTGGTCGGCGTCACGAAGATGAAACGCCTGGGCGACCGCTTCGGCCTCGATGGCCGTGTCCAGGTCGAGGACCCACTCGCTGTTGAGCATGCGCTTGGTGGTGGCCAAGGCGCCCAAGGGCCCGCCCGCTAACCGTTCGGCCAAGGCGATGGCTGTGGGCAGGCATTCGTCCGGGGGCACCACTTGCGTGGCGAGTCCGTAGCGCTCTGCGGTGGTGGCATCGATGGTGTTGCCGAGCATCAGCAACTCGGTGGCGCGCCCCAGACCGACCACGCGAGGCAGCAGGTATCCCGCGCCCATGTCCGCCCCGGTGAGGCCCACTTTGGTGAACAGAAAGGCGATCTTGGCCCGCTCAGAGAACACGCGCAGGTCAGAGGCCAGGGCAATCACCGAACCGGCCCCTGCAGCGATGCCATTGATCGCAGAGATGATCGGCTTCTCAAGCTTGCGCATGTTGGCGATGAGTTCGCCGGTCATGCGTGTGAAGGCGAGGGTGTCCGCCTCGCTGCAGCCAAAGAGCCTGCCGATGATGTCGTGGACATCGCCCCCCGAGCAGAACGCCTTGCCTGCGCCGGTGATCACTACCGCGTGCACGGAGTCGTCTCGGCGCATGGCGGCGAAGCGGTCTGTGAGCTCTCGGTAGACCTCAAAGGTGAGGGCGTTGTAACGGTCGGGGCGATCAAGAGTGATGATCGAGACGCCGTCATCGCGGACGTCTTCGCGGAAGGATTCGGCCATGGGGGGATGGTACCAAGCGCCGGGCCGCCGTTGCCTCGCTCTCTCGTCAAGAACAACGGACGGAAGCGACCCAGACGGTCGCTCTGCCACAGGGCACCCAGGCGCTCTACCGGCTCAGTCGCCGAGGCGCAGTGCGACTCCGTGGCTGCGGCCAGGCTCTTCGCAGACGAGGGCTAGCACGGCCGCCGCCACATCTTCGGGGCTCAGCAGCCGCCCTGACGGATTGAGGGCAGCCAGTTTCTCTCGTGCTGCTTGTTCGTCGAGTGAACTCACCGCGGCGATGTCCTTGGCCGCTTGGGCCACGATGTCCGTGTCGACAAATCCTGGGCACACCGCGTTGCAGGTGAGGTCGGCGTCCCTCCAGCGGGCAGCAGCTTCGGCGGACAAGGCCCGAGTGAGCCCCAGCAAGGCGTGCTTGGACGCCACGTAGGCAGACGTGTAAGCGAAGCCTTCGAGTGCGGCGGTGGAGGCGACGTTGACCACACGTCCCCAGCCTCGCTCGGCCATGGCTGGGAGGGCGGCTCGGCAGAGGGCAAAGGGCGCGCGAGCGTTGATTTCGTGGGTGTCGTCCCAGAGATCATCGTCGGTTTTCACCAAGGTGGCACTGGGAGCCACTCCTGCGTTGTTGATCAAGACGTCGCAACCCACGGCCACGCTCTCGCAGAGTTCGGCGAGCTGATCACGGTCGGCCAAGTCGATGACTTCTATGGCCACGCTAGGGCTGCCCAGCCGCTCACACAGCGCTGCACTGGTCTGGAGCTGCGCCTCGCTGCGAGCCACCAAGGTCAAGGCTGCACCCCGCTCGGCCAAGGCCTTGGCGATGGCGGCGCCGATGCCCCGTCCGGCGCCGGTGATGAGCGCATGCCTTCCGCTCAAAAATTCTGCCGTAGGGGACGCCTCAGGCATCGTAGCTGTAGAAACCCTGACCGCTCTTCTTGCCGAGCCTGCCCGCAGCGACCATGTCACGCAGCAACTGTGGCGGGGCGAAGGTGTCCGTGCCTTGCTCTTTGTGCAAGTGCTCGGCGATGGCCAAGCGCACGTCGAGGCCGACCAGGTCGGTGAGCTTCAGCGGCCCCATTGGATGGCGGTAGCCAAGCTCCATGGCCTTGTCGATGTCAGTCGCTGAGGCGACTCCTTGCTCCACCATACGCATGGCTTCGAGGCCGAGCAGAACTCCCAGGCGGCTGGTGGCAAAACCCGGTACGTCGCGGACCACGATGGGGTCCTTGCCCAAGCGCACGGCGTAGTCTTGCGCGGCTTGCAAGGCTTCGGGGCTGGTCTCTGCCCCGTGGATGATCTCGACTAGTTTCATGGCCGGCACCGGGTTAAAGAAGTGCAGTCCGATGATGCGACTGGCCGCGGGGTTACCCGCAGCGATTTCGCCGATGGGCAACGAGCTGGTGTTCGTGCCCAACAGCGCATGGGACGGCGCGGACTCAGCCAAGAGCGAAAACACCGAGCGCTTCAGGTCCATCCGCTCGGGGGCCGCTTCGACGACGATGTCGGCGGCGGAGGAGGCCGCAGCCAAGTCGCTGCCCGTGTCGATGGCAGCGAGGGTGGCGACCGCGTCCTCTGCGGACACCCGGCCACGACTCACAGCGCGCTCCAACGAGGCGGCGATGGCAGCTTTGCCTGCAGCGGCCAGCTCGTCGGTTTGGTCCACGAGAATCACACGGCTGCCCGTGGCTGCGGACACTTGGGCAATGCCGCGGCCCATGGTGCCAGCGCCGAGTACGGTCACTGCGTCGAAGCGAAAGTCAGTCATGAAGGTTCTCCGGTGGTCAAAATGATGCGGCCGAACTGCTCTCGGCTAGCCATGGCTTCGTGAGCCGCAGCCACTTCGGTCAAGGGCAGCACGCGGTCGATGACCGGGTGCAGCGCACCGCTGCCCATGAGTTCGACAATGTGTCTGAGATCTCCCCGACTGCCCATGGTCGAGCCGAGCACAGAGAGGTTTTTGAAGAAGAGATGGCGCAGGTCGATCTCAAGCTTGGGACCGGTGGTCGCGCCGCAAGTGATCACCCGTCCGCCTCGGGCCAAGCAGCGCAGGGAGCCTGCGATGGTGGCTTCGCCGACATGCTCGAAGACGATGTCCACGCCCCGGCGATCGGTCAGCTCTTTGCAGGCTTTGACGAAGTCATCTTGCTCGTAGTTGATCACGTCGTGTGCCCCGAGCTCTTTTGCTTTGGCGAGCTTCTCGGGGCTACTGGCGGTGGCGATCACCCGGGCTCCGAAGAGCCGTGCGATTTGAATCGCCGCCGATCCCACGCCGCTTCCAGCCGCGTGGACCAGCACGTCGTCACCGGGGGCCACGGCGCAACGGGCGACGAGCATGTTCCAGGCGGTGAGAAAGGGCAGGGCGAACCCAGCACCTTGCACGAAGTCGAGGGACTCGGGCAAGGGCATCACGTTGGCCGCGGGGAGCAGGGCATATTCAGCGCAGCCGCCATCAGTGGTCTCGCCGAAAATGCCGTAGTGCCGGCACAGGTTGTCGCGGCCTTCGAGGCACGGGCGGCAGTGGCCGCAGCTGAAGCCCGGGGCGGCAATGACGCGGTCGCCCAGGGCAATGCCACTCACCGCTTCGCCCAGCTGGTCGACGACTCCAGAGAAGTCGCAGCCGGGAATCATGGGCAGGGGAAACTTGTGCCCAGGGACACCGCGACGCACCCAGGTGTCTAAGTGGTTCAGCCCGATGGCGCGCACAGCGATGCGCACCTGGTCGGCCCGTGGGGTGGGCTCGGGCAACTCTTCGATACGCAGGACTTCGCTGCCACCGTGTTCACGAATGACGACGGCTTGCATGTCAGCGACCTTCGAACTGTGGGGGACGCTTCTCGTTGAAGGCTGCGAAACCTTCTTTGGCGTCGGCGCTGGCGAAGAGCTGCTGCTGCAACTCGCGCTCTAAGGCCAGGTGTCCGTCGAAGCTCATCTCCAGGCCGCTGACCACGGAGCGCTTGATCGCTCCCACGGCTAGGCTGGCCTTGTTCGGCGGGCAGTAGAGTTGGGCCCGAGCGATGACCGCATCCAAAAAACCATCGCCAGGGAGAACGTCGTTGACCAGCCCCAGCGCGGCGGCTGCGTCGAAGTCGAGGTTCTCGCCGTCGATCATCAACTGGATGGCCTTCGTGCGACCCACGGCCCGGGCTAGCCGTGCGGTGCCCCCGGTCCCTGGCAGAACCCCCAAGGACACCTCAGGAAGGCCAAGCTTGCCGCCGTCTTTCTTGGCCCAGCGCAGGTCGGCGGCCAAGGCCACCTCGAGCCCGCCGCCCACGGTGTGCCCATTAAGCGCGGCGATGACCAACTTGGGCGTTTGCTCCAAGCGGTTCAGGGTCTCGTTGGCGTGGAGGCAAAAGGACGCCTTCCACGCGGGACTGACCGCTGCCAGCATGGCGATGTCGGCGCCGGCGCAGAAAAAACGATCACCGGAGCCCGTGATCACAATGACGTGCACCGACTCATCGAAGCGAGCATCGATGATGGCGGCATCGAGTTCCTTGTGCATCTCGTGGGTATAGGCGTTGGCGGGCGGGTTGTTCAGCGTGAACAGCGCCACACCGCCGTGGTGTTGGACGTCGATGAGTGTCACCAGAGTGCTTCCTATGGGGCTCGGACGTGGAGCGCGGCATACTATCAGAGCGGCCAGTGCTGGGCGCGGTGCCCCGTCGCCGTCTCAGTGCTCGGGCCGAGCCGCTCGGGTTGACCGAGCGGACAGCTGCCCATTCCAAGAGTGCCCAGGACTGACCCATGAGCGCCGAGATGCCCCAGAGCTCCACAGACAACCTCGCGGCCCCTGATGTCTCCGGTGGCAACGGCGCGCTGGCTGGAAGTCTCTCTGCCAGCGTCGCGAGTGAGGGCGCCGGCCATGTCCCAGGGCACGTCGCTCATGTCCGCCAAAATGCCTACGAGACGGGCTACATGGTCTTGGTGGTCTTCTTCGTGTCCATGCTGCTGCTGACCAACATCATTGGCACCAAGCTCTTCGAGCTGCCCATGGATACGCCCTACCTGGCCCCGGTGCTGAGCAAGATCCAGGCGCTGATTGCCTGGCTGTTCCCTGGGCAGGGGGGCAACGATGCGCTCGTGCTGACAACGGGCATCGTGACCTACCCGCTCACGTTCCTGTGCACCGACATTGTCTCCGAGGTCTACGGGCGGCGTCGGGCTGACCGCATGGTCATGGTGGGCTTTGGCTGTTCGCTGGCGATGCTGGTGGTGCTAGCTCTCGGAGTCGTGCTGCCACCCGCAGACGTTTGGATGGTGCCCGGAACTCAGCGGCAGCTCGTCAGCAGCCCAGGCAGCCTACGCCTTCACCTTTGATGCACCTGGGGTCTTGCTGCTCGCGTCCATGACCGCGTACCTCTGCGCCCAGCTCGTGGACAACCGGCTCTTTCACTTCTGGCGCCGCCTCTCCAAAGGGCGCCATTTGTGGTTCCGCAACAACATGTCCACGGGGATCTCCCAGCTGGTGGACACGATCATCGTCAGCTTCATCTTCTTGCACTTCTACTGGAAGATGACCCTGCCCCAGATCGGTGCGGTGATCGTGGGCGTGTACTTCATGAAGTTCTTGTTGGCCTTGGCCGACACGCCGCTGTGCTACTTGGGCGTGTGGCTCACCCGCCGGGTAGTGGGGGACGAACAGCAGCAGCGTTCGCCTTAATCAGACGTTCGCCCAACGCACCTGCGAAAGGCGTTCGCTGTCAGCTGGCGCTACGCAATGTGAAGTGCAAACGCATCACCGAACGGCGGTCGTCTTCAGAGTCGAGATTGCGGTAAGTCGAATCGAAGTCGAGCCAGCGGGTGTCTGCCAGCTCTGCGGTGGGACGCAAGTCTGTGAGGTCGTCCCGAGAGCGATAGCCCACAGACCAATCGACTTCGTCGAGATCGCCGATGCGGGTGTGGGTGGCCAGTTGCAAGTCGACGATTTGACGGGGGGCGTCCATGCCCAACGATTCGCCCACGCTGCGGACCGCCGCCTGAAAAATTGACTCTTCAGGGCGCATGATCCCGGACAGCGGGCTCCAGAATGACTCCTGTACCGGCTGCTGACGCACCATCAGGTACTCGAAGCCGGCGCCAGCTTTACGAAACACAAAGACCCGTACACAGTGGAGCTGTTCAATCATGGAACTGTCGTCGAGAGGAGAGGGCAGCCAGGGAGGCTGGGCCCTCATCGACGACAGTCGCCGTGCAACTTTGGAGAAAACCCAGGAGTGCGCTCGCTGAGCCCTGGTGCCCGGGTCGCTGTCAGGCGCCCGCAGAGTCATCCGCGGGTGCGGCGAAATCCCCGTCGATAAAGGCCCTGAAGGCCTGAATCGCCGTGCGTTGGGAGTAGAACTCAAGGCCTCGCAGGCCGCCCAGCTCTTCTCCGCCCCCTGCTCGACCGGGGCCACCATGCACCATGGAGGGCAAGACCAGGCCGTGCCCTGTGGCGTGATCGGCGACCTTGCTGCCGCCTACGTAGACGCGGCCACTCCAAGGAGCAGCTTCGAGAGCAAACGCCT
>JBLIMM010000198.1:0-8756 GCA_047638635.1 Pseudohongiellaceae bacterium | reverse complement strand
GACCCGGCCTCCATCTGACGAGCAAAGAAAACGCCGAAGTGTTTCTTGAAGGACGGATTGTTCAGGTGAGGCAGGCGGTCCTTTCAGAAGACCCAGACCGCACGCCGACCTTTCGCAGTACGTCCGTCGCTATCGAAATTCAACTACGAGACGCCTTCACCGGAGAGGTCTACAAAACCGTGAAACTCTCCCAGTCAGGCGACTTTGTGCCTAATCAGTCCGAGAACGTCGACAGCGCCCGATTGACTGTCTTTCGGTTGCTAGCTCGAGATGTCGTTCGCGAACTTGAAGTGGAGTTCTGATTCATGTCTGAACCTGAAAAGAAGCCACCGCGGCGCGAGCCGAGCCGTATGGGCAGCGCCCTGACTTTGGTGCTGATCCTGGCCATGGCCATGCTGCTCATGAAGAGCTTCTCCACGGTGAACCCCGAGGCTTCGGGGCAAACTTTTCAGAACCTGCGCCGCTTTGCCTACCAGGGCAATGTGGTCAAGCTGGTGATTCGTGGTGAGCGCTTCGTCGACGCCACGGTGACTCGCAGCCAGCGGGACGAAGAGTGGGAGTCGATCAGCGTGCCCCCGTACGCGCTGGAGACGCAGCTGGCCGATCTGGAGCGCCTGGTTGATCGAGAGATCGCCATGAATCTGACTCTCGACGATGCCATTCGCCAAGTGCGCGAAGGGGACTGGCAGCTCGTGGGCGGCTACACCATGAACAGCGTCCGCGAAGGAGCCCGCCCGGGCTACTCCGGAGTGTTCGTGCAGTACATGAACAACGGCCAGATGCGTTGGGCCCACCTCAAGGGCCTGGGAGCCAGCGGCAAGGTGGCTGAACTGATCACCCTGGCCGATGAGTTCGAGGTGAAGATTCTCCCGGCGGACGTTGGCTACGCGAGCAAGGTCGTCAGCGAGCCGGACAACGACATTTGGGGCGGGCTGCTGCTGACCCTGGTGCCATGGTTCCTGTTCATCGCCTTCTTCTTGTTCATCTTCAGCCGGCAGATGCGCGGCGGCGGTGGCCAAGGGGGGATCATGTCCTTCGGTCGTAGCAAGGTGAAGATGATCCCTGCGGACGAGTCCAAGGTGACCTTCGATCAGGTGGCCGGCGTCGAAGAGGCCAAAGAAGAGGTGGCCGAGATCATCTCCTTCTTGAAGGACCCCAAGCGTTTCAGCCGGCTCGGCGGGCGGTTGCCCCGGGGTGTGCTCCTGGTGGGCCCTCCTGGCACCGGTAAGACGTTGCTGGCCAAGGCCATTGCAGGCGAGGCCAGCGTGCCGTTCTTCGCCATTAGCGGCAGTGACTTCGTGGAGATGTTCGTGGGCGTGGGTGCTTCCCGTGTGCGCGATCTCTTCAAGCAAGCCAAAGAGAACTCTCCCTGCGTGATCTTCCTCGACGAAATCGACGCGGTGGGTCGCAAGCGCGGCGCTGGTCTGGGCGGCGGTAACGACGAGAGGGAGCAAACCCTCAACGCCATTCTCGTGGAAATGGACGGCTTCGAGACGGACTCGGGCGTGATCATGATCGCCGCCACGAACCGTCCCGACGTTCTCGACACGGCCTTGCTGCGCCCTGGCCGCTTCGATCGGCAGATCAACCTCGACCTCCCGGACATCCGTGGTCGCGAGGCGATTTTGGTGGTGCACTCCCAGAGGGTGGTGCTGTCTGACGAGGTCGATCTTTCTGAAGTCGCCCGGGGAACACCCATGTTCTCAGGTGCCGAGCTCGAAGCGCTGATGAACGAAGCGGCGCTGATTGCCACGATTCTCGACAAAGAAGCCATCGAGCAGTCCGACCTCGAAGAAGCCCGGGACAAAGTACGTTTTGGTCGCGAGAAGAAGAGCCGGGTGCTGCTCGAAGAAGATCGCCGCCTGACCGCTTATCACGAGGCTGGTCACGTGATGGTCGCCGAGGCCCTGCCCGACTTGGTCGAGCCGGTGCACAAGGTCACGATTATCCCTCGGGGGATGGCTCTGGGCGCCACGATGCAGCTGCCCGAGCGTGACAAGTACCACCACAAGCGCAACGAACTGCACGGCATGCTGGCCATGCTCTACGGCGGGCGAGTGGCCGAAGAGAAGTTCTGCGAAGATATCTCTGGTGGTGCTAGCAACGATATCGAGCGGGCTACGGATATCGCCCGCATGATGGTCTGCAACTGGGGCATGTCGGAGAGCCTCGGGCCTGTGTCCTACGGCGAAAGCCGCGGTGAGGTCTTCATGGGCGACGAGTTGATTCGGAGTAAGAACTACTCCGAGAAGACCTCTGAGGCCATCGACGAAGAGGTGCGCCAGATTCTCAATCGGGCTCACCTCAAGGCGTCAGAGATCATCGAAGGCCACCGCGAAGAGATGGAGCGGTTGACCGAAGCTCTGATGCACTTTGAGACCCTCAGTGGTGCTGAAGTGAGGGCCTTGCTGAAGGGTGCCACGGTGCACGAATTGCGGACCGACGAGGACAGGCCCGCAGAAGACAGTCGGCCGCCGGAGGCCTCTTCCGCGCCGCCGTCTGTGCCCGCCGAGCCTGAAGATGACGAAGGCTTTGACAGCACCAACATGCCCTTGCCTGAGCCCGCGTGAGCCTGCGCTCGTTGCCGTCTCCCGGTGAGACTCGGGTGATGGCGGTGATCAACGTCACCCCGGACAGTTTTAGCGACGGGGGCTTGGCCTTGGAGGTCGGTGCTGCCGTCGCTGCGGGGGTGGCTGCGGAGGAAGCCGGGGCTGCCATTCTCGACCTGGGCGCGGTGTCCACTCGCCCAGGAGCGGCAGGTGTGAGCGCGGCGGAAGAGTGGCGGCGCCTGGAGCCCGTTCTGGCGCTCTTGAGGGCTGCTGTCTCCGTGCCGATCTCCCTGGACACCACCAGCGGCGAGGTCTTGGCCCGAGCCTGCGAAGTGGGCATTGATCTGCTCAACGACACCTCTGCCCTAGCGGACGACCCTGAGCTGGCGCGGGTTGCGGCTCAGGCGGGCCTGCCCGTGGTGCTCATGCATCGCCAGGGCTTTCCCGCGCAGATGCAAAACGATCCGCGCTACGAAGACGTGGTCAACGAGGTGCGAGATGGCTTGCTGATGGCGGTGGAGCGGGCTGTGAACGCGGGAATTCACGAGCAGCAGCTGCTGCTCGACCCTGGCATCGGTTTCGGCAAGCGCCTTGAGGACAATCTCGCCTTGCTGGGGGCCCTGAGCGAGTTTGTGGCCCTCGATCAGCGCATTGTGCTGGGCTGCTCCCGGAAGTCGTTTTTGGGAGCTGTCAGCGGTGCAGGGGTTCATGATCGGGAGCATGGCACCACGGTGACCACGGTTCTGGCGGCCCAGGCCGGAGTGGATTTTGTGCGGGTACATGATGCGGCGGCGGCGTCTCAGGCCCTCGCAGTGTGGGCGGCCGTGGCAGCTCGCAAGTCTCGCCAGTAGGGTCCTGGGCGCTATCATCCTCTGCGGGCCGAGCAGTACGGATGCTCCTGCGGGGAGCGGTTGCTAGACTGGCCCAGTCTTCGTTGCCCGTCCGTTGCCCTGGGCAGGCCGAAGGTTTCTCTTTCGTTCTCCCAGCGCCCACTCCGATGACTCACTCCAAGACCAGCGACCCCTACGGCGACGCTCACGAGCGCTACAGCTATCGCAGTGAACTGATCGAGTCGCTCCGAGCGGGTGACGGCACGATGAGTGCCGGGCGCGTCACCGTGCACACGGCGCGATCGTTCGGTTTTTGCTGGGGCGTCGACCGGGCGGTGGCCATGGTCCGGGATGCCATCGATACTCACGCCGACGGGAACATCTGGTTGCTCGACCAGATCATTCACAACCCGAGAGTGAACGCCGACTTCAAGCGGGCTGGGGTGCGCTTCATGCGCGGGCCTTTCGCTGAAGAGAACCCAGGGAGTCCGGGGCCCAACGATGCGATCATCATCCCCGCCTTCTCGGCTCGGGTTGAAGACATGAATCACCTCAAGGAGTTGGGCTGCGCGATCATCGACACCACCTGCCCTTGGGTGGTGCGGCCGCACCGGCGCACTCTGCGTTACGTGGAGGATGGTTACACCACCGTGATTCACGGGTTGGTGCGTCACGAAGAAACCGCAGCGTCCTGCAGTTTGATCGCTTCGGAAGGCGGGCAGTTTGTGGTGGTCGCCGATCGTCGAGAAGCCGAGCGCCTGTGCGAGTACATCCTGGGGCGGCTGAGTGGCGCCGAGTTGCTCAAGAGTTTCTCGCCGGGTGTGTGCTCCGACGGTTTCGACCCCGAGGTGCACTTGTCCAAGATCGGCACCATCAACCAGACGACCATGTTGGCTAGCGAGACCCGCGAGATTGAGAGCCTGATTCGAGCTGCGATGTTAGAACGCGATGGTCACGTGGAGCAGTTCCGCGAGTTGAACACGATCTGCAAAGCAACCCAAGAGAACCAAGATGCCGTTTCCGAGATGGCTGATCGTGGGGAGCTGGACATGGTCATTGTGGTGGGTGGCTACGATTCGAGTAACACGCGCAACTTGACGCGGGTGGGCTCGGGGCGTTTTCCCAGCTATCACGTCATTGGTCCTGAGGCCATTGATGCTCAGACGATTCGCCATCGAGACCAGGTGAGTGGCGAGCTGGTTTCTTCCGAAAACTGGTTACCGGAGGGCAAGGTGAACGTGGGCTTCACCGCAGGTGCGTCCACTCCCGATACCTTGTTGGGTGATACCGTGGGGGCCGTCTTAGCTGCGGCCGGTGAGTCGATTCCGGTGGCGACGCCCTCGTGATCCCAATGGGCCTTGTCGACGGCAGCGTACTGGGGATCCAACCCTTCTCCATCGAGTTTGATTGGAGCAAGGACGGTCTTTCGGCGGCCATCGAGATCGGCCTGTTGTTCTGCCTGTTCTACGCGGTGCTGAAGTTTTTGCACGGCACCCGAGGCTTGGCCGTGCTGAAGGGCGTGGGCGTGATCATTCTGTTGGTCGTGGCCTTGTTGAACCTGCTTGAGTTCACTTTCGCCCTGTCGTTTCCCCGGCTCGACGCAGCAGGTGCGGTGATCTTGCCGCTACTGTTGGTCATGCTGGTGATCGTCTTCCAACCGGAGCTGCGCACAGGGCTGACCCGGGTGAGTGAACGCAGTGGACGTTCGTCGAGCGTAGAGCCCAACAGACTGTTCGACTTTGCTGAGTCCATTGTGAACTTGGCCACGAAGCGCACCGGAGTCTTGGTGGTGTTCGAGTGCCAGGTCGGGCTAGCGGGCCTGCAGAACTCTGGGGTGCCCCTCGACGCGGCCTTGTCTGGAGCGCTGATCGAGTCGGTGTTCTATCCCAACAGCCCATTACATGACGGGGCTGTGATCGTGCGCAACGGTCGGGTCTCTGCGGCCGGTTGCATGTTGCCGCTCACGGGGTCGACGTCAGTGTCCCGAGATTTGGGCACGCGGCATCGAGCGGCTATGGGTGTTACCGAAGAGTCTGACGCTGTGGTGGTCGTGGTTTCCGAGGAGACGGGCCGGGTTTCCGTGGCTCGCAGAGGTCTGCTGCACACCACCGAGGGGCGCGATAATCTGTTGGTGACCCTCGCGGACTTCCTGTCGGGTACGGGTGTGATTGATGAAGCCCGTGAGCCGGAGGCCAAGGCCTGATGACAGTCGCTTCTTTCTGGACGTTCGTTCGCAAAGACATCGGTCGCAAGCTCACCGCGGTGGGCTTGGCCGTTGGGGTTTGGTTCTGGCTCGCTCAGAATCTTGCGGGGGAGATGGGTGTCGTCCTAGAAATGCGGGTGGTCGAAACCCGCCGAGAAGCCGAAGACGCTCAGGTGGGCGTGCCGGCGCTCTATGTGGTCAAGCCCCATGAGTTCATCCTGCTGCAGGGTGACGCCGTGGAGGCCAAGGTCTTGGTGCGTGGCCTCAAGACCGATTTGGACAAGCTGCAATTGTCAGCGGTGTTCGAGATCTCCCCAGACGTCTTGGGCACCCAAGCAGAAGGCAGCTTTCGCTTGCAGCTCACGAATCCCGCGAATTTTCGTGCTCTGGGCGCAGCCATCGATGACCTTGATATCTCGGTGTCTCCGCCTTGGATTGACCTGCGCCTGGCCCGTGAAGATCGCATGACTCTCGACCTGGGGCCTCGCAACGTACACATCACGGGAGTGCTCAAGCCAGGCCACGTGGTCGACAAGAGCCTGGCCGTGGTGTCGCCCAGTCAGGTCGAGATCATTGGCCCGTCGCACAACATTGCCGCGATTCGCGACGACCCATCCTTGCTCGCTTTCGAAGTGATCAATCTAGAAAACCAGGCTTACACGGTGAGCCGAGAAGTGAGCCTCGATCGGGAGAAGGTCGATCGCAGTGTGCGCCTGGCATTGCTCGATTCCGTCACCGTGCGCGTGCCGATCAAAGAAGACGACATCGTGCGCCAGCTGTACTCGGTGCCCGTACTCTACGAGAACGTCGAAGACCTCGAACGCCGCGGGATGAAGATCGTCGATAAGACTGATTTCGTTGACCTGCAAGTGGTCGGACCCAAGACATTGCTCGACGCGAGTGCCTACAGCGACGAGGTCTTGGCCACGAAGATCTGGCTCGTCTTTGATTGGGCGAATGCGGGAGTGCGCGTGGCGAATATGGACGTGGTCACGCCGCATCTACTCCCGGGAACTGTCCGTATCGAAGCACTGAACGGCGGTGCTCCCCAGATTAAGTATGAGCTGGAGGTGATCGCCACGAACCCCACTCCGAACGTCACTGGAGATTCGCCGTGAGCCGCACTTGGTTCGGCACCGACGGTATTCGAGGCAAGGCCGGGACAGGCCCGTTGGCCACTCCGTTCTTGGTCCGCCTAGGGTTGGCCTTGGGCGAGCAGGCGAAAGGGTCAGCGGCAGAGGACGCCGAGCACCCCTTGGTCTTGTTGGCTCGGGACACCCGCGAGTCTGGCCCTGCGATTACAGTCGCTCTCTCCGACGGCTTGTGCGCTGCCGGTGCGAACGTGATCGACCTGGGCGTGTTGCCCACGCCGGGGCTAGCCATGGCCATGCGCTCTCGTGGTGCCCAGCGTGGTGTGGTGGTCTCTGCGTCGCACAATCCCTGGGAAGATAACGGGGTCAAAGTTTTCGGCTCCGGGGGACACAAACTCACTGACGATCAAGAGCATGCGCTCGAGGCACGAGTGGAGGCCTTGGGTGGCGAGACAGACGCCATGCCTCCCGTTGAGGTTTCTCTTGCCACGGGCGCGCCGCAGGCCCACGAAGACGATGGCGTCGCTGAGTATGTTGACGCGGTGCTGAAGCACTTTGAAGGCCTCGACCTCTCGGGCTTCACCATGGTGATTGACTGCGCCCACGGAGCGGCGAGCGTCACGGCGCCCGCTGTTCTGCGAGGGTTGGGCGCGAAGGTCACGGTGGAGTGCGCCGAGCCGAATGGTCGCAACATCAACGACGACTGTGGTTCGACCCATCTGGATCGCGTGGCCACTGCCAATCGCAGTGGTGAGTTCGATCTCGGCTTGGCTTTCGATGGGGACGCCGATCGGGTCTTGATGGTCGACGCTCTTGGTCGGGCCTGCACGGGCGACCACATGCTGGGCTTGCTGGGCTGTTGGCTCGATGGCGCTGGACGTTTGCCGAACAGCACGGTGGTCGCCACAGTGATGAGCAACCTGGGTTTGCAGCGCATTCTCGATAGCCGGGGCATCCGCTTGCTACGGACAGCCGTGGGCGATCGCTACGTGAAGGCTGCCATGCGCGAGGGCGACTTTGGGCTCGGCGGCGAAGACTCCGGGCACTTGCTGTTTGGCGCCGAGCACGAGTACACCGGCGATGGGCTCTACACCGGGTTGCGTGTCCTCGAAGCGTTGATCGCTACGAAACAGACCTTGGCCCAGGTGATTGATTCGATGCCTGTGGTGCCTCAGGTGTTGCTCAACGTTCCGGTGCAATCTCGCCCGCCCGTCGATCGTTTGCCTGCCTTGCAGGAACGAGTGGCCAGGGCCGAAGGGCGCTACGGCAACGACATTCGCATCGTGCTGCGCTACTCCGGCACCGAGCGCTTGGCCCGAGTCATGGTCGAGGGGCTCGACAAGGACACGGTAGACGAACTCGCAGCTGAGTTGTCCGCAGTTTGGACGCGAGAGATCGAGATTCATGGCCCGGAAGGTGCCTCCACAGCGTGAGCGATTCAGAGGGCGAGAAGATGTCCGGAGCGGTGCTCGCATTCGATGCGTCCACGTTTCGAGCCACTGCGGCGTTGCTGGGTCCCGATGGCAGTGAGTGGGGCGTCTGGCAGCAAGTCGCGGGGGAGCGGGGCACAGCTCAACTGGCTCCCGCAGTGGCAGAGTTACTCGCCGCCCGAGAGTTGTCGGTGGCCGACCTCGCCGGTGTGACCGTGGGGTTAGGCCCGGGGTCGTACACCGGATTGCGATCGGCGATTGCCTTTGCCCGAGCCCTGTGCTGGCCGAGCGCTCGGCCGTTGGTGGGCTTGCCCTCAGTGGCCAGTGCAGCAGCGGCTTTGCTGGCGTCTCAGCCCGAGTTGCAAACGGTGATCACTGTGGTCGACGCCCGCCGAGGTGAGTGCTATCGGGCTGACTATGAACGCTCCCCCCGGGGTGGCTCCATGGTGGAGACGTTGGCGCCGTGTCTCGTCCCCGCTGAGCAGATTGAGGCGCTGGAGCCCGCAGACGATCTGGCGGTGCTGACCGAGCCCGAGCCCGTGGCTCTGACCCTCGCCCGTTTGGCGCGGCCAGGGATTGCCAGGGGTGGCGATGATCCTACGACGGTCTTGCCGCTTTATCTGAAACGCTCGCACGCCGAGATAGCTCTCGAA
>JBLIMM010000197.1:0-8820 GCA_047638635.1 Pseudohongiellaceae bacterium | reverse complement strand
CTGTGCCAGCAGCGCCGATGCCCAGGGGATCTTCCCCCCAAGCCCCGACCAAAGCGGTGTCACCCGAGAAGCCAACACTGAATCCAAAGTTATCGCCGGTGCTCGGAGAGGCTGCTGAGAGGATCTCCAGACCCTGCCAAGTTCCGTCGAAGCTTCTGTAGACGTGAACAGCTCCTGCGCTTTGGCCATTCACGTTTTCGCCGTGTGCGCCGACCAGCAAGATGCTCTCATCTCCCGACAGCGCGAGTGAAGATCCAAACCAACTGTTGCTGCCAGGGACTGGTTCGGTTTCGTGTAGCTGCTCCGGCCAATCAGTGCCGAGTCGGGAATAGATCCAGAACTCCTTGGTGGAGCTAATGGCAAGCGTGTCCCCGGCGATTGCAACTGCCTCCAAACCGCCCCCCGGTAGCAGTGTCGGATTGAGGACTGCCGACTGGCTCCACGTTGTGCCTGCTCGCTCGAAGACCAGCGTCGCGGAAGAACGCCCAGAAACGACAGCCGTGTCATCGGAGAGTGCGACATACTCCCCGAACTGACCCGCTCCGCCTGTTAGCTTTCCTTGTTCCACCCAGTTCATGCCGTCGTGCCAGTAGATGTAACCTGCGCGCCTCTCGGTCGCGCCAACCAGAATCGTGTCGCCGTTCACTGCGACAACATCCCCAAACCGGTCGCCGACAACTCCATCCGAAGCGACAAGGGTGGTCTCTTGAACCCATGATGCTCCATCCCACCGAAACACGTGGGCAGCTCCAGGCCCAACAAGCGTAGAGGAGATCCAATCAATATCGCCAACAACAATGATGTCAGCATCGATGTCCACCGCTCCGCCGAAGCTATCTTGAGCCCCACCCGTCAACTTCTGATCCTCAGCCCAAGCACCGCCAACTCGCCGAAAAACGTGAGCCTTGTCTCCCTGGGCGCTGCCGACGACGGCTACCTCGCCGGAGATGGCGACCGTGTAGCCGAAGAGGTCGCCCTGGGCAGGGTTGGTCGCAAGCAACACAGCTTCCTCCGCCGGGTTGAACTGAGCACTGGCTGCGCCAGCCCAACAGCTCATCGCAATGGCGATCAGGTTGACGGACATCTTGCCCATTAGATTCTCCCAGCTAGGTCTCGTTGCTCGTCCGCCGCTACTCTCGCAGAGATCATCGGACTCGTCCATCACGAATGCGAGGAGGCTAGGTCTACCTAAGCTGCAAGGCAGAACCCAAGCAACGGTGCGCGGCGAAGCCGAGACGAGCCCTGATGCCGCTTACCATGTTAGCCGCCAGGGCTGGGAGACCTCTGACCGAGGACTCACCCGCGACCGAAGCACCCGAGTCGTTCTTCCGGCAGCGGGGTGACGACCACGGCAGCAGTGGCCCCTCCACGCCCGGTATCGAGCCTGACCGCGTGCTGGGCGACTTCCGGCTGGCAATAAACCCACCTGCCCAATCTGTCGTCAGCCGGCTTGCTCAAGCTCACGAGAGAGAACGATCATGTCCAGCAGCGTTGGCTGCTCCACCTCAGCTTTAATCTCCTTGGGTAGCACCCGCCCCAGAAGCGCGAGGAATGTCTTGGGCTCGGCGTTGGCTACGCGGACCAAGTAATCGACCCCACCAGCCTCGTGAAACGCCTCGATGATGGCATCTCGCATGTCAGTCGTGGTCTTGTTGGGCGTGCCCCGGCCGCGGCCGCCTGTCTTGTGTCCCAGTGCCATAGTTCGGCCTCCGTTAGTCATGTAAGTGTATCTACAACAGTCTACTTTAGACGGGAGCCAACTGCGTAGGCGAGCCCTCGATTATCGGCTGACCGGTGCACCCTCAGATTAATGTTGCTGGGGTTGAGGCGGAGAGGCCTTTGCACTAGGTTTGGGCTTGTCGCGGAAGAGGTCGGCCTGATCACCGACCCCGACTGGCTGAAAGACGGGCACCTTGCGATTGCGCATGACCCAAGCACGTCTGGGGGCCAGTCGGCCCGACGTGAGGTCATGCGCGTGAATAATCACAGCCCGCTCTACGCGGAAGTCGAAATCTATGTCTCGACTGAGTGGCGAAGGATCGTCCAGGCCAGGATCACGCCGTGGGCATTTACCGGCACGGGCACTGAGGTCAGCGTTGAGGATTTCGACGGGCGACGCCACTACGTTGGTTCGATTCGCTTCTCCGGGAGTATTCGGGAGGTGTTCTGGTGCGGCTTCATTGATCCATACCTCAAGGACCTAGTGTGCAGGAGTTTCGGGTTCGCTGCGGAGCTGGCTCGGGACAGACAAGCCGACTCTGGTCCGCTTCTTGCGGAAACCGCTGCGCTCTTGAAAGGCATCACAGGGTCGGCCTACGCCAGGATGAAGAAGATCGATGGGCGGCACCACCGGTCGGGATCGAGGGCGCTCTCTGAGATTGTGGACACTCATGCGCGAGTGGCGCAGCTGCGTGCTTTTGTCGATGACATAGCAGCTGGTTATTCCGTTGAGGAGAAGCCCGAGATTGGTCATCCCTTGCTGGAGGAATCAGATCCCGAGTACCGACCTGCAGGATGGTTCGCCGTGAAGACTAAACTCCCGGCTGCCAGACTCCGGCAGGCGGCCACACCACATCGCAGGAGCAAGAACGTCCGAAAAGTTGGTTCGGGGCGAACCGTCCGATACTCCGCTCTGGATGCCCGAACGCACTGGCCTGAGTGCTTCAAGTAACAAGTTCCCAGTATCGCCTCAGTGATTCTGGGTGACGCAGCGTGAGCCTCAGTGAGCGGCGCGTGAGCGGACTTTATTGGCCACAGTCCTGCATCGACAGTGTTCTCAACGACCCGCAGTTCCGTGGGTCCGAAAGGAACCGACATGATCGACCAGGACACGAGCGCATTCGTCCCACTCTCTGAAGTAGCCGACCTCCTACCACGTCACCGAGGCCGCCCAATCCACATCTCGACGGTCTACCGTTGGGTACAGCAGGGCGTCCATGGTGTCAGATTGTCAACGGCCAGGATTGGCGGGCGGCTCTACACGAGCAGAGAGGCCCTTCATCAGTTCATGGCCCAGCTCAGCGGGGACGATGGCCCCGGTGGCTCGAAGGGTGCGGTGCTCTGATGGCTCAACGAGACTATGTGCCACTGTTCTCGGCCATCAGCACGAGCAGCCGATTAGCGTCGCTGTCGAGCGACACTGCCCGCCTGCTCTTCGACTGGCTGCTAGCTAACTGCGACGCTTGGGGCCGCATGAGAGCCGACGCGGGATTCGTCAACGCACAGGTCTGGCCACGGCTCCACAAGAGCGACGAAGAGACTTTCAGTGCCCTGGCAGAGCTGGCGGCGGCTGGCTTGGTCGTCCTCTACCGCGACATTGAAGAGGATGACCTGTATCTGCTGGTCGCCGACTGGGAGAAGAAGGCGGGGACTGTCGGGCGGGTCGCCCATCGGGCACCCTCCCGCTGTCCTGAACCGCCCAAGTTTGTACCGCCAGAGGCTTGGAACAGAGCCTCCACAACCGCAGTTCCAGCCGAGACCGAGTGGAGCATCGTCGCTACGGACCCACTGGCTTCCGCCGATTCAGCCGAGAGAGCCCCGAGCGACTCGACGAACTCCCCATCAGACACTCCCGATCCCTCCCCGTCGCCTTCGGTCAGTGCCGGTCGGTCCCAGTCGTCCCCGGTCGGTGACGGTCACTCCCGGTCGGGGTCGGTCGATGATCCTCTCCTCTCCTCTCCTCTAATCTCCTCTAGGAGATCAGTGGTTCGGAGAGTCGATAAACAACTCTCCCCCCAAACCGCCGCGTCCTCCGGACTCTCCACTGGCAAGGCCAGCGGGGACACACGCACGAAACGGAAACAGCAGCTACCGGCTGACCTCCATCCCCAATCGAGACCGCTGTGCGAGCACCTGGCCAGCGCAGCCCGGTCATGGAAGCCTGACATCAGGCTCAGCCCCACGTCCAAGACCTCCCTGTCGGGGATGGACGGGTTGCTGAGGATCGACAAGCGATGTCCAGCGAAGGTCCAAGAGCTGATCGACTGGCTCTTCGGCGGTGGGTACGAGCCCGACGACCCCGCCAAGTTCGACTGGCGTCCCAACATCCGCAGCGGCGCCAGCCTGCGTAAGTCCTGGGACAAGCTCGACACGCTCCGCACAGCCCACACAGCCCCGGCCTCCGGGGAATGGATCGGTCGCTGATGAACACTCCCAGATTGCCTCCCCAGAACGTCGTGGCTGAAGTCGGCCTTCTCGGCTGCCTGATGCACGACAACACTCTGATCTGGTCTGCCAAACAGGCCATCACCCCGGAGGACTTCTTCCAAGGTCAGAACCGCGTCGTCTTCGAGACCATGCTGCGGCTGGCAGACGACGGGCAGCCCCTCGACTTGACCACTTTGGCAGCATCCCTGAAGGGCACCCCAGCCTTCGAGAGCATGGGCGTGAATGGGCTCGTCACGATGATGGAAGGCCAGCTGTCCGGCGCTAGCTGGGAGCAGTACGCCCGGCTGGTGAAGGACGCTTCGGACCGTCGCCGGCTGCTGGAGGTCGCAGAGCGCATTCAGCTGGCGGTGAATAGCGATCCTGCTCTCCCAGGCCAGGCTGTCGAAAAGGCGGAGGCGCTCATGCACAAAGCTCTCGCCGGGCGTCACCGCAACCAGACTCATTTCGCTAGCAAGCTGATGCCAGAGATCCGGGAGCGGATCGACTCCGAGCCCCAGGAAGGACATGAGCAGCCGGGCGTGCTCACTGGCTTCACAGCGCTCGACCGTCAGCTGGGCGTCTTGGCACCCGGCAGCTCGACGATCCTCGCGGGGAGGCCGTCCATGGGCAAGAGCACGTTGGCCATGAGCATCGCTGACAACGTCGCCGTCCGGGGCGGAAAGAGCGTGTTGATCTTCACGCTCGAGGTCGAGGCAGAGCAGCTGCTGACCTCCATCTCCTGCGGTGTCGCAAGCGTCTCCGCCCGGGATCTGAAAGCTAACAAGCTGTCCAACGAGGATTATCTGAGGTGGGTCGAATCTAGTCACCAGGTCGATTGCTCCCGCATCGCCGTGGACGATACGCCAGGGCTGACGACATCGCAGATGCGCGCCAACGCCCAAGTGGTGAAGGGCCAGCAGGGGCTCGACCTGATCATTGTCGACTACTTGCAGTTGCTTCGCTCCGACCAGAAGGCGTTCTCTCGTGAGCGAGAGGTGTCCGACATTTCGTCATCCCTGAAGCAGATGGCTCGGGAGACGGGTGTGCCCGTGCTGGCGCTCTCGCAACTCTCACGGGGACCAGAGACTCGTCGGGACAAGCGCCCCACGATTAGCGACCTGCGCGACTCTGGGTCGATTGAACAGGATGCGGACGCGGTGCTGCTCATGTACCGCGACGGCTACTACAAGAGTCAGACTGCGACGCAGGGCGAGACCTGCGAGGTGCTGGTGGTCAAGAACCGACACGGCCCCACGGGCAAGGTCGAGCTGACCTTCTTCCCAGAGTGGGCTCGCTTCGAGAACTTCACTTTCCACATTCCACCGTCGAACTCGCCGGGCCTTCCTCCAGCGCATCTGCTGGAAGGAGGCTCGGAATGACTGGCCCGGACGACCGGGTTGCCATCTCAGATGTGAAGCTGGTGGAGGCATCGGATGCAGAGCAACAGCGAGGGCTGATCGGAGCCGTGTCATTCACGGTCGAGCGCGTCCTACGTTTAGACGGCATCAGCCTGCGTAGGGTGTCTCGTGGTGGCTACACGCTGGTGTTCCCGGCGCGCCGCGATGACCACGGGCTGCTTCGACCCTACATGAGCCCCATGGACGGCAACTCCCGGCGCTCCTTGGAAGGCTCGATCGTTGCTGCCTTGGAACTCGAGGAAGGGGGTGCCGCATGACCCACCCTCCCCGTATCACCGAACTCGTCGTCTCCGCATCCAGCGCCGCCGACCAACGCACCGGCCTCATGGCCTGGCTCCGCTTCCGGCTCTACGACCAGATCGTCATCGACGGTATTGCTTTACGCCGCAGCCGCGACGATCGGCTGATCCTCTCCTGGCCTAGGCGCCGTGACAATCGGGGCCAGCTGCACCACAGCGTGCGCCCAGCGGACGACGACGCTCGTCTGGCCCTTGAGGCAGCCGTTTTCGAGGAGCTTGGCATCAAGCTGGAGGGGCAGCTGGAGCCGTGATCTCCAACCTTCCTCCCATCCTTCGCGTGACCCACCTGGCAGAGCTGCTGGATCTCACGCCCAACGGCGTCCGCGCTCTGATCGCCAGAGGTGAGCTTCCGGCCACCAAGCTGGGAAAGCAGTGGATTGTCAGGCGGGAGGTGCTGATCTCCCGCTTGATGGCTGGGGA
The DNA here is from genome assembly GCA_047638635.1 of Pseudohongiellaceae bacterium. Classification (GTDB taxonomy): domain Bacteria; phylum Planctomycetota; class B15-G4; order B15-G4; family B15-G4; genus CAZIAK01. The sequence goes on along the minus strand of JBLIMM010000197.1, from coordinate 2,537 downwards.
GAAACGCCAGCGAGCAGCGACGGACCCAGCCACGGTGCTGGCGGCGTTACCGCCCCGACGCCGTCGCTCTCGTTAGGAGGGACGAGCATCGGCCCGGCCAGCAACATCCTTCTTCGGTGTCTTGACCTATTTCTAGCACAGAGCTATAACCACATCATGAAGACAAGAGGCAGACCGCGCAGGAGACCAGGCCGCCGGGGCACGTTGGGGGAGGGCCTTCGGGCTGCTCGGGCACACAGGGGGATGACCCAGCACGACGTTGCGCGGGAGTTGGGCCTGCACCCGGTCTCCGTGGCCCGGTACGAAACGGGGTCGTCCAAGCCAACCGGGCCTGCGCTCGCCTACATTGAGCTGTGGATCGCTGCGGCGTCCGCTGGAGAGGAGGCTCCCCGTGCCGCGTAGCAAGGCTGTGGCCGGTCGAGTGTTCCAGCGCAAGGGCCGCCCTGGCTACTATGTGCGGGTTCGCTCCGGTGGAAGAGAAGTGACCCGCTATGCCGGGGCCGATCGCCGGACTGCCACCGAGTTCGCTGCGAAGCTGCTGAGCGAACGGGACCGCCGCGACCTGCTGGATGAGGTCAGCATTCCGAGCGTGACCCTGGCCGACATCGAAGCGGATCTGCTGGCCCACCTGGAAGCGCGGCACGCCCCGAGCACGGTGGCCGCCGAGAGGATTCGGCTGCGCCAAATGGTGGAGTGGTTTGGAGACCAGGCGCTCCGTGACCTGGGCGCTGCGCAGATTCAGGATTACGTGACGGTGCTGAAGACTCGCCAGGGCCTCTCTACGGCGTCTTGCAACCGGACCCTCGCCCTGCTCTCTGTCGTCTTCACCTACGCAGTAGAGCGCGGCCTTGCCGCCCTGAACCCGGTTCGAGGGCTGGCGAGAGCCAAGGAGGACAAGCTCAGTGTGCCGTTCATTGGCGACAAGGACATTCTCCGTCTGGAGGCTGCTTGCCGTGATGAGGAGATGAGGGTGCTCATTCGACTGTTGGCGGATTCGGGCTTGCGGCGCGGTGAAGCCCTGGCGCTGCTCTGGCAGGACGTGGACCTTCGTCGCAAGGCAGTGGTGGTCCGAGGCAGCAAGAACCACGATGTTCGCGAAGTCCCGCTCACAGGCGCAGTGGTTGCCGCCTTGTCTGAGCAGACAGCTCGTTGCCCTCCGATCCCGCTGCACAAACCCACGCCGGTCTTCGCTGAACTGCGGGCGCTGAACCAGGCGAGCGTGACGGGCCGCTTCAAGACCGTTGCGAGGCGGGCTGGGTTTCCGACGATGAGACTGCACGACTTGCGCCACGCCTTCTGCTCTCGCCTGGCACAGCGTGGCACGCCTCTGCCGACCATTGCCCAGCTGGCAGGACATCGCTCGTTGCAGACCACGCAGCGGTACGCCGAGCACCTGCCAGAAGGGGCGACTCGGCAGGCAATCGACGGCCTTGAACGAGCGCCAAGGGAGCCCTCTCCGGTACACGATGGGGGACCTGACGGGGGACCGAGCGAATCGGGCGTGCGTAAGTTCGGCACCTGAAACAGCTTGAGTAGAGTCCCTCTGGACTTCAAATCCAGATGGGGGGCCGACAAAGTCCCCGGGTGGGTTCGATTCCCATCCTCTCCCGCCATTTTCTCCCAAGTCGGCCACTTGGTCTGAGAGCGGGTCTTGCGTGCGAGAGGTCCGATCAAATGCTGGCGCACTGCGCCGCCGCGATGAGGGCCACGAGGGAAAAGGCCAGGATCCGCCGTGCTCGGAAAGACTTTGGGGTTTCTCCTCTCTTCTCGCCCGAACAGGTTTTCTAAAACCCTGTCCCCGGACCCTCAGCTCACTCGTCATTCACGCAAAACAGGTCGGTAGAATCGGGGCCACCGTGGCTCAGGCGCTGACCTGCAAGCACGGCCGATCAGGTCTGGGACTGAGTGTGATGGCGAAGATTATGTTTGTGTACCGCGGTGGTTCAGCTGATGCCGAAGACTCGCCGGAGGAAATGCAGCAAGTCATGCAGGCTTGGGGAGCGTGGATTCAAGGAGGCATGGAAGCGGGCGGGATGCTGGATGGAGGCGACGCGTTGCAAGGTGCTGCTGAACGACGGCACGGTGACGGATGGCCCTTTCGCTGAGTCGAAAGAGCTGGTCGGTGGCTACTCCCTGGTCCAGGCGGCGGACCTCGACGCAGCTGCGGCGTTGGTGAAGGGCTGCTCTGTGTTCGACTCTGGCGCTTCTGTTGAAGTGCGGCAACTGGCGGAGTTCAGCGCCGAGGAGGGCTGACCCTGGGTACGGGCGCGCTGATTGAACACTTCTTTCTCCACGAGTCGGCGAACCTCATCGCGGTGCTTGTGCGCGCCTTTGGCTTCACGCGCATGGAGCTCGTGGAGGACATGGTGTAGTCGGCCATGGTCGAGGCCATGGGCGCCTGGAAACAGCGGGGCGTTCCGAGCAACCCCGCAGCCTGGATTCACCGGGTGGCTCGGAACCGCATTCTCGATGCACTCCGTCGAGAAAAGGTGCACCAGCAGGTGCTGGCCTGGTCCGGTCAAACCGAAGAGGCCAGC
>JBLIMM010000196.1:0-8849 GCA_047638635.1 Pseudohongiellaceae bacterium | reverse complement strand
CCTGTCCTTCGTGCGCAGGCCTTCCCGCCGAAGCCTCGCCGCTTTGCTCGAGGCCTTGAGCGATGGTGACGAGGAGGCGGCGCAACATCAAGTGAGCCAGATCAAAGGCCCTGTGGGAGAGATGCTCGCTGCGGGGGTTGAGCACTTGCATGAACCCCGTGAGTTGATCGAAGAGGTGATGTACGAGCGGGTCCTGACGACCCGACTGCGCCTGGATCGCTTCTTGCCGTTTATCTCCATCTGCGCAGCGTCCGCTCCCTTGCTGGGATTGCTGGGAACCGTGACGGGCATCATCAATACCTTCAAACTGATCACGGTCTTCGGCTCCGGTGATGTGAAAACACTCTCCGGCGGCATCTCGGAGGCGTTGATCACCACTGAGTTCGGTTTGATCGTGGCCATCCCTTGTTTGTTGATGCACGCGTTCCTCTCAAGGAAGGCGCGGGGTGCCGTGAGCCAGATGGAAACCGCTGCGGTGGCTTTCGTGAACCAAATCAGCAAACGGCCCATTCCTGTGGAAGAGCCCTTGCCCGAACTGGTCTTCTCGCGGGTTGATGACGTCGACCTTCGCGAGCCGGAGTTGGTCTGAGATGCCAGCTTGGGAAAATCTCGTGGAGCGGGGTGTCGTGATTTGGTCCGAAGCTGAGGCGATCTGGCGCTCGGGCGGCTGGGCCATGGTGGCCATCGGCGTGGTGGCCATGGTGATGTTCTCCATGGGCATGCACGTGTTTCTGGGCCTGCGCGAGAAGGGTTTCCGCTCCGTCCCCGAGAGCACTTGGCGGCATTGGATCGACCACCCTGGGGAACGTCGTGGCCCCATTGGTGAGCTGCTGAACTTTCTCACGGGGGGCACGTCTATTCACCAGACTGCTCAGTCTTTCGAGCAGCTACGCATGACCGAGACGGAGCCGTTCGAACGGGACTTGCGGGTGATGAAGATCTGCGTGAGCGCTGCTCCACTGGTGGGCTTGCTCGGCACGGTGATCGGCATGCTCGCCACTTTCGGTGCGCTGGCCTCTGGGTCCAGCGGCGACAAGACGATGACCATGATTGCCGACGGTATCTCAGAGGCGCTGATCACTACCGAGACTGGCTTGGTGATTGCTCTCCCCGGGCTGTTCTTTCACTACAACCTTGTGCGAACCCAGAAGCGGTACAAGGCGTTTCTTGCTCACATGGAGACGGTCAGTAATCAGACGCTCCACCGCAAAGCGACTCAGCCCGGCGTGGACCTTGCGCCCGCGCTTTCGATCTGAACACCGAACCGCCAGGAGATCATCATGGGACGTTTCAGTAGTGCTACCGCAGACGACGGCGATGACACAGCCATCGATATGTCGCCGCTCATGGATTGCGTGTTCATCCTCCTCATCTTCTTTATTGTGACCACAACGTTTGTGGACGAGACCGGCGTTGAGGTGGATAAGCCCCAGGCGGCCTCGGCTTCGCAGTTAGAGAAGAACAGCATTCTCATTGCGCTGACGGACAAGGGCGAAGTTGTCTATGGCGGGCGCAGCATTGGTGTGGGGGGCGTCCGTTCCCTGGTCAAGCGCATGCTGCGTCAAGAAGACCTACCCGTGATCATCCAGGCAGACAAAGTGTCCCCGTCTGGATTGCTCGTTCGCATTATTGACGAAGCGAAGTTGGCAGGCGCCATCAAGGTGAGCGTCGCCACGGCCAAGTCGCAGAACTGATCGACATTGAGCATCCCCAGGAAAACTTCGCTGATCCGATCGCTTCTACGCCGAGCCCTGGTGGTTTCGGGTGCGCTGTCATTGACGCTCGTATTCTTTTTGGTCTTGCCGCTGATTCAAGCCATTGGAGAGTTGCCTCAAAGTGACACGTTGGTGCGATCTTTCGATTCAGTGGCTTTGCCGCCACCACCAGCACCTCCCGAGCCTGAACCTGAACCGGAGCCTGAAACCGAGGAGCAGCCACCGGAACTCATGGAGGAGAGCCAGCCTCTGGATCTCTCTCAGTTGGCTTTGGCCCTCGATCCGGGCTTTGGAACGGGGGGCGTGGGCGGCGACTTCACCATTGACTTGGGCGCGGTGATGCAGGGGCGCGGCAACGTCGACGCCCTGTTCTCCCTCGCCGATCTCGACCAGAAACCGCGAGCGTTGTATCGCCCCAGCCCGGTGCTTAACGCCAAGCAACGCCGGGCCACTCCGGGCACGGTCACAGTTGTCTTCATTGTGGACCAGGCGGGCAAAGTGGAGTCACCTGTGGTGATGAACTCCACCGACCCAGTCTTCGAGCGTTCTGCCTTGGATGCAGTAAAGAAATGGAAGTTCGAACCCGGAAAGCGCGCAGGAGAAGCCGTGAGGTTTCGCATTCGCCAACCCATCTCGTTCCCAAAGAGCTGACTAGCATGTTTCGTTTCAAAGTGATCTTGGTCGCCGTGGTCACGGTGGTTGTCCCGAGTTGTGTTTCGCCGTCGACCGAGAGCGAGTTGCTCGTGGCGGCAAGCCAGTCGGACGCACTGAACCCGGCTGCTGAATCTGCGTCGGATGTGCAGTCAATCGCAGCTGCTGGCTCAGGATTAGCTGGGCCCGGAGGGTCGGCTGAGGACATCAGTCGTGCTTCTGCAGCCAAGGCCGGGCTCGACGACACAGTGGCATCTGTTCTGGGTCATCCGCGTTTTCAGAAGCGTTTTGCCGAGAGCTATCTCTCTCAGACTGAGATTGAGCCCCGGGTGGGAGCCAATGAAGTGAGCCAGCTTCAAGCGGTGATGGCGGCAATCTCCCTCGATGCAAAAGAGGATGCTTTGGAGCTGTTGGCCAAGCACCGTGGGCCGAGCAAGAGCGCCGTGTTCGATTTCACAGCAGGCAACTTGCACTTTCAGGACGAGAACTACGACGAGGCAGAGGACGCCTACAACGTGGCCATCGAAAAACACCCCAAGTTCCTTCGGGCGCACAAAAACTTGGGCTTGGTTCACGTGCGCGAAGGGGAGTTTGCCGAGTCGGCGAAAGCCTTCACGGCCGTGGTCCAACTGGGTGGTGGTGATGCCACAACGTACGGCCTTCTGGGTTACTCCTATTCGAATACTGAGAAGCACCTTGCTGCTGAGTTTGCCTATCGCATGGCTGTGCTGCTGGAGCCGAAGACACTCGACTGGCAAATGGGCTTAGCCCGGACGTTCTTCAAGCTCGAGCGCTTCGGAGACGCGGCGTCGCTCTGCGCCACGCTGATTGCCGGGCAACCTGACCGGGCAGACTTGTGGCTCTTGCAGGCCAATGCCTTTATCGGTTTGCAGCAGCCCATGAAGGCGGCGGAGAACTACGAGCTGGTTGATGAACTCGGTGGATCTACCGCAGAGAGCTTGAACATGCTTGGCGATATCTACGTCAACGAAGGGCTGGATGACATCGCCGTGGAGCGCTACATCCGAGCGCTTGAGTTCGGTGCGAACGGATCTGCATCGGCGAGTCTTGACCGTCCCCTGCGTGCAGCGAGAGTGCTTACCGCTCACGGCGCCCTCAAAGAAACCCGCCGGCTTATCACCAGTATCGAGTCTCTCCGTGGTGAGCAGCTCCGTCCTACAGAGCGCGTTGAGCTGCTCAGACTGAGGGCACGCCTCGCCGTGGCCGAAGGCAATGGCAGCGAAGAGATCTTAGTGCTCAAACAAATCGTCGACCTCGATCCCCTCGATGGGGAAGCACTGATCCTCCTGGGACAACACGCCGCTCGTACTGAAGACAGCGAACAAGCCATCTTCTATTACGAGCGCGCCGCCAGCCTGGAAGACTTTGAAGCCGACGCTAAAGTCCGTCACGCCCAGCTTCTCGTCACCAAAGAACGCTACGCCGAAGCTCTGCCCCTGCTACGTCGGTCATTGGCGCTCAAGCCCAACGATCACGTAGAAGAGTACTTGGCCCAGGTAGAGCGTGTGGCCCAGCGCGGGGGCTGAGCAGGTGCCACCGGGCGCGGCGCCCGAGCCCTGTGGCCGCGTGCCCGCCTTACTTCAAGACCAACTCGCCCGCCTTGCTCAGGGCCCAGCCGCCAGCATTCGGTGCGCCGGTGTCCTTGACTGCCCACTGGGCGTAGTAGGTGCCGTACTGTAGGCCCGCTGGGATCGGCAGGTTTATCACGGCCTCACCGTTGCCGTCGGTGGTCACGGGGATGAACACATCGCCGGACACGAACAGCTGAGCGTTGGGGGCACCGACGTTGGTCAGCGTGAGCGGCAAGGGCACGGGGCCCCAGCTGGTGTTGCTGGCGCCTAGGACCAACCACGCCGGCGCATTGGGCTTGGCATTGGTGAGGCGCATGGCGAAGTCGTCGTTGCCCGGTGACGGGGGGCCGAAGGACCACCAGAGCTCGGGCTGCACGGCGCCGGTACCGTCGGACGCGCTGCCGAAGGCCGGGAAGAAGTCGATGGTGAATAGACCCTTGGGGCTAGCGGGGGTGTTGAGCTGCTGGTTCATGTAGATGGCGTCATGATGGGGGATCGACTCCCAGGCGTCGTCCCACCAGAAACCGGTGTTGTTGGGGTTGTTGTCCCAGATGCCCACTTCTACGGGGTTGCTCGGGTCGCGCAGATCGAGAATGCGCAGCTGGTCGAGGTAGTAACCCAGGTAGGCGTAGGCCCCTTTGACCTCCACGTTATGCACCGATGTCTTTTGGGTTTGGTTGGCCTTGTACTCGGACAAAAACAGCGGCTGGCTGGGATTGCTCACGTCGTAGATGGTGAGGAAGCCACCCGTCGATTCGTCGCAGGCCAGCAGAATCGTCTCTCCCGTGGGCGGAAAGTACAGCGCGGACGAGTGGTTGCCGTCGCCCACATCGCCGATCTGCATGGGCGTCTGGGGGTTGCTTACGTCGAGAATGCGCGTGGGGCCAGCCTGGGATCCGTTGACGTAGACGGTGTCGCCGTCGGGGCGGCAATCGTGGGCGCCGCCGCTCCAGATCCCGAGCAGTGGGGGCGAAATGGGGTTTGCCAGAAGGTCGTAAATGTAGAGCGATGACGTGCGGTTTAAGTACAGCCGCCCGTTGCTGTCGTCTACCCGAAGGGTGTGCGCGCCGATGCCCCACTGACCGACTTTGCTCGCCGTGGCTGGGTTGGTCAGGTCGATGACTACTGTGGGGCCGGTGTCCGTGGTGACGTAGGCATAGTTCTGAAACACCTGCACCTTGCGGAAGTTCCCGGGCACGGTGCGCACCAGGGTTGGGTTCGCGCTGTCGGTGGTCTCAATAATGTAGAGACCATTGTTGAGGTGGGTTTGGAGGCAATAGCGCTTGCCGTTGGGGCTTTCGTAAGACCACAGCCCTGTTGTGAAACTTGACCCCGGCAAGGGCACGAAGCCGACTTGCTTCGTGTTCAGCACGATGGTCTGAGCTGAGGCGGGAGCAAGGCTCGCCGCCACAAGACAAAGGACGGAGAGCAGAGCTGTGGGGCGGTTGAGCATCGGGATGCGTCTCGGCGAGAGGAGTGTCGTCCGCCACGGTGCAACAAACGACGGAACGACGATACTGGGAGATGGCCATCTCGGCTAGAAGGGCCGGTTGAGCCACGGATTCGGTGCTTTTTCGAATGTGTGCAGGTTGTGTTGAACTCCCGTGGGCGCAGCGGGGAAACGTCGCCCAAGATCCGGAATGGCTGGGATCGCGCTATGCTGCTCGGCCCGAACAGTTGTCCCCCTCCCCGATGAGATTCCCCCATGCGTTTCTTCCCCGCTCGCGGGACCGGCATGGCGTGTGCTCTAGCCGCGACTTTTGTCGTGTCTGGTGCCACGTTTGCCCAGTCCAGCCTGACCTTCCCCATGACGCCCCGCGGTGCCGACGGCATCGACCAGATCTCTAACCTCCCGGCCCTCGAGATCGACGCCGAAGGCGTGCGTGCTTTGACGCAACTCGACCGGGTTGTGCTCAACGACTTCGCACTCATGGACGGCTCCCGGGTCGACTTGTCCCTGACCCGCGTGAACCTAGATCGTCTGGGCTTCGGCTTTCAGGTGAACGGTCTCGAGGCACCCGGTTTGCTCGACGGCCTCGATCTGTCCGTGTGGTTGGGCGACGTGGTCGGCGACGCCAGCTCTGAAGTCGTCCTCGGTTTCTCCAATCGCGGCGTGCGTGGTTGGGTGACCACGGATGGCGAAGTGACCCACCTCATGCCTCAGCCTGGCTTCGGTAACGATTGGAGCGATGGTTACTCAGTGGTTGCTCGTGAAATCGACCTGACCGAGCGTGGCCTGGCCCTCAGCAACTTTTGCGCTGCAGAGAAACTTTCCCCAGAGGCTCTGACCTCGGGTGTGGCTCCTCAGCCCACGCCGGACAGCTTCTCCGGTGGTGGCAGCTGCAACGTGCTCGAATGCAAGATGGCCATTGAGACCGACTTTCAGTTGTTTCAGGTCTTCGGTGATCTGGGTGCCGAGACTGCCTTCATTACCACCCTGCTCGCTGCTTCTAGCGCGCGCTACGAAGAGCAGATCGACACGGTACTGACCTTCCCGTACCTGCAGTTCTACACCACTGCGAGCGACCCCTGGAACACGCCAGATATTGGTGGCGACTCCATCGACATGCTCAACGAGTTCGTGGGCGCGTGGGCCGGCAACGTTCCTGCGGGAGCAGTGCTTGGGCACATGCTCTCCGGTGCGAACCTTGGTGGCGGTGTGGCCTACTTGGGTGTGCTTTGCGACACGGCCCAGAACAATTCGTTTGGCGTGAGTGGCAATCTCTCTGGCCAGACGCCCTTCCCCATTGCTGTGAGCCCGCTCAACTGGGACTTCATGGTGTTCAGCCACGAGGTGGGACACAACTTCTCCTCGCCTCACACCCACGATTACTCGCCGCAGATTGACGATTGCGCCAACGGCACGTGCATCACCGATGGCACGATCATGAGCTACTGCCACTTGTGCCCGGGTGGACTGTCCAACATCACCACGTACTTCAACGACCCGACTGTTGTGAACGTGATGAAGGCCCATGCCAACAGCTGCTTGCCGTCGTTGGCACCGCTGGTGGTGTCGGCTTCGGCCCAGCCGATCTTGTTGGCCCCGGCCACTCCGACGCAGGTCACGGTAGATCTGCAGGGCGTGCCAGTGGGTACCGTCGATCTGAACTACCGGCTGTCCTCCGGCTTCCCGTTCAGCTCGGTGGCCATGGGTAGTCTTGGCGGCGGTACTTTCGGCGCGAATCTACCCAGTGCCAACTGCGGCGACATGCCTGAGTGGTTCTTTAGCGTGGTCGACCAAAACTGCGGCTTCTTCCAGACCGCGACGTTCACCGCCGAGGTGGGCAACGAGACGGTGTTCGCGTTCGACGATTTCGAAACTGACCTGGGCTGGACGGTAGGCGGCGGCAGCGACGATGCCACCACCGGTATCTGGTCTCTCGGTGACCCGCTCGCCACGGCAGCACAGCCGGATAACGACATCACCACCTTGGGCACAGATTGCTGGTTTACCGGTCAGGGAAGTCCTGGCGGTAGTCTCGGTGAGAACGATGTCGACGGCGGTCAGACGACGTTGACGTCGACGGTCATCGATCTGTCCGCTGGTGACGCCCGCGTAGGTTACTGGCGTTGGTACAGTAATGACGCCGGTAGCACGCCAAACTCCGATATCTTCGAGGTCGAGATCTCGAACGGTAGTGCTTGGGGCAACGTGGAAACCATCGGCCCAGCTGGCGCTGGTACGAGTGGTGGTTGGATCTACCACGACTTCTTGGTGTCGGACTTCGTGACGCCAAACTCCACGGTTCAGGTGCGTTTCATCGCTTCTGACGAGGGCTCTGGCTCGATCGTTGAAGCAGCAATCGACGAGTTCAAGGTGTTCAACGTCACTTGCGGCGAGACGTGCCAGGCGAACCTCGGCTTTGGCGGTCCCGGCACCGGTGTGCTGAGTCTCTGTGGTGGTGACCTGTCCACGGGTACTTCTGCTGACTTGCTGCTGAGCGGCGCGACGCCCAGCGGCACAGCGTTTGTCTTTGTCGGTGCGTTGAACAACCCCCTCCCGGTGAAGGGTGGCATGTTGGTTCCCGTGCCTTGGCTGCTCAACCTGGCCTTGCCCCTCGATGGCAGCGGCTCGCTCGACCTTTCGGTTCCGGGAGGCGGCGGTCCACTGACGGTCTACGTGCAGGCGGTGTACACCGACGGCGGGCAGACCAACGGTTACGGTTTCAGCAACGCGCTTGAGGTGCAGTTCCTGCCTTGATCTGACGTCATGACGGCACGACCGTCGTCACGTTTTGACTGATGCGCCGGCGTCTCCACCAAGGTGGGGGCGCCGGTGTTTTTCGTTTGCCGGGGGATGCCAAAGGGGAGCGTGCGTTCTACAATCTCGATTCGACACCAGCGGGCAGCAGTCCTGGCGTCGCAAGGTCCGGCAACGGAGGTACTCGTGTCCATAGATTTGCGATGGAATGACGCTGCGGTTGAGCGCGTGTCGATTGGCGCGCCGAGGCTGCGCTGCGTAGGACTTGCGGCGATGATGCTGGGCGCTCTTGTTGGCTGCGACGGCGGCGCCACTGGCGATGCTGTGAGTCCCACTGCGGGAGACAATGCGGCTGTGACGGCGGCCGGTGCCCCCGAGGTGTGGCCCTTTGCGCCAGTACCCCAGCCCGTAGAGATCGCCCCTGATGTGCTGTCTTCCAGCGAAGTCTGGCATCAGGAGGTGCTGGGCTGTGGTGTGAGTTCTCCTCGAGCGTTGCACGTCAACGACGACGGTGTGCTCGATGTGATCTTCGGTGTGGGCCGGGAGTTTCAGTGGGGAGCCATCGTAGCTCTCAGCGGAGCCGACGGCAGCGAGCTCTGGCGTCACGAGATCGCCGACGAAAGTTACGCCACGCCATGCCTCATTGACGTCGATGGCGACGGGGATCTCGACGTGGTCTCGGGTCGT
>JBLIMM010000195.1:0-8849 GCA_047638635.1 Pseudohongiellaceae bacterium | reverse complement strand
ACGCTGTTCGGCAGCGGTGAGGTTCGGGTCACCGGGCCGCTGCGGGCGTTGAGGAGTTGCTGGTGGCTGTTGCGCAGACGGTGGCGGCGAGCCTGGCTGGCTCGGAGCTGGCGCCTCTGGCGAGTTCGACCTCGCTGGGCTGCTGGGCTGCTGCTGTCCCGTGGGGGCACTCGCCTGCTGGCCTGTCGAAGCCCCTGCCGGGCTGCCCGAGTCGGCGGGCGGCGCCACCGCCGGTGCCTTCTCGGGACGCAAAGACAACTCGCGCCCTGTGACCTTCAGCGCCGCAGCCTTCAGTTTTTCGGAGACCTCACGGCTCGTGGGCGCAAACAGCGATGACGGGCCGTCCGCTGGCATGACCAACACCAGCTCATCACCCTCCACACGCAAGTCGATGTAGCGATCGAACTCAGAGCGCAACGACCGGGACGGCAGCGCGGCCACGAACTCCGCACGAAAGCTCGACGTCTCGCCGTCCGCTGTGGCAACCACGGGAACCTGGGCCCGAGGTGGAACGGCTGTGGACACGGTGGGCATCCGCGGCGGGCCGCTGGGAGCCGGAGGCGGAGCGGGGACTCCCCTTGGCGCTGGCGGAGGCATTTCGCCAGGGGGCGAACCAGCCCTAGGCGGCTGGGGAGTCGTTGGCGCGGTCGCGGGAGGAGGAGCAACCTGAGCTGCGCTTTGGGGCGCAGGACGGCTCGGCGCTGGGTTCGGCCGAGTAGGTTGTCTTGCTGGCTCAGCAGAGCGGGCCTGGGAGGCTGGCTGCTGCGCGGGAGCCCCACGGTGAGCTGGCCTGGCCGAGGCTGGAGCGCCACGCCCGCTAGCAGGGGCACCCTGCAGGCCAGGCCTGCCCGGAGCAGCGCCACCCATAGGAGCGCCGGCGAGCAAGTCAGAGATCGACTGCAGGTGTGCCAGGCGAGCCATGGTTAACACGGCCATCTCGACGACCAAGCGACCATCGTGGCGCTGACGCAAGCGTCTCGCCGCCTCGACCAACACATCGAGCATGGCCAGCACCTGGTCGAGGTGCGCCCCAGACGCCAAAGCGCCCAGCGCCTTCCGTTCATCGTCAGTGACATCCGCCACCTCGCCCCCGGCCACTGTCACCAGCAGGCCTTCGAGCACTTCGGTGAGCTGCCCTACGAGATCTGCAGCCCGAGAACCCAGATCGAGAGCCTGTGACGTGAGCCTGTGCACCTCAGCGGTGTCCCCAGACAAAGCCCCCCCCACCAAGCCGTGCAACAACTCGGGGGACATGCGGCCGGTCAGCCGCTGCAAGTCTTCAATCGTCGGCGCGCCGTTGGAAAACGTGATCAGCTGGTCGAGCAGAGAGAGCGCATCGCGCATGCCGCCCTGGGCGTGACGAGCCAAGCGTCGGGGCAGCTCGTCCGGCACTGTGACCCCTTCGGACGCGCACACCGTTGAGAGCCGCCCGGCGATCTGGTCCGAGGTGAGCCGCCGAAAGTCGAACAGCTGACACCGGGAACGAATGGTCTCCGGGACTTTCAGAGGCTCAGTGGTGGCCAAGATAAACTTGGCATGCTCCGGCGGCTCTTCGAGGGTCTTCAGCAGCGCGTTGAACGCCGCCGTCGAGAGCATATGCACCTCATCGATGATGTAGATGCGATGGCTCGCCTCCACCGGACGAAAGCGCAAGTTCTCGATGAGTTCGCGGACGTTCTCCACCCGATTATGGCTGGCTCCGTCGATCTCGACAACGTCGAGACACTCCCCCGCCCCATCAATGGCAAGACACACCCGACAATCATCGCAAGGAGTGCCAGTCGAAGACTTCAAGCAGTTGAACGCCTTGGCCAAGATGCGGGCCATCGACGTCTTGCCCACTCCTCGCGGGCCTGAAAACAGAAACGCGTGCCCTGCGCGCTCATTGGCGATGGCACTGCGCAGCACGCGGGCCACGTCTTGTTGGCCCACAACGTCGTCGAAGATGCGCGGCCGATAGCGATTGGCCAGAACGGTGTAAGCAGCCATGCGTCTAGCCTACGCCACCGGGCTGCTGGCCGTCGAGGCGCCAGCCAGGCAAGGCGCTAAAACCAGGGCTGCTGCCCGGATGGGCCAGTGCCCCAGACGCCACGCCGTCCACGCCGAAGAAGGGAGTCGGCAACACAACAGAACATTCGCTTAGGGCTGCTCCCGTCAGGGCCTGACCCGGTTCACGCGTCCCGATTGCCACCGACCCCCATCATCGACGTGGAAGCGCAGGGCGCCTCCCAGTCGAGCAAGACAGACATGACGTGGCGGAGAGGGTGGGATTCGAACCCACGGTCCCTCGCGGGACAACGGTTTTCGAGACCGCCACAATCGACCACTCTGTCACCTCTCCACGTCACGTTTTGCATTGCTCAGGGTCATGGGTCCTACGTTGCTTCTACAAGTCTTGCTACGCACCAGCTGCTGCGGCGGAAGCACCACAGCACACTGGCGGAGAGAGAGGGATTCGAACCCTCGGAACGGTTTCCCGCTCACTCGCTTTCCAAGCGAGCACAATCGGCCACTCTGTCACCTCTCCGCACTTGTGTTGTGCGACGGCCTCCCTTGATGGGGAAACCGACCGGGCATCATAGAAACGGCGCCGCGCCGCTCAACCCTCCACCTGGACCGTCTTTTCTGGAGCCCCTCTCTGGGTCAGCGTTTCCCTCGAAAGAAGCCAGTGAGCAAGCCAGCGCAATGCTCCTCTTGGCGCCTGGGTAACACCGTGCAACGATGGTTCAGCCGGGGATCCTGGACGATGTCGCGCAGGGAACCGCAGGCACCTGTCTTGGGGTCGAGGGCCCCAAACAGCAGCCAATCCACCCGGGCGAGCACGACCGCCCCGGCGCACATGGCACAGGGTTCGAGGGTAGAAACCAGCAGCGTCCCCCTTGGGAGGCGGGGAGCACCGACCCGTTTCGCCGCCGCTCTCAGAGCCAAGCACTCGGCATGGGCTGTGGGGTCGACCCTGCTCAGAATCTCGTTATGAGCCTGGGCCAGGAGTTCGCCGCCGGGGGCAAAGATCGCCGCTCCCACCGGAACCTCGTCCGCTTCGAAGGCCAGCTGAGCCTCATCGAGAGCCAAGGCCATGGCCCGATCGAGCAACTCGTCACTAGGTCCTGGGGACGGTGCGGCACCCATTGAGTGGTTCCCTTCAGTGGATCCATCCGAGATCGATGACGTCACTCAGGGCGTCACCCAGGACGTCACCCAGAAAGTCACTCAGGCTGATCGACCTCGAAAGGGCTCCGAGCCTGTCAGCCGGACGCTCACCTGAGCACCATGAGCACGGGGATCGCCATGAGCACTGGAGCATCAGCTGCGGCGGCTGTCGGCACAGCTGCCAGGGAGAGTGGTACACCCGGGAGGGTTCGAACCTCCAACCTTCGGTTCCGTAGACCGACGCTCTATCCAATTGAGCTACGGGTGCTCCGTTTTTCGAACTCTCGCTCGAAGGGCGCAGAGCAAACCAAGCGGAGACATCCCGTGTCAACCATCCTGTGCCAAAGAAGCTCCGCGTTTATGGCGCGAATCTCGCGCCATAGGCCCCTTTTCGCGAGAGGACCTAAGCTCTTTTCGTAGTTTTTTTTGTTCCGCGAAGACGCACCGAAGATTGCCATGCGGTGATCCTGTGGCGAACTCGGGCAGGAACAGCACCATTCACCGATTCCCGCCTGCTCGTTCTTGAAAATCCCTATGAACAAAGGGTGAACGGGCTCTCGCCGAAAACTCGGATGTGTCCTGAAGACGACGAAGTTTTGCGCCAACCGTCCGATCCGGTGACGTTGGGCCCCCTACAAGCCCACCATCGTCTGTGACGTTCACAGCCGCGAAGCTGTTCATTCGTGCGCTTTGCCACCGATACAGAGATCGAAACCGGAGCGCACGTAATCGTTCTGGTCGACCTTTTGCAAAAGGGAGTACGTCAACCATGGCTAAAAAGGCCACTCGTAAGAAGGCCACGCGCAAGACGGTAACGCGCAAGAAGGCCACTCGTAAGAAAGCCACCGCCAAGAAGGCAACCGCCAAGAAGACCACGCGTAAGAAGGTCACGGCAAAGAAAGCGACTCGTAAGAAGGCCGCCGCCAAGAAGACCACGCGTAAGAAGGTGACGGCAAAGAAGGCCACTCGTAAGAAGGCCACTGCCAAGAAGGCAACGCGCAAGAAGGCGACGGCCAAGAAGGCCACTCGCAAGAAAGCCACCGCCAAGAAGGCAACCGCCAAGAAGACCACGCGTAAGAAGGCCACTGCCAAGAAGGCAACGCGTAAGAAGGCAACAGCCAAGAAGACCACTAGCAAGAAGGCTGCTGCTAAGAAGACCACGCGTAAGAAGACCACTCGCCGCAAGGCGACGCGTCGCTGAGAGCCACTGGCTCTTTTCTTTCGCCGTATCCAGCGGGCGCTTCTCCTAAGGGGAGAGGCGTCCGCTGTGTTGTCTGGGCTGTGCCCCGCAACCTCAGAGAACTCAGCTCTCGGTGAGTTTTTCCAGCTTCTCTGCGGTCATTCCGGAGAAACTCGTCAGCACGGCCAGGGCCCCAGCGCCAAGATGCTCGGCCCCATCCCGGCCTGCGGAAACAAAGGCGAGAGCCTCCATCTCCGCAGCCCGTGCAGCTTCCACACCGAGAACAGCATCCTCGATCACCAAGCAGCCAGCGGGCTCAAGACCCAGCTGACGGGCCGCCTCAAGAAACAGATCGGGTGCGGGCTTGCCATGCTCCACGTCGTCTTTGGTGACGATCGCAGAAAAAAGACGGGTGATGCCCAGCTGGTCAAGAATCAGGTCGACCTGAGCCCGAGTGGCCGACGAAGCGAGGGCCAGAGCCTTGCCGTCGGCCTGCAGCGAGATGAGCAACTCCAGCACCCCTTCCATGGGGGGCAGCGGGCTCGTGGCCAGCCGCACCAATGCCGAGGTCAGCCGCTCCCGGGCCAGCAAGTCCGGCGGCTCATCGAGACCGAAGCGCTCGATGAGCAAGGCAAAAAACGCAGGCTCGTCCATGCCAATACACTCGTTGTAAGCCCCTTGCTCTAAGGACACGCCGCGCCGGGCGAGCACTTCGTTCGTGGTGGTGAAATGCAGCGGCTCGCTGTCTACCAGCACGCCGTCCATGTCGAAAATCACTGCATCGATGGGCATCACGAGAGAGTTCCTATGGCTGGGCAAACGGGCCGGCAACTTATCACCGATGAGCCCCTGGCCGAGTTTGCGATTCAGACGGACACTTGTCTGAAGGGCCCCACTCACCTAGAAACAGCGTGCCATCAGACCGTTGCCGAGAGGGATTCCATGAGCACGACCGACTACGCCCCGCCGCCGGATCGCGAGCAGTGGGGCTCACGCCTCGGGCTGATCCTGGCCATGGCGGGTAATGCCGTGGGCCTGGGTAACTTCCTGCGCTTCCCCAACCAGGCGGTGCAGAACGGCCAAGGCTCGTTCATGGTGGCCTACTTTGTCTGCCTGCTGCTCCTCGGCATCCCACTGATGTGGATGGAATGGGGCATCGGTCGACGCGGCGGGCACTTCGGCTACTCCACCGCCCCAGGCATGTTCCAGAGCCTGACCAAGATGCGCTGGGCCAAGTACGTTGGAGCCCTGGGCGTGGTCATGCCCCTGCTGATCGTCATCTACTACGTCTACATCGAGTCGTGGACATTGGGCTACGCCGTGCAGTCAGCCACTGGGGCGATCAGCGGCGCAGCGGGTTCAGAGCACTTCACGAACTACCTGGGTGCCGGCGGTGGCTTCATGGGCCAGGCCGATTGGCAAGGCACGAACACCGCTTACATCTTCTTTGGCATCACCGTGGCCGTGAACCTCTGGGTTCTCTCCCGAGGATTGAGCAAGGGCATTGAGGTCATCGCCAAGATTGGCATGCCGATCTTGCTGCTCTGCGCCATCGCCCTGGTGGCCCGAGTGCTCACTCTGCCCCCCGTGGATGGCCGCACCGCCATGGATGGCTTGGCCCTGTACTGGCAGCCTGACTGGCAGCGCCTGTTCTCCTCCGAAGCGTCCATCATTTGGCTCGCCGCTGCGGGACAGATCTTCTTCACCTTGTCCGTAGGCTCGGGCGCGATCAACACGTACGCCTCGTACCTCACCCGGGACGACGACATCGCCCTCACTGGCTTGGCCACCGTGTCCACCAATGAGTTCTGCGAGGTCATCCTCGGCGGCACCCTGGCTATCCCAGCAGCCTTCGTCTTTCTAGGCAGCCAAGGGGTTTGGGACGCCAGCTCGGGCAACATGGGCTTGGCCTTCATCACCATGCCCCACATCTTCGCTCAGACGCCCATGTTCGGCATGGAGCCTGGCCCCGCGAGCGTGCAAGTCTTGGGTACCCTGTGGTTCGGTTTGCTCTTCGTTGCTGGCATCACGTCTTCCCTGGCCTTGTCGCAACCGACCATGGCCTTCTTCGAAGACACGTTGGGCTTCAGCCGCAGAAAAGCTGCGGCGATCGTGGGCCTGATCATCTTGATTTGCGTGCAGCCGGTCATCTTGCTCGAGGGCGTGCTCGATGAGATCGACTACTGGGCTGGCACGTTCGGCCTGGTGCTCTTCTCCACCATCGAGGTGGTGCTGTTCATGTGGGTCTTCGGTTCCAACCGTGCCTGGAGAGAAATCCATCACGGCTCCGACATCCAGATCCCGCGGATCTTCAAGTTCATCATGACTTGGGTCACGCCGTTCATGTTGATCGGCATGCTTCTCTTGTGGGGCATCAACGATGCTTGGCCCGTCCTGAACTTCGAGATGGACCCCGGTAAGAAAGCGTACACCGAGCTCACTCGTGGCAACGCGAAGCTGGCCCGCACACTCATGCTGGCGTTGCTCGCGTTCTTCGTGAGCCTTGTCTTCGTGGCCAGCCGCCGCGGTCGCTTCCGCTCCCTTGAAACTCTCGAGGAGGACGCCTGATGCCTCTCTTCTTGTTGCAGCAGATGCCCCTGCCTGAGAGCCCCGAGATGACCACGGCTTCGTGGATCTTCATCGGTGCAGCCTGGTTTTTTGTGATCACCTTGGTGCTCTGGAGCTTCATCAAGGTCATCTGGGGTGATCGCGCCACGTGAGCTTGTCCGGCGAGGCCCGTGCCCAGCTCATCGAGCGGTCCCGCCAAGAGCTGCCCCACCCCGGCGATCCCCGGCTGCTCATGGCCGATCTCAGCACTGCCCAGCTGGGCAGCAACGAGGCTCTTGAGATCTTGTCCCGCACCAGCTTGGCCTGGATGCAGCTGCGAGACATGGGCCTGGAACGCAGCTGGCAGTCAGGCTTCGGCTGGTTCATGGCCCGCAACCTGATGGTCTACGGCGTGGTGGCCTTGGCGCTCGTTGTGGGGCTAGGCCCGCCGCCTGCAGTGCTCGACGGTGCCCTCGCAGGCGCCGCCCTGTACTACCTGATCGTCATGGCGATGAGCCCTCTGCGAGTGCGCCAGCACAAGCACCGCCGGGAAGGCATCCTGCGAGCTTACGCCGCCGACCTCGACGAGTATCTCGACGGGCTCTAGCCTCGTTTGCGGGGCAACCCCAGCATGAGCAGCAACACCGCTAAGCTCACGATGGACACGGCACGTCCCCAGGCAAAGGAAGCCGGGGCGTATCGCAAGCGCACCTCGTGTGTGCCTTCGGGCACAACGATGCCCTGCCAAGCGATGTAAGCCGGAATGGTCTCCTCGAAGTCTCCACCGTCGACGGAAGCCTCCCAACCCGGCGCGTAGTTCTCGGTGAAGATCACCAGCGCGGGCCCATCACTCACTGACTCGATCAGCACTTCGCCCGCCTCGTGAGAGATCATCCGCGCCGTGCCCCTGCCGCCCAGGGGAGCAGTCCATTGATGCTCGAGAAACGCCACTTTACCCGGGTCGAGCAGCAACAGATCGCTGCGCGTCTCGGGGCCCATGACGGCGGTCTCGCCCACCAGGAACACCCGGCCCAGGTTGTCGAGGTTCTCCCAAATGCGCAGCTCGCTTTCGTGGACCAAGGAGAGGCCCTCGACGTGGCTCAAATCGGTCTGGCGCCCGGTCAGGATGTAGCGCACATCGAGCAAGTCGAAGCGCGGGCTGCCGTAGTCGACGGTCTCTTCGGAGAAGCTAAACGACGCGAACGCGTCCATCTTGAGTGGCACTTCAATGAGCAGCTGATACGTACGGTGGTAGCCCAGGTTGTCGTAGCTGAGCAGATGTTCCAGCCCCACGGCGAACTGAGTATCGGGAGGCAGAACCGTGCCCTCTGTGAACACACGAAACGGTCCGTGCTCAGCCTGCTGCTGCTGCAGCCAGGTCACAGACTTCGTGGGCGGAAACAACTCGCCGACGGGGGTCGCCGGGTTGTAGCCCGCAGCAAGGCTCAGCACATCGACGCCCACCACCGCCACGGCCACCAAGGCGCCCGTGGGTCGCCTGCGAGCCACGAGCCAACCCAGCAGCCCCAAGCCCAACGCCACCATGGCAAGGTCTCGATGGGACAGCTGCCGCTGCCTGTGAATCGCCAGCGGCTGATCAGCGATCACAGTCATACGGCCGTCGCGCACAGACTCCACCCGCAGCCGGTGTCGTCCCTCTTCGGTGCGCTGTGCGGCAAACGGCACACTGAGCGGATTGTCAGGCGTGGTGGCCCGCGCGGCCCCCCCACGCAAGCGCAGCCCGTCGACCCAGATGCGCAGGTCATCGACGGCCTCGGGCAAATCGAGGCAGATCATGATGTTGCTGTGCCCGTCGTGGACCAACTCATGGGCAGGGGAACGCAAGCCAGCCACAATCGTGCGTCCACCGTGGGGGTCGAGGGGCACGAGCAGCACCAAGAAGGTCATGGCCAAGCTCACCCCAATGACGGCCGCCAATCGCCCCGTGGCCTGCAGCATGGAGGACGTCACC
>JBLIMM010000194.1:0-9002 GCA_047638635.1 Pseudohongiellaceae bacterium | reverse complement strand
CTCGTGGTGCTGGGTGACGCGAATAGCGTTCTGCGGGACGACTAGCCCTGCGCGCCCTGGCCGCGATCATCCTCGTGATCATCCTCGTGATCATCCTCGTGATCATCCTCGTGATCGCCGTCGTGGCCTTCACCGTGGCCTTCATGCCCGCGGCCTTCGGCCTCACCGTGAGCTGCGTGCATGCCCCGCTTGCCGTGGGCTTCCATGGATGCAGCATGGACAACCGCCAGGGCCGCCGTGGGATCTGCCCGGAACTTCTTCACGCAGCCACCGCAGCAAAACTTCACCAGGCTGGTGCCATAGAGAACTTCTTTCAGATTGTCGCCCAAGGGCTCGCCGCTGATCGCGCAAGTCTCCAGGGGGTAGCTGTCCTGCTGGGCGGCCATCCAAGCTGCGTCGAGCTTGGCGAACAACGGCGACGGGTCGCGCTTGGCCTTGCCGGCGCAATTACCGCAGCACACCTTGATCAGCCGACCGTCAGCAATCACTGACTTCGCAGCGCCATCGAGCTTCTCTCCAGAGATAGGGCAAGTCTCGAGGGGGTAGTGAGCGCCTTGCTTGGCCATCACTGCAGCGTCGAGCACCTCGGAGAAGGCAGCTGTCTCTGCATGAATCTTCTTCACACAACCCTTACAGCACACCTTGAACAGACGGCCATCAGCCACTACCGAAATGGCGTCGCCCATGCTGCCCAAATCTTCGCCAGAAACGACACATGTGTTGCTGGGATAGAAAGGGGTTTGGGCGGCGATGACAGCAGCGTCATCAAGAGGCACAAGAGGTGCCACGGTCAACACAAGAGACGCGAGGAAAGTCAGCATGAGAGGCTCTTCAGAAAGCGGGATAGACAGAAAGGTCAATCTGGTGATGGAGAATGCGCTAGTGCGGGCCCGCCCTTCAAGCGCCGCTCTTCGATGGCGCTGTAGAGCACGGGCACAATCAACATGGTCAACTGGGCCACGGCCATTCCACCAAATGCAGGAACGGCCATGGGCATCATCACGTCTGCGCCCCGCCCTTGGGAGGCGAGTACCGGCAGCAATGCCAGAATCGTCGTGGCGGTGGTCATCAAGCAAGGGCGACAACGGCGCAAACCGGCAGCCACCACAGCGTCTCGCACGGCAGAAACACTTTGCGGACTTAGCCGAGCGAACGACTGCTGCAAATAGGTCGAGACCACTACGCCGTCGTCTGTAGCGATGCCGAACAGCGCCAGAAACCCAACCCACACAGCCACGCTCAAGTTGAGTGACTGCACGCTGAAGAGGCCGCGCATGGACACGTCAAACACATCGAAGTCTAGAAACCAGGGTTGGCCGTAGAGCCAGACCATCAGAAAGCCCCCGGACCAAGCCACGAAGACGCCCACGAAAACCAGCAAGCTCGTAGACACCGAACGGAACTGCAAATAGAGGATCAAGAAGATCAAGAACAGCGCCAAGGGCAGCACGAATCGCAGGGTGGCCGCCGCACGCAACTGGTTTTCATAGACGCCTGCAAAGACGTAGCTGACTCCTGCGGGCAACTCCCACTGACCGCTATCCAGCTGCTGCTGCAAGAACCTCTGGCACTGCTCGACCACATCGACTTCTGCGGTGCCCGGCAGCCGATCGAAAATCACGTAGGCGGTAAGAAACGTGTCTTCAGTCTTGATCACCTGGGGGCCGCGACGAAACTCCACAGCAGCCAACTGGGACAGAGGGACTTGCGCCCCGTTCGGCGTGGGCACAAGCACCCGGTCCATGCTCTCGATGCTGTCGCGCAGCTCGCGCATATAGCGCACCCGCACGGGGTAGCGCTCGCGGCCTTCGACCGTGGTGGTCACTCGCCGCCCGCCCAGCGCTGTCTCGATCACACTCTGCACGGCGGCGATGGTCACGCCATAGCGAGCCGCCGCTCGACGGTCTACGTTGATTTCGAGATAGGGCTTACCCACCACTCGATCTGCTAAGACGGTGTTGGCCTTCACCGATGGCACCTGGGCCAACAGCGCTTCGAGCTCCAGCACGAC
The DNA here is from genome assembly GCA_047638635.1 of Pseudohongiellaceae bacterium. GTDB lineage: Bacteria > Planctomycetota > B15-G4 > B15-G4 > B15-G4 > CAZIAK01. The sequence goes on along the minus strand of JBLIMM010000194.1, from coordinate 6,991 downwards.
CCGGTCGAGAGTTTGCAGGTCGGGGCCGAACACCTTGATGCCCATGGGCGAACGCATGCCGCTCTGCAACATCACCAGCCGGGCGGCAATGGGCTGCAACCGCGGCGCAGAGGTCACCCCCAAGAGCTGGGTCGCTGCAATGATCTCGTCCCAGATATCGTCAGCGCTGCGGATGTGTTCGCGCCAGTTGCGATGGGGACGCCCGCCAGCATCGACAATCAGCGCGCCCTGAACGTTGCGCACGAACTCCTCACTGTCTTCGTCGTAGCGGTACAACATGCGCCGCCCGCGATCGTCCACATCGTACTCAGGTGAGTAGTTGATCACCGTCTCGACCATGGAGATGGGCGCCGGATCGAGGGGGCTCTCGACCCTGCCGATCTTGCCCACTGCCAGGGACACTTCGGGCACGGTCTCGATGGCCTGGTCCAACGTGGCCAAGGTCTCGAGAGCTTCACCCATAGAGGCGTGAGGCATGGTCGTAGGCATGAACAGGTAGCTGCCCTCGTCCAGGTCGGGCATGAACTCCTTGCCCAATCCAGGGAGCGCGTGAGCTGCTCGGCTCCAAGTGCTCGACTGACGCAAGCCGCTGCCATCCAGCCCCACAGCCTGCATGCCCTGGGGCAGCACTCCGGCGACGGTGTCAAAGCCCAACCAGACCGTGAGCCCGAAGATCACCAGCCCCACGGGTAGCGAGAGAAACAGCAACTTATGCCCCAGGCACCAGCGCAATAGTCGCTCGTAGCAACGGCGAAACATCGTAAAGCTGAACAGCAAACCGAGCGTGGCCCCGAGCACGAAAACGAGATTGCGCCATTCGCCCCGCTCCTCGCCCAAGGGCTCCCAATGCTGCGCTAGCAGACGGGCCACCCAGACGATGGCCACGAGAGTCACCAACCATGTCCACGACTTGGCCAGCCGGGGACGACGCTGCAACTTGGGCCGCAGCCACAGTGCCAGCCGTCCGCTCCGAGCAGGAAAGAGCATCAACGCAAAGGGTGGAATCAAAACCAGGGCCACGACCACCGCACCAATGAGCGCAAAAGTTTTTGTGTAGGCCAGGGGCCCGAAGAGCTTGCCTTCTGCGCCGGTCATGGTGAACACGGGTAAGAACCCCACCACGGTGGTGGCCACCGCAGTGAGCACCGCCGAACCCACTTCAGTGCTAGCCGAGTGCACGACTTCGAGAGGCGACTCGCTAGGCCCGGCGTCCTCTAAGCGACTGAGAATGTTCTCGCAGAGCACGATGCCCATATCGACCATGGTGCCGATCGCGATGGCGATGCCAGAGAGAGCCACAATGTTCGCGTCCACACCGAACAGCTTCATGCAGACGAAGGTGAACAGCACGGCCAGGGGCAGCAACGCAGCGATCAGCAGCGAAGAGCCCAGGTGCATCACCATGAACAACACCACCATGACGGTCACCAGAATCTCTTCGGTGATAGCCGAATCGAGTGTGTCCAAGGTTTCGTGAATCAGCCCCGAGCGATCGTAGAACGGCACGATGGTCAGTTGGGACACGGTGCCATCGGTCAGCGTCTTGCGCGGCAGACCCGCAGAGATCTCGGCGATCTTCTGCTTCACGTTCTTGATCACCGCCATGGGGTTTTCGCCGTAGCGCACCACCACCACCCCGCCCGCCGCTTCAGCGCCACCCTTGTCCAGGGCGCCCCGTCGCATGGCCGGCCCCAGTGACACATGCGCCACGTCGCCCACCCGCACGGGCACACCATCGTGGGACTGAATCACCGACTGCTCGATGTCCTCGATGGTCGAGATCCAGCCCAAGCCCCGAACGAAGTACTCCACTCGGTTGATCTCTAGAACCCGCGCTCCCACTTCGAGGTTGCTGCCGCGCACCGCCGCCACCACCTCCTCGAGGGTGACATTCCACGCGCGCATGGCGCTGGGGTCTACGTCGACCTGATACTCGCGCACGTGTCCACCGATGGAGGCCACCTCAGCCACGCCATCCGCAGCCATCAAGGCGTAGCGCACGTACCAGTCTTGAGCCGTGCGCAACTCGTCCAAGCCCCAACCGCCGGTGACGTTTCCTGCGCTATCCCGGCCTTCTAGCGTGTACCAGAAGACCTGGCCAAGGGGCGTGGCATCTGGGCCCAACGCTGGCTTGACCCCCTCGGGCAAAGTCTCCGGGGCCAGGCTGTTGAGCTTCTCCAGCACTCGCGAGCGAGACCAATAGAAGTCGACATCCTCTTTGAAGATGACGTAGATGCTGGAGAACCCGAAGAACGAGTACGAGCGAACCGTCTTCACCCCAGGCACGCCCAACAGCGAAACCGTCAGGGGATAGGTCACCTGGTCCTCGATGTCCTGAGGCGAGCGGCCCATCCATTCGGTGAAGACGATCTGCTGATTTTCGCCCAAGTCCGGGATGGCATCCACGGGCACTGGGTCTCGGGGGAAGTCGCCCAGATCCCAATCGAAGGGCGCCACCATCACACCCCAACCCACGATGAACAGCAGCAGCAACACCACAACGAGCCGTTGCTCAAGACAGAAGCGAATCAGGCCAGAGAGCATGGTCAGTGCGCCCCCATAGCAGAGCTGGGCACTTCGGCCACCGCGGCCTTCTCGGCTACGCTAGCCATGCCCCGCTGGCCCAGGTCGCCGAGCCGCTCACCGCAGTGCAACATGCTCTCGCCGAAGTACGGGTTCAGCACCTCGTCACTGGGGGACAACCACGACGCGCCTTCGCCCAGAGCCATGGGGCAATGAAAGACACCCCAGCCCTGTTCGGACAAACGACCCAGACCCTCGAACGCCCTGATCATGGTCTGACTCAACGGTGCAAACGCACCACGAATATCAGCCAGATTCAGGGTCGCCGACAGCCCAGCACTGTCCGTTTCTAGGGACGTTCGCAAAGCCTTCCACGACTCCTGGTCGCCCAAGTCCAGCTCTCCAGGGGAGGCCTGTTCGAGAGCCTCTGAGAACTGGCGCGCCGCATCCCGCGCCGCTGCGGCGTCGTCATTCGCCAACGCTGATTGCAACCCCAGGTACGGCGCCAACAGCGTCCCCAGCTCACGGAGTACGGCGGGCGGCAACAGCGGTTCTGCCGCGGGGTTCATCATGCTCGGCCGGGCGTGAATCTGCAGCTCGCTATCGATCTTGAAAGCCCCGGACACCACCACTTGCTCTCCCTCCTGCAAGCCGCTCTGCACCGCGTAGACATCCCCGGCCCGGGGGCCAAGCACCACGACGCGCCCTACGAACGTCGGTTCTGTGGCGCTGGTGTCTCGCACGTAAACCACCGCTCTGCTCCCAGTGATCAACGGCGCCGTGGCAGGGATCACCAGAGGCAACTCGGCCACTTTTCCGCTGCGAAATCCCAGCTCTTCTGTGGTGACCAAGGCCATGCCGCACACGTCGCAAGCACGCTGTTCTTCCGCGACAATCTCTGGATGCATGGGGCACATGAACAGCCCGGCCAACTCCGCGTCCACCAACCGGCCACCGTCCATCAGCGGCGCTTCGACGATGGCGTGCACGAACATGTCCGGCTTCAACTTGCCGTCGGAGTTGTCCACGTTGAGGCGCACCTTGACCGTGCGCGTCTGCGGGTCGAGCACAGGGTCGATGAAGCTGATGCGACCTTCGCGCACCTCACCCGGCCACGCGGCGCTGCTGAACTGCACCCGCTGCCCATAGTGCAACCAAGCCAAGTCGCTCTCGTAAGCATCCAGCTGCACCCACAACGTCGACAGGTCGGCGATGGTGTAAATGCGCGTACCGGTCCCCACTTGATCGCCCTGAAACGCGTTCTTGTGGATGACCACGCCACTGGCCGGGGAGTTGATCGTGACGTGCTCGTGGACCACGCCACTGGCCACAATCTCGTCGATCTGCTGGGTGCCTAAGCCCCACAAGCGAAGACGATCCCGTGCGGAGCGCACCGAGCTCGCTTGCCGTTGAACGATGGCGTCAATGCCGTTGTTCTCGTTCAATCCCCCACCACTCAAGCGCCTTTCGGCTTCTACTGCGCCGAGCAGCTCTTGCTGGGTGGCGATCAGTTGCGGGCTGTAGACTTCCGCCATGTGGTCGCCCTTGCGCACGGAGACGCCTGTGTAATCTACGAACAGTCGGTCCAAGCGCGAGGGCACCCAGGCGGTGATGTAACTCAGCCGGGTTTCGTCGAAGGCCACCTTGCCCACCATGGGCACTTCGTGGCTCACTGCTCGGCGCACCACAGCGGTGGTAGCGATGTTCGCCAGGGCCATGGCGTTCTCGCTCATGACCAACGCAGCGGGGTCGAGTCCCGTGCGGTCTTCTGCAACGAGCTCAATGAGATCCATGCCGCAAATGGGGCACGAGCCCGGACCGTCCTGACGCACCTGTGGGTCCATGGAGCAGGTCCAGACAGCGTCGACCGATTCGCCGTGGTCATGCATGCCTGCAGAGTTCCTCTCAGCGGAGTTCATCCCAGACGCGGCGTCGCTTGCAGCCCGCCCCGTGGCATCGGAGGTGACCTCGGGCACGCAGGCATATCGGCCGAGCAACACGCCCAGCGACAGCGCTATGAGCCACGCCAGAGAGCTGCCCCTAAAAGACTGCGCTGTGCCTGGCGCAACGGACTCGCTGGCCTTGTGCTGTTCGCCGCTCTGCATCTTCGCGTCCTCGTTGTGGTCTACAGACATGGTCAATCCTCCAACCCGAGGTCGCGGCCGGTGAGCTGCTCAACGGTGGCCAGGGCTTGAGCGTGATCTGCTCGCGCCCGCGCCGTGGCCAACTGAAACTCCAGCAGCACGCGCTCGGCATCGATCAAGTCGAGAAAGCTGGCGTCCCCCGCTTGGTAGGCCACTGTGGTGCTCGAAATCGACTGCTGCCCTTTGGGGACCAGCGTGTTCAAGTACAAGGTGATGCGCCGCTCGGCGTCGCGCACGCTGTAGAGGCCAAGCTCCAGCTCAGCGGACATACGATTGTGCGCTGCCCGCCAGTCAGCCTGGGCCGCCGCCTTCTGCGCCTGAGCCTGCCTCTTGGCGCTGTTCAGTTGGCCTCGACGCAGGGGCAAGCTGATGCCCGTGGTAATGGCCAGCACGTCATCCCCTGAACCGGAGACGCCGGGGCCCCGGGCCGAACCGACGTTGGTGTAGTCGAGGCCCAGCGAAAAGTCTGGGTAGAACTGCTTGTCGGCCAGGCGCAACTGCTGCTCGGCGGCTTCGATGGCCCAAGATCTCGCGCGGAGCTCGGGGCTGCTGTGGTCGAGACTTTCGGCGAGCCCCAGGATCTCGAGCCGAGCGGCGTCGACACCACCGTGCTCGAGGGTTGTGGTGGGCAAAGGCGCTCCCGCCGGTCGGTTCAACGCACCGTTCAATCGCGCGGACAACGGGCGCTTCAGATCTTCGAGGGAACGCAGACGGTCGTCGAGTTTGCCGAGCTCGACTTGCGCGCGAATCACGTCCGCGTCAGAACCGAGTGCCGTGGCGTAGCGCGTGCGGGCCACACTCTCCCAGCTGATCATCAGATCTCGGTGGCCGCGAGTGACGTCGATGGCCGCATCCAGATAGGCCAGCTCGTACCATCCCGTGCGCACCTCCAAGCTCACCGCTTGCCGGGCCGCGAGCCAGCGCTCCCGAGCGACTTCAGCCATGTCGACGGCCACCTGCCCGGCGAGATCAAGCGAACCAAACCAAGGAAACCGCTGGCTTACTCCCAGACGCCAATCCATGGGACCGGTGCGAGTCTCCACCTCGTCGATGAAGTAGCCGAAGGTCAGCCGCGGGTCGGGCAGGCCAGAACTCTGAGGCACTTGCTCCAAGGCGCTGCGCCAACGGTGTGCGGCTGCCCGCACCGCCGGGTTGTAGAACCGCGCCCAGATCAGTTGATCAGACAAGGTCGAGCTGTCGCCCAAGGCCTGGGGCAAACCTTCGGGGAGCTCTTCGACCACAGCATCCCAAGCGTCGATGCCCCGATCGTACCCACTGTGTGGCGTGGAGCACCCAGGGGCCACACTCAGCGCAGCCACGGCTAGCCACAAGGGTCTGATCAATAAATGGTGAAGGCGATTCACGAAACGAACTCCAAGGCAGACACCTGTGGTGTCGCAGGGCAGCTGTGGTGTCGCAAGGCAGCTGTGGTGTCGCAGGGCAGCTGTGGTGTCGCAAGGCAGCTGTATCACGAGAGATGGGCAGCACGAAGCCGACCCACGAGCGCTCCAGACCTACCCCCCTCGACCGGGGTGCAGCGTGCGCATCCAACCCGCCGAAGCGGGGGCTCTCAACGGCCCATCAAATCAGGCAGACACCTGTGCTGAGACGTAACGGCCTCGTGGGCAGCTCGCCCCCAGGCTCCTGATCTCGGGCGCTTGCGAGCCCTGACCAATCGACCACGTCGACCGGCGAGCTTTCTCGCGACGACTGGGAAATCAGCGGCGCCGGCACCGACTCGGCCAGCGCCAGGCCGGTGAGTGGCGCAGGCACACTGGGAGTCTCGGCGAAGCAGGGACAACCACCAAAGCCAGGGAACTCGGCGGCGACCGTTGGCCCAGACTCGGGCGCGGGAGCAGTCTCACCGCAGCAACAGTCTGAGCGAGTCGTGCAGCCGGTTTCTGAAACATCGCGCCCCGTACACAGCGACCACTGAGGCAGCAAGAGCCCCAGGACCAGCAACAGGGAAACGAAGCGTTCAGGCATGAAACCTCACCGGCAGGAACAACCACTCTCAAGAGCGACGTCTTAGGAGTGTACTGCTTTATCGGAAGCAACTGCTGGCTGCTAAAGCCACCGTGCCAGCCACAGCGCTGCCACAGCACCCTTCGAACTCGCGATTCGCCAGCCGAAGGGTGCTGCGAGGGTCAGGGCTCAGCCGTCGACTTCGACGCCGACCTTTACCAGAGCCGCACCCTTGCTCATGTCGTCCAGGGCTTCAAATTTCTCGCCGCAGCCATCGCAGCAGAAGCCCACGGTCATGCCGTTCCATTCGACCGAACCACCCTCGTCGGTGACCGGGTTGCCCATCTGCGGGCACATAG
>JBLIMM010000193.1:0-9017 GCA_047638635.1 Pseudohongiellaceae bacterium | reverse complement strand
TAGCCTTCTGCGCCAAGGAGAGCTTCTTCCTGACGCCACCCAGGTGCTCTACATCTCGCCCTTGAAGGCCCTGAGCAACGACGTCCAAAAGAACCTCTCCGGGCCCCTCGCAGCCCTGCGGGAGCTGGATCCAGCTTTGCCCGAGGTCAAGGTCGCGGTGCGCAGCGGAGACACCACCGCGAGCGAGCGAGCCAAGATGCTGCGCCGCCATCCTCACGTCTTGGTGACGACCCCTGAGTCTCTGTACATCCTGCTGACTTCTGCGGGAGGGCAGAAGATGTTGGGTTCGGTGAAGACCGTCATCGTGGACGAGATTCACGCCTTGAGCCGCGACAAGCGCGGCAGTCATTTGGCGTTGTCGCTTGAGCGCCTTGAGCAGCTGACAGGGGGCGTGCAGCGCATTGGTCTGTCGGCCACGGTGAACCCCGTGAGCCAGGTGGCTCGGCTGCTCGTGGGCGTGGACCGCCCGTGCGAAATCGTCGATGCAGGACACCTGCGTCACCTAGAGCTAGGCGTTGAGGTGCCCGGTTCGCCATTGAGCGCGGTGTGCTCCCACGAGCAGTGGGGAGCTATTTACACCCGCATGGCCGAGCTGGCGAAGGCTCACCGCACCACGTTGATCTTCGTGAACACGCGCAAGTTGGCCGAGCGTCTGGCTGCGCGACTGACAGACGTGTTGGGCGATGGTGCGGTGGCTTGCCACCACGGCAGCTTGAGCAAGGACACGCGGCTGCAAGCGGAACAGCAACTGAAGCGCGGCGAGTTGTCCGTGTTGGTGGCGACGGCCTCGCTTGAGCTGGGTATCGACATTGGCGACGTGGACCTGGTCTTGCAGGTGGGGTCGGCCCGTTCCATCGCGACCTTGCTGCAGCGTGTGGGGCGAGCTGGTCACGGAGTGCATCGCACGCCCAAGGGGCTGATGTTCCCGCTCACTCTTGACGAGCTGGCGGAGGCCGCAGCGTTGCTGAGCACTGTGGGGCGGGGCGAACTCGATCGCACGCTGAGTCCTCCTCCAGCCATGGACATCTTGGCCCAACAAATCGTGGCCAGCTGCGTGGGCGGCGAGTGGGAGCAAACGGCATTGTTCGACTTGCTCCGTGGAGCGTGGCCCTATCGCGAGCTCACTCGGGCTGACTTCGATCGGGTGGTGAACTTGCACAGCGAAGGGCGTTGGGCCCTGCTCCATCGGGACGACGTGGGCGGGCGCTTGATGGCGACGAAGCGGGCGCGGCTTCCGGCGCTCACCTCTGGCGGGGCGATTCCCGACACGGCCGACTACGAGGTGCGCCTCGATCCCGAAAACCTCTTTGTGGGTACGCTCAACGAAGACTTCGCCGTGGAGGCTAATGCGGGTGACATCTTTCAGCTGGGCAACACCAGTTGGCGCATCCTGCGGGTCGAGTCGGGCGTGGTGCGTGTGGCGGACGCTCAAGGCGAACCACCGACGTTGCCCTTCTGGTTGGGTGAGGCTCCGTCCAGAACTCGCGAGCTCTCTGCTGAAATCGCCGCTCAACGAGAGGGCTGCGATGGCGCCCAGTGGTTGGTCGACCATTGCGGGTTATGCCTCGAAGCGGCGGAGCAACTGGCTGCTTACCTGGCGGCCGGGCGCAAGGCTCTTGGTGTCGTGCCGACGCAGGACTGCATCGTGGCCGAGCGGTTCTTCGATGAAACCGGTGGCATGCAACTCATCTTGCACACACCCTTTGGTGGAAGGATCAACCGGGCCTGGGGGCTGGCTTTGCGCAAGCGTTTCTGCCGCGGCTTTGGCTTCGAGTTACAGGCTGCCGCCAGCGAAGAAGCGATTCTCTTGTCCCTCGGTCCCCAGCACAGTTTTCCGTTGGAGAGCGTGTTCGGCTTCTTGCACAGCAACAGTACCCGGGAGGTTTTGATTCAGGCCTTGTTGGCCGCGCCCATGTTCATGACCCGCTGGCGTTGGAACGCCACCCGTTCGTTGGCGTTGCCCAGAACGCGCGGTGGCAAACGTGTCCCCGCGCCGCTGCTGCGGATGCGCGCCGACGACTTGCTCGTGGCTGCATTCCCCCAGGCGATGGCCTGCTTTGAGACGCTTCCCCCGGGGGATTTACCCGTCCCCATGGAGCACCCGCTGGTGGAGCAAACCGTAGAGGACTGCCTCACCGAAGCCATGGACCTCGAAGGCTTGCTGCAGATCTTGAAAGGCATCGAGTCGGGCGACATCAAAACCCATTCGGTGGATCTCCCGGAGCCGTCGGTGTTTTCTGCGGGCATTCTTTCGGCCCAGCCCTACACCTTCTTGGATGACGCTCCCCTTGAGGAACGACGCACTCAGGCTGTGCGTTCCCGTCGCGGGTTGTCTCGTGAAGACGCGGACACCATTGGCGCTCTCGACCCAGCAGCCGTCGAGCGTGTGCGCTCGGAGGCTTGGCCCCAGCCGGCAAACGACGAAGAGTTGCACGAGTGTTTGCTGTGGATGGGCTGGATCAGTGACGAAGAGGCCGCGCCCTTTGCGCCGTGGCTTGGCCGCCTTCACGGGGCAGGCCGGGTGCTCCACGAAGGGCAGCGTTGGTACGCCACCGAAGTCGATCGTGACGACGAAGAGGCGCTGCTAGCTGGGCGCTTAGAAGCGTTGGGGCCCATGGTCACAGATGATCCGAAACAGCTGTCCTTACTCGTCGCTTTGGAGTCGAAGGGCGTCGTGTTGCGCACTCGTTTGCAGGGCCAGAAAGCCTGGTGCAACCGACGCTTGTTGGCCCGCATCCATCGCTACACCCTGGCTCGTTTGCGGGCAGAGATCGAGCCTGTCTCGGCTGCGGACTTCTTGCGCTTTTTGACGGCATGGCAGCACATTGACCCTGCCCATCAACTCGAAGGCCCGCAAGGTGTGCTGGAGGTGGTCCGGCAGTTGTCGGGATTTGAAGTGCCCGCTGCAGAATGGGAGCGTTCCGTGTTGCCGGCGCGTGTGGCCGGGTATCGACCGGCGTGGCTCGACGAGTTGATGATGTCGGGGCAGGTGCTTTGGGGCCGCTTATGGGGAGCGTCCGTGGCTACGATTCGCTCGACGCCCGTCGCTCTCATGTTGCGGGACGAGTTGCCGCTGTGGTCCGCGCTTGCGACTCCTGGTGATGCCTGGAGTTTGCGCAGCGAAGGACAGCAGTTGTTGGAGCTGCTCTCGGCTCGGGGTGCATGCTTTCCTCAAGAGTTAGCGTCGGGATCGGGCTTGCTTGAGAACCAGCTCGATGCGGGCCTGTCGCAGCTGGTCGGCCTGGGGCTGGCGACCTGCGATGGTTTTGGCGGATTGCGCAAGCTGTTCGCGCCCCGTCGCCGTCCCCGTCGAGGTGCGGGCGGCCCGGTACCCCTGGGGCGCTGGAGCCTTTTTCGCAGCGCCGTCTCTCAGTCAGAATGTGCGGTCGATCCAGAGTTTGTCGCCCGCAAGTTGTTGCAGCGCACCGGCATTTTGTTTCGCCGGGTCTACGATCGCGAACGCTTGCCCATCAGTTGGCGCGAGATTCACCGGGAATGTCGTCGGCTGGAAGTGCGCGGAGAAGTGCGCGGTGGACGCTTTGTCGCAGGTTTCTCTGGCGAGCAGTTTGCGCTGCCCGAAGCGGTCACTTTGCTGCGTAAGCTGCGCCGTGAGGGGGGCGCTGAGAGGGAGCCACAATGGGTGGAAGCCTGCGATCCGTTGAACTTCGTCGGCATCCTGACTCCTGCGGATCGAGTGGCGAGCAACTCTCGGCGCAAGGTAGAAGTGGTGTGAAGCACTGCGCCAACGAAAACGTTAAGGACGGACTCGGGGCGTGTACCGCGGAGGAGCGGCCAAGATGACAAGCAGTGAACGGAACCCGAATCGCGCCGGTGATGGTATCGTTCTGCCTCGAGAGACTCGCGGCTATCCCCTGGCGGAGCCTGTCGGCTCGGCGGTCGCGTGTGGACGACACCACACGATGCACAAACTGGTTCGGGTACTAACCCCTGGACTGCTCATCTTCGGGATGGGTGTCCTCAACGCGCAGAGCACACTGAAGTCATGGACAGGCGCCTCTGGCCAAGCGTTCTTCGGACGCTCGGTTGCGGCTCTCGGCGACGTAGATAACGACGGAGTCTCTGACATCGTTGTGGGTGATGTCTTTGGTGCTGGTTTCGTAGGCAGCGCTCACGTCTATTCCGGGAAGTCTAGCGCGCCGTTGTTCACGGTGCGGGGGCAGGTTCCTGGCGAAAACTTTGGCGCCGCGGTCGTGGGCTGCGGAGACGTGAATGGCGATGGTGTTCCTGACTTCGCTGTGGGCTCTCCGCTGAACTCTGTGGCTGGTTCGAGCGCCGGCCAAGTGGTCGTTTGCTCCGGGACCAACGGCGACATCCTCGCCACCCTCGCTGGCGCTGCCCCCGACTCTTACTTCGGCGCTGCCCTCGCAAACCTGGGCGACCTCGACGGGGACGGTATTGCGGAACTCGCGGTGGGTGCTCCCCGACAAGGGGACAATCAGTCGGGCGCTGTTTGGGTGTATCGCGCCGGCGGCATCGGTGGGGTCACTCTCTTCGATGGGGTTTTGGGCTCGGGCAAAGACGACGCTCTGGGCACAGCGGTCGCTGCCGCCGGTGACGTCAATGGTGACGGTGTCTTGGACTTCATCGTGGGCGCGCCGCAAACCGCCAACGCCAGTGGTTACATCCGTGTGCACTCTGGTACGGGCGGAACATTGCTGTGGAAGAGCAGCGGTGACAACGACGGCGACGCTTACGGTAGCTCGGTGGCAGGAGTGCCTGACGTAGACGGCGACGGCTTGGCCGACGTGATCGTGGGCATTCCGGGCCTCGACGCCGGGGCCTTCGATGCGGGTGGGCTCGTGGTCTACTGCGGGGTCTCCGGTGTGTTGTACCAGCTGTTTGTAGGAGACGACGTCGCTTGCCGACTCGGTTTCTCCGTGGCCGGTCTCGAAGACCAGGACGGCGATGGCTGGGGCGAAGTGGCGGCGGGCACAGATAAGCTAGAAGGCGGTGAGGCGCGGGTTTGGTCAGGGGCGTCCGGCCTGCTGATGACGACCATCGCAGCCTTCTCCGCCACCGCAGCCGGGTTGGGTTCGGGGGTCGTGGTGGTGGCCACCGACGACATGAACGGAGACGGATGGAACGACCTGCTCGTGGGCGTGCCGACTCGTCTTGTGGCCCCCGATCCAGGGCATGTTCAGGCGGTGTCGCTCCAAGCGATTATCCCCTGGATTGATTTGGGTTTCGGGCTTGCGGGCAGCAGCGGCGTGCCGCATCTCGACGGCAAGGGTAGCTTGGAGGCGGGCTCGAGCTTTGTGCTCACCGTGAGCAACGGGCTCCCGTTCGCCAAGGCCACCCTGGTCATGGGGTTGAGTCAGAAAAACGCTTCGTTCAAGGGCGGCGTCTTGGTGCCCTCCCCTGACATTCTCTCTCCTGACATCACCCTCGACGTCACGGGCTCTCTGGCCTTTGTGGACAGCCTGCCCACCGGCGAGGTGGCTGCAGGAACTCAGGTGCTCTATCAGGTCTGGATCGAAGACTCTTCGGCGGAGCAGGGTCTCGCCGGGAGCAACGCTCTCGCAGCCACGATCCCCTGAGTACGAGTTGGCTGAGTACGAGTTGGCTGAGTACGAGTTGGCTGAGTACGAGTTGGCTGAGTACGAGTTGGCTGAGTACGAGTTGGCTGAGTACGGCTGGCTGAGTACGGCTGGCTGATTATGGCTGGCTGAGTACGGCTAGAGAGAGCGTTGGCCGACCGGGCATCACGACTCTGCTAGGTCTTCGTAGCCAACGCCCAGTTGGCGGCTGACCGTGAGCTAGGCAGCTCGCCAGTCTGCCAGCGAACACACCAGCCTGTGAAGAACTCGGCTAGTCGTTGCGGTACGTCTTGTGGCAGGCTGTGCACGAACCCTTCAGCGCCTTGTAGGCTGCGTCGGCAGTGCTCCAGTCTTCGCCACCGTTGCGCCGAATACCGCTGAGCACGTCGCGCAGCGCTAGGCTCTGCGAGCTGCTCTGCTGGATCCAGTCGCGGAAGTCGTCGGGCTGGGAAGTCACATCGTCGAGGGCCGCTGCTTCGCTGAAGAGGCTGGCCAGCACGGTGGACTCGTTGACCGGGTCAATGTCCGGGTGATCGTCCGGCACTGCCCAGCCATTCTTCTCCATGGTGGTGAGCGTCTCGAAAGCCCTAGAGGCTTCGACCATCACCGTGCGGAAGCCTGCGTGAGCCCGGGCAGCGGGGAAGTCCCAATCGTAAGCAGCGGAGGCGGCTGCGCTTGGTAGCTGGTTGGCGGCCACCGTCTGGTAGAGCCCCTCGTACTTTGAGGAGGTGCCGCACCATTGGCGCATTTCGGCGAGGCTTTGTTGCCGCGAGGCTCCATCCACTACGAGACGTCCCACGGCGGCAGCCGCAGGGCCCCTGTGCTTCCCGTGGAAACAATGGACATAGAACGGCCCGGGCTTCTCGCGGAAGGTCTTGGTTAGCCGCAGCAGCTCGTCTTCGCTGATGCCCCGGTAGCGAATGGGCACATGAACGTAGGTCAGGCCGTGGGCAGCAGCGGCGGCGGCATCTGGGCTCTTGCCGTCGACCGAGAGGATCGTGCGGACGCCGAGGGCTGCGATGGCTGCAAAGCCAGCGTCGTCGTGGGGTTCACCGCCGGAGATGATCTGCTCGCTGAGGCGAAAGACATTGTGCAGGCTGGGAGCCCCAAGGAGGGGCTCGGGCTCGCTGAGCGCCTCTCGAGCCCCTGCCGCGAAGGCGCTCTCATCTGCGTGCAGGGACAGGGCTGGGGCCACTGCCACGGGGGCCTCGCCTTGCTCGGGATCGTCATCGAAAGGCACCAGCATGGAGCCCAGCAAGGCTGAGGCGGTGAGCCAGGCGCTGAGTGCGATGAGCGGTAACATGAGAGGCACCTCGGCTGCCGTCAGGGCGATAGGGTCAGGGTTCTGAGCTGCGCTGAAATCGCTGCTGGTTTGATGGAACGCACTGAGGACCGAGAACGGACGTGGTTATCTGACGAAGTGCTGCCCCAGACGACCGTGAGCCACCCCAAACGACGCAGGCCAAACGACGCAGGCAAGCCGGGCAAAGCCCACCGCTGATAGCGGGGGCCGGCTGCTTACTGTGGTGTGAAGGCCCGCTGAGAGCTGGCCAGCACTTTACGCTTGGCTTCGGCGATCACCCGGCTGGGGGTGCGCTTGAGAGCTCCGGTGACTTTTGCCCATTGCAGGGTCCAGACGAACCACTTGGTGGGATCGAAGTGGTACCAGCGGATACCGTTGCGGTAGTCAGCCTGAAAGCGGTGATGGAAGTTGTGGTAGCCCTCGCCCAGGGTGATCAGCGCCGTGACGAAGCTGTCGCGGGCGGATGTGGCGTTGCTGTAAGGGCGATTGCCTATCCAGTGGGCCACGGAGTTCACCGAGAACGTGGCGTGCCATTGGAAGGTCAGGCGCAAGAAGCCAGCGACCAGGAGGCCGCCCAAGGCGTCCCCCCAGAGTGACCCGATGGCAGCGGGCAACAAGGCCGTGAAGACCACCGCGAAGGCCAAGTAGTGGCGATTCTGAAAGCGCACCAGAGGATCGGCCATCAGATCTTTGCCTTGTTCACCGCTTCGCGGAATGCCGCGAATGTAAATCCAGCGGATGTGCGCCCACCAGAAGCCCCGCTTGATGTTGTAGGGATCCCGGGGTTTGTCCGTATGGGTGTGGTGAACGCGGTGGTCGATCGACCATTTTAGTGCCGAGTTCTGGACAGCTCCCGCGCCGAAGCACAGATAGAAAAGGCGCAAGGGCCAGGCAGCTGTGTAGCTGCGATGGGAGAACAGTCGGTGGTAGCCACCGGTAATCGACAGTCCGCAGCAGGCATACCAGACGATTCCCAGAATGAGCGTGGCCCAGGAGAACTCGAAGAATGCGAGGCGAATCAGTCCGTAGACCGCCAAACAATGGACGGCTACGAGGGTGATCAGGTTGGTCCAGATGAGCCGTCGCATGAAGGGGCGATCTCCTCTGATCTCTGTGAAGCGTGGGGGGGGGAGGCTCGTCGCTGCGGCAGCGCCGAGTGGAGCGGCAGCATACGCTGGATTACGGTTGTGACGGTTGAGGATATTGGGCGGCACGAGGATTCTGCGCGGGGCCTTCGTCGCGCTGCACTGCACGGCTGTGTCGGGCCTGGCTGGGGACTCGCCCGCTGAAGGGCTGAGACTGACGTGACTGAATCGTCGGTTTATAGTCAAGGTTGGTCGAGTCGAGCACGAGCGGAGGGGGCAGCCTGTGTCCGTTGTCGCAGCCAGAACCCTAGAGACGCGGGGTGCGCGCTAGTGCAGCCCTTGGCGGGGGCCGTGGTTGGGGTAGGCTTGCAGCGCTTTGCATACGGGCGGTTTGGGCTCTTCGACTGTCGCCATCTTGGTGCGGAAGAGGGCTGCCGCTGGCCACGAGAGGGACATCATTTTGACATCGGGAACGCGCCGCTGTGGGACGCTGCTACGGCTGCCAGCCTGGGCCGTGGCGCTGCTGCTCTCCATCCTGAATCCGCTCTCGGGTTGTGGCCCCACTGGCCCGGCGATTGCTGAGGGCTCTGCAGGTCCGCAGGAGTCCCCGGAGCCGCTGATGCTTTTGCCCGCCTCTCTCGCTCCCCGCCCGGGAGATCTGCTGATTCTCGATGCGGATGCGGGCGAGCCCCTTCTCGATGGGGAGCGTCTCGGCGTGATCTTTCTGGCCCGTTCTCAAGAGGACGGCAGCTTCGCAAGGCCCGTCGTCCTGGCGAGCGATCCGCGATGGCGCGAACCCACGGACATGGTCTTACTTGGCGATGGAAGTGTCTTGGTCATGGAGTCCCAATGGTCCTCAGGTTCTGGACCCAGTCGAGGCGCTCTGTTCGTTGTGCGCCCGGGGGAGACGCCTCCCTCGGAGGGGAGCCCTGCGGAGGTCTCGTTGTGGTGGTCAGACGAGCGTCTGCGACGACCCATTTCTGTGGCCCGGAACAGGGACACGGGCACGGTCTATGTCAGCGATCGGGATGCCAATCCCTTGGGGCTGAACCAAGCGACGGGCTGTGTGAT
>JBLIMM010000192.1:0-9026 GCA_047638635.1 Pseudohongiellaceae bacterium | reverse complement strand
CGATGGTGACGATTTCGGCACCCACTGCAGCGGCGACCTCTTGGGCTGCTGTCGCCGAGAACTGGGGCTGAACGAACACGGCCCGGCAGCCCGCTTCTTGAGCGAGAGAGATGCTCTGGGACAAGTGGAACAACGAAGGCAGCTTGTGGTCGTGCTCGATGGCCACCTGCTCAATACCGACATGTTCTGCGAACCAACCCCAGGCGGGGTGAAAGACGAAGAACGCCTGATCGTGATAGGGCGAGAGCAAGTCCGTCACTTGGCGATCGACATCTTGGATGCGCGCTACAAGTGCGGCGGCACGCTGCTCAAGAACCGCGGCATGCTCGGGGAGCAACTCAGCCAGCGCTGTGGCAACACGCTGAGTGGCGTCGACGGCAACAACGGGAGACAACCAAACGTGTGGGTCGTGCGCGTCTGGCGACAACTGTTCGGGGGCCGCGCTGACCACGGTCAAGCTCTGGCTCTCGCCCAAGAGTCGATCCAGCCAAGCGGCTTCGAAAGGAAAGTCTGGGTGACCGACCTTGAACCACAGGGAAGCCACGGCGAGAGCGCGCATGGTCTCCATACTCGGTTCGTGCTGAGACGGGTTTGCGCCGGGAGGCACGAGCACGACGACATCCACCCAGTCGTTGGCGAGGCTCTCGACGAACCAGGCCAAGGGGGGCACGGAGGCCAGCACGACGGGGCGCTTCGGCGCGGGGGGCTGCCCGCAAGAGACGAAGAACAGGGGAGCCGTTACGAGGATCGCCAGAATCCATGGACAGGAGGATAGGCGCTTCGGGGATGGCTGAGTGCGAGGTGGCATGGTGAGCAGTTGAGCAGGCGGTGGAGCTGGGGCCGACGAGCAAGGCGGTCATGACGAGCGAGGCGGTCCGCTCAAGATTGATCGGATCTTCATCAAAAGAGAGCACGTTGGCCATCATCGTCCTTGAGGATAGGGGCTTGGATCGCGAGTTGCCGTAGTGGCGCGCCCTCACCTGCGTACCCTCCCCCTGCCTTAGTGGCCCCCCGCGGCGATTCGTGACCCATCTCACGGGCTCTCGTTTCTGGGGTCGAGAGGCAGCGTTAAGGTCACGGTGAACTGCCCAGCTTGCTGCCTCGCCCTGAGTTCGCCGCCAAGGCTCGTGGCTAAGCGGCGGCAGAGCGTGAGGCCCAGGCCAGAATGGAGAGCTGTTTCGTGACGCGCGGAGTCGCCACGCCAGAATGCATCAAAGGCTCGTTCGGCGGTGATGGCAGTGGCCTCGGATGCAGGGTTCGACACCGTAAGTCGTAGCAGCTTGCCCGCGGGCTTCAGCGACACCTCCACGATTCCGCCCACATCACCATGGTCGACCGCGTTTCCGAGCAAGTTAGTGAGGAGCAGACCCAAGCGCCCGGCATCGCCGGGAAGACTCGCGTGTTTCTCGGAGTTGACGGTCAGAGAGATTTGTTGCTCTCGAGCTCTCTCTGCCCAAGGAGCCCAACTTGCGGAGATCAGCGGGGCGAACTCAATCTCAGCGCAGGTTGTGTGCTGGTCGGGTGCGGTAGCCCGGGCCAGGTGCAGCAAGACGTCGACCATTTGCTGCATCTGCAAGGTGATCTCTAAGCACTGCTCTGCTGAGGCCACGTGTGCGGCCGTGTCACGAGGTCGGCTGAGCGCGACTTCGAGCGTGGATCGCAAACCCGCAAGCGGAGTGCGCAGCTCGTGAGCGGCGTGCCCAGCGAACTCTTGTTCTCGAGTGAGCGCAGTGGCCATGCGCTCCACGAGAGAGTTCAACTGATCGACGATGGGCATGAGCTCACTGGGAGTCTCCGGCACAGCAAAGTGCGCCGAGGGGTGAGACTCATCGAAAGCCTCGATCTGTTGGCGCAAAGCAGCCACGGGGGCGAGGCTGATTTTGAGCAACCAGACAATGACCAGGGCGCTCACCGCGCTGGCAGCGAGCCAGCCGAGAACGAGTAGCCAGCGCAATTGCACAAGCGTGTTTGCGACTTGGCTGGCGTCGATCGCCATGACGATTTCGAGTGGTGGCGGACGAGTGGGCGGCGGACGTAGGCGGGTGGCGACTCGGTCCGTGAGTGCTTCTGGAACATCCAGTTGCAGCACGATGCCCACCGCCCGACCGGGTTGTCCCGTGGTGGGCAATGTGAGCTGTGAAAACCGCGCGGTGTCAGCGCTGATCTTGTCGAAGCTCACAGCGCCCAGGCCTTCGCCCAAGCGAAGCAAGGAGCCTCCGTCGAGGGAGAGAGAGGCAAGGAGCGCTTCGCCGTCTCGGGCATGAACACCGAAGAGCAAATCGTCCCGTTCTACGGGGCTCGGAATCGTGGAGTTTTCTGGCGGGTGATCAACTCTGTCTGGGTCGCCCTGACGAGGGGGAGCTCCGTCGCGCCCTAGGCCTCGTTGCCCCAAGGTTCGTCGCCCTCCCGGCGTTGAGCCAAAGACACGCCCTTGGGAACGCATCAAAGATTCGCGAGCGATCTCTGGCGCGTTGGAGCGGACTGTGTCGATCAGCGCACGGTCGAGTTCGCCCACAAGCCGTGCGCGCACGACCGTATAGATTCCAAAGCCATGGGCTGCAAGAACCAGCGTTGAGCTGGTGAGCAGGCCCACTAGTAGCCGAGTGCGCAGAGACTTCACAGAGCGTCGGCAACCAAGATGTAACCCTCACCCCGGCGGGTTTGAATGGGACAGGGTTGGTTGTTCCGGGTGAGCTTCTTGCGCAGATAGCCGATGTAAACGTCGACCACGTTCGATGAGGCACTCGAGCGATCGTCGTAGAGATGTTCCCAGATCTCCGTGCGGCTAATCACCTCCCCTTGGCGGAGGGCGAGATATTCGAGCAGCGCGTATTCACGGGCGGTGAGTTCGACAGCTTCGCCAGCGGCGCGCACGGTGTGGTCCGCGGTGTCGATGGACAGGTGAGCCACCGTGAGGAGAGGGTTCTTCTTGGAGTACTTGCGCCGCAACAACGCACGCACACGGGCGAGTAACTCGGTCATGGCAAAGGGCTTGACCAAGTAGTCGTCGGCGCCGTGATCGAGGCCGCTCACTCGATCGTCCACGGTGTCTCGCGCGGTGAGCAATAACACGTGAGTGTCGCTACCGTGGGCACGCAAACGATCGAGGATTTTCAGCCCATCCATCCCGGGCAGCATGATGTCGAGGACGAGCAGATCGTAGCTGCCGTTCAAGGCGACAAAGGCGCCTTCGTTTCCGTCAGCCGCTTCGTCTACAGACCAGCCCTCTTCGCGGAGGGCTTGCACCACGGCGTTGCGCAGAGGGGCGTAGTCTTCGACGACTAGGATGCGCATGGGCAGCCCCCGCTGTTAGCTGCCTTTGGCCAAGCCGTGCAGCTCGTCATCTTCGAGTAACCCGCGGGAGTCTTTGGCTGCGGCGAAGATTCGCTCGACGCGATCGTCATCAGCGGTGTAGTCGTTGTTCAGTAGCCAGTGAATCACGTTGCTCTTGCCGCACATGGGGCCAACGCGAATGATCTGCGACAAACCGACCATGTCTGCGGGCACTCCCGAGTAGACCCGGTTCGCCAGCCACTCATCGCCTTTGTTTTGCGCCTTAATCACGGCCGCCGCGTGTACGCCCGTGCCGGTCTCAAACGCATCCCGACCAAAGACTGGGTAGCTCACGGGGACAGGCACGCCCGTGGAACGACTCGTCGTCTCCACGTAATCGCCGAGCTTGCTCAGGTCGTTGTCGATCCAACCGGTGAGCTTCAAGTTCACCAACAGCTGGTCCATGGGACAGTTGCCCGCGCGCTCGCCGATGCCCAAAGCGGTGCCGTGCACTCGATGTGCTCCAGCCTGCAAAGCCGCGATCGTGTTGGGCACGCCGAGGCCCCGGTCCATGTGGCCGTGCCAGTCGATCTTCACGTCGGTGCGGCCGCTCTCTTTGACGAGGTCGACGCCCCACTTGATCATGTTGACCGCGCCCTGGGGAATGGAATGCCCCACTGTGTCGCAGAAGCACAAGCGCTTCGTGGCCGGGCTCTGCAAAGCCTCACCGTAGAGTGCTCGCAAGATGTCGGGGTGAGCCCGGGTGGTGTCCTCGGTGACGAACATCACGTTGAGGCCTTCAGCCTCCGCAAACTTCAACGCCTTGCGGCTGTGCTGAAGCATCGTGTCGATGCTCCAGTCTTCGGTGTAGGCGCGAATCCTGCTGCTGCCGATGAACGTGCAGACTTCGATGGGCACCCCGGTTTTTTGCACGATCTCGGCAACGGGGCGAATGTCAGCCTCGATTGTGCGGGCGGCACAGTTCGGTTCGATGTCGAGCTTGGAGTCACGAATCTCGGTGACAAGCTTGGTGACCATGTCGACCACATGGGGACCGGCCCCTGGCAAACCCACGTTGGCGTAGTGGATGCCCAAGTCGTGCATGAGGTGCAGTAGGCGAATGCGCTCATCAAGGGCCGGTGCTTGGACCGAAGGGCATTGCAGGCCGTCCCGGAGAGTCTCGTCATCGAACTCGATGGGGTGCGGTGGCGCCGGGTAGTCTTCGACTGTGTTCCAGTCGTAGATCAGATCGGCAGCTCTTTGGTCAGACATGGGACGCCTCGCGCACGGGGACTCCCCAGTGTACCGGCGTTCGGCTCAGAGATCTTCGAAGCCTGTGCCGTCCATGTCGAAAAAGAAGGGGTCGGAAGAATCAAGCTGCTCAAGGTACGAGTGAAAGTCGATGCGGTCGTCCGAGTCGATGCTCTCGGGGGCCCCCAGTAGGCCGTCGACCACCGAGTTTGGGAGCGACGCGTCGGCGGTGAGATCTTTGCCGGGAAAGTTGCCCTCGAGATGAAGCAGGCCAGCCCTCTGCAGCGGGCGCAGGGTTGTGCGCCGTCGAATGAGATCTGATTCGTTTTCGCTGATGAGCTTGATCAGATCCACGGCGTCTACGGCGCCCACACCTTCGAGGATCTCTAAGAACAACACCGTGGAGAGAATCACCAGGGAGTCCAGGTCGAGATCGTGCTCGCGCTTCAGTAACAGCGCGGGAATGTTCTCAAGAGGCTCGGTGGCTTTCAGCCGGCGCGCGACGTGGCTTGCTGCAGCCCGGGCATTCTCAAGCAACATGGTCGAGCCGTCGGCTGACTCGAGGCCGGCTCCCGCCCAGGGGTCGAGATTGAAGACCCGGCCGGCCCGCCGGCGATAGTGCAGCGAGAGTCTGCGCAAGTCGCGTAGAACTTCGGTATTGCTGCGATAGGCGCCCGTCGGTTCTTTTGCTGGGACGGTCATGGGCTGCCCGAACACTTCGCAAGCCAAGCGGAAGATGTGGGTGCTGGCTCGGTAGTGGGTCGAGGGAACATCGACAACGGTGGCAGGGGTGACGTCGGGGAGCACGAGACCTGCGGCGAGCAGCGGGGCGTCGCCGATGAGGCGATTGACCGCAGCCATGCGCACAGCGGTGCCGCAGGGCAGAGTGCTCACGAGTTCTTGCCCGGTGAGGCTGTCCTGCCCGGCCATGCGTTCGCTCAGGCTGATCAGCATCAGGGCCACATCCAGGTCGTGGAGGCCGTATTGATGCAGCAAACCGAAGAGCAGGCCCTCTTGGGGTCGGCTGGCGAGCGAGTCGAGGAGGGCAGCAGAACCTGCGTCGAGCTGGTCGAGCAGGGCTCGCAAGGCGGCCCGTTCGGTGGTTGGGTCCATGGCGGAGTCTGGAGGCGTTGTGCCCCTTTGATACTGGGTCGACTGAACGAGGGTAACCTCGTTTGGATCATGGAGATGGCTAGGCGGGGGGATAACCTGCCCCGAGCCTGATCGATAGCAGGGATACTGATGGATTCTCCAGAACTCCAAAAACTCGTCGACAACCTCGAAGAGGCCAAGAGCTCCCAATATTTGGGTCCGGTGGGGGAGGTCCACGCAGCGGACATTGCCTCGGCTCTGCTCGACGTGGATCCGCCTGCTCAAGCGTTACTTCTGGCCGTCTTGGATGACGAAAAGGCCTCTGAAGTCCTGGCTTTGGCTGAAGAGCCCTTGCTGGAGAGCTTGCTGGAGCGTCTGGATGTTGGGCGCCTGGTGCACCTCCTCGACATCATGGACCCGGATGATGCGGCGGATGTCCTTGAGCATCTTCCTGACCAGGCTCGCTCTGAGGTGCTGGCTCAGCTGAACGAGCCGACTCGTCGCTCTGTGACGCTGCTCGGCGCGTTTGAGCCAGACTCCGCCGGTGGCGTGATGACCACTGAGGTGGTGGCGGTCGGTAGCAACGAGACCGTGTCTTCGGCCTTGGGCAAGTTGGCCGAGGCGGAGCAGCCGGAGGCCATGGGCGTCGCCTACGTAGTCGACCCTGTGGGCTCACTAGTGGGCTCGGTTGACCTCAAGGCGCTGTTGAATGCCGCAGGGGAGATCAAAGTCGCCAGTGTGATGGAGACCGATGTGGTCTCCATTGAGGCGGAGGCCGACCAAGAAGACGCGGCCCGGCTGATGGACCATTACCACATCACGACCCTGCCTGTGGTCGATGGCTCGGGCGCGTTGTTGGGCGTGATCACCGCCGACGACATCATTGATGTGCTCGCCGAGGAAGCCAGCGAGGACATGTTGCGGCTAGCAGGAACGGGGGTCACTCACCCCACAGCCGAGCGGCTGCTGACTCGCCTGCTTGCCCGGGCTCCATGGCTCTCGGTCACCCTGATAGGCACCTTCTTCGCAGGAATGCTCATTGAGTGGGTCGAGAGCAGCTGGTTTGAGCTGCCGGCGCTCGACGGACTCGGCGGCGACTTTAAGTCGTTGCTCTACTTCATCCCGCTGATCGGCGGCATGGCAGGCAACGTGGGCAGCCAGTCGTCCACCATTATGGTGAGAGGCTTTGCCACGGGAGAGGTCGATCCCACCCGGCCCAGCAGAGTTCTCCCCGGCGAGTTGATCTTGGCCTTGGCTATCGGGTTGATGTCGGGCGTGGCGGTGGGTTGTGCCACGGCGCTGGTCTATTCGGAGCAGCGTTGGCTAGGCCTTGTGGTGGGTGTTGCCCTTCCTTGTGCGGTGTTCGTCGCCGGACTCGCAGGAACCCTGGTCCCCTTCGCCTGCCACAGGTTCAAAGTAGACCCGGCCTACGCCAGCGGCCCGTTCTTGCTGACCATGAACGACATCGCCTCCTACCTGATCTACTTCTCTGTGGCGATCGCCATCATGAACGGGCTTGAGGTCGGTGGTCTTGGGGCCGGCTAAGTCTTCTGCATGGTCGTGGCGTCGCCGGCTTGTCTGGGTGCTGGCTGTCCTGTTACCGGCCACGCTGGTGCGCAGTTGCGTTCTGTCGACCTACCGCATTCAGTCCGGTTCCATGGCTCCGGCCTTGTTAGAGGGAGACCACCTGCTGGTCGTACGTTCTGGGGTTGATCCGAGCCCGGTCCGTCGCTGGGACGTGGTGGTTATGGATGACCGGGTTTTGGAGGGCGTCGGTCTAGAACTCTACGAGGCCGTGGTGAAGCGGGTGGTTGGCTTGCCCGGTGAGCGTCTTGAAGTACGCGGAGGGGACGTTTGGGTGGGGGCAGCTGTAGGGGCGCTGTCTTTGGCAGCCAAACCCGATGATCTCGTGCGCGATTTGCTTGTCTCGGTCCATGGGGGACAGGGCTTGCAGCAACCCTGGCGCTGGGTGAATCAGGGCGGGCTGGAGACCCTGGCTGATGGGGCTGTGAGGCTGCAAGCGCCGAATTCTCGTGCTGTGGCCCATTTCGAGGCTGCCATCACCGAGGGCGGGGCGGACCTCGATGGGGAGTTGGTCGGAGATACAGCGCTCTCCGTCGTGGTGGGAGCGGGTGATGCCGCGCTGCTGCTTGGCCTGCGCGAAGGGGCTGACGCGTTGCGGGTTCGTCTCGCCGAAGCCGCCCATGGAGGCGTGACGCTGCACCACAACACCGCTGGGGGAGAGGTGGCCGCCGCCGCCGGCTTCGAAGGCCTGCGCCCCGGACAGACGGTCTTGTTCTGGAATGTGGACAACAGAGTCAGGTTGTGGGTCGACGATGAACTCGTGCTGTCCTACGACTATGAGGAGAACACTCGCCAACCGCCGGGCACTACGCTGGTGAACACACCAGAGCTTGGCGTGGAGGGAGGCAGCTTAGAGATCCGCTCTGTGGAGGTGCTGCGAGACTTGCACTACTCCCAACTGGGAACTTACGGCACTCAGCCGGGGGGCGCCCTGACTCCCTACAGCATCCCCTTAGAGAACCTCTTTCTTCTCGGCGACGCATCGCTAACGTCACGAGATAGTAGATATTTTGGCGCGGTATCCCTGGAGGCCTTGCTGGGCCGACCCTTCGCCCTGTACCTGCCTTGGGCTCGGGCTCGCTGGCTGACAGGCTCAAAGGCAGGTTTCTAGGATGGACGTCCGCAACCTTCCCAAGGATGGCGGGTTCAACCTTCGCTTACGCCCGCACCGGAGTGCCCCGAGTCAGTGACGGACCCACCGGACGGACGCGAGCTCATGCTGGCTGTGGCCGCTGACCAACCAGGCTCGTTTGAGCGTTTGGTCAAGGTCTACGAGACCCGCGTGAAGGCCGGTGTCTACCGCTCCATTCGCGACAAATCCTCCGTAGAAGACCTCGCTCAGGAGGTCTTTCTAAGGCTGTACAAAGCCAGGCATCGCTATCAGCCCACTGCCCGCTTCGAAACCTTCCTCTACCGAATCATCTTTAACCTCTGCGTGAATCACACCCAATACCAAGCCCGCCGAAGGACCTGGTCGCTCGACACCCCTGGGGGTGACGACGGATCGGGCGCCATAGATCCAGAAGACCCACGGGCTGGCTTGCCCCTGGAGCAACTGGAGCAGGACGAGCGCGCGGCGTTTGTGCAGCAAGCCGTGGATGCTTTACCGGACAGCCAGCGGCGCGCCCTGGTTCTGTCCCGCTTTGAAGGTCTGAGCTACGAAGAGATCGGACAAATCATGGACCTCTCGATCCAGGCTGTGAAATCTCTGCTCTGGCGAGCTCGTGAGAATGTCCGCCACAAGTTGCAGCCGATCCTCGGAGGATCTAGCGATGAATGACTCCCTGCGTGAACTTCTGATCGACTATCTCGATGACGGGCTGCCA
>JBLIMM010000191.1:0-9034 GCA_047638635.1 Pseudohongiellaceae bacterium | reverse complement strand
GTCCGGCGATATGGAGTCCGGGCGATACACTTGGCCGACTAGCGTGCCTTTGCGCTGCGCTCGGCCAGTGCCCTTGGTGATGGAGCTGATCTGCTCTTGCTCTCCAGGTGCTGTGTCCTGCTCGTGGGCGAGGGCCTTCTCTCCGTCACGAGGTTCGCCCCATGGTCCCAGAAGCGTTTCAGCCCTCGGCTGCGTTCGTCGAGCAGCTCTATGATGAGCTGCATCGACTCGCCGCCCGAGCCATGGGCCGGGAGCGTGTGGGCCACACCTTGCAGCCCACGGCGCTGATCAACGAGGCTTGGTTGCGCCTGGCTGACCAGAAGCGTGGGGACTGGGAAAGCCCGTCCCACTACAAGGCTTTGGCCGCCACGATGATGCGCCGGGTGCTCGTAGACCACGCCCGTCGGGGACACGCTGAGAAGCGCGGCGGGGGCGAGCGCCCGGTCACGTTGCATACCGAGGCGCCCCTGGCCGATGACGACAAGGCCCTCGACCTGGCCGCCCTCGACGACGCGCTCACCGACCTCGCGGCCCTCTCTCCCCGCCAAGCCAAGGTCGTCGAGCTGCGCTACTTCGGCGGGCTCACCGCTCCCGAAGCGGCCCAGGTTCTGGATGTGTCTGAGCGCACGTTGCACAGAGAGTGGAGCCTGGCCCGGGCTTGGTTGCGACGAGCTCTCTCCGATGACTGATCCCGATCGCTACCGCCTAGTCTGCGATGTGTTCGATCGTGCCGCCGACTTGGCGACCGAAGAACGCCAGGCCTTTCTCGATGACGCCTGCAGTGGCGACGATGACCTCCGCAGCCAGGTCGAAGCGGCGCTCGCCGAGGCGGGGGACGAGCGGGGGTTTTTGGCCACGCCGTTGGTGCCTCCCATAGCGGCACTACGGCCGCTGACGGCTCTGGGTCAGCCCTTGCCGGAGACCATCGCCGGCTACCACATCGTGGGACACCTGGGCACCGGGGGCATGGGCGAGGTCTATCTTGCTGAAGAAGATTTTCCTCGTCGGGAAGTGGCGCTCAAAGTGATTCGCATTGGCTCGTTGAGTAGCGCGGCGTTGTCCCGCTTCGAACGGGAAGCTGAGTTGTTGGGGCGGGTTGAACATCCGGCCATCGCTCGAATCCACAGGGCTGGGACCACCGAAACCACCGTGGGACGGGTGGCGTATTTGTCGATGCAGTACGTCCTGGGGCGTACTTTGTCGGCGACTCTGAGCGATGGCCAACCGCTGTTCTTGGCTCCGCTGGCGAAGACCGATCCGCCGAGTTCCTCTACGGGGTCGACTGTGCCGGTGCGGAGTTCTTTGGCCTCTGAGACTCCCACGAGCCTCGCTGAGATTCACCAGGTGGTGCAGTGGGTGGAGACCTTGGCCCTGGCCTTGCACGCGGCCCACGAGGTGGGCGTCATCCATCGCGACGTGAAGCCTCAGAACATCATGATTACGCCGGACAACACTCCTGTGCTGCTCGACTTTGGGGTGGCCCGTGACGTGAGCGGGGCCCTTGCTGACTTGACTGCTACGGGCCTGGCTTCCCCGGGAACGCCGGCGTATATGGCTCCCGAGCAAATCGACGAAATGCCTCAGCGGGTCGACGGTCGTGTGGACGTGTGGGCCCTCGGCGTGGTGCTCTACGAATGCCTCTGTGGCCGGCGTCCGTTTGCCGGGGATACCCGGGCCGCTCTCGCCAGAATGATCACGTCGAGAGATCCCGTTGACCCTCGGCGGACGAACGGGGCCATTCCTAAGGACCTGGCCGCCGTCGTCGATCGTGCCCTGGAGAAAGACCCCTCCCGCCGCTACGCCAGCGCTGCCGAGTTCGCCGCCGACTTGGCTCGGGTGCGTCGCCGGGAGCCCACCACGGCGCGACCCATTTCGCTGCTAGGCCATCAGTGGCGCAGGCTTGCCCGCCACCCTTGGACGGCTTCGGCGATTCTTGCTGGGCTGAGCTTGGCTCTCGTGGTGGGCTGGGCCGGGCGACTTGGGCGCGAGGGCGCGGTGGACAACACCAGCGCCGCTGCGTCGGCGTTCATGCGCGTGGCTGCGGCCCATGACCGAGGCGCTGAAGCGGCTCTTGGAGATTGGCAGCTGGTCTGCGAGTACTTGCCTGACGAAGAGCTGCGGGATGACGTGCTCGATCTGTCCGCAGGCCTCGCTGATTTTGATCGCTTCATGACCGCCGTGAGCGCACGGCACCGGGGCAGCGACGGAGCGCCTGAGCAAGGTGGTTTACAGATCGACGGTCCCCGGGGTGGGCTCACAGCCTTGCGACCACAGTGGGAGATCTCAGGCCAAAGCGCCGAGCCCAACACTGCCACCGAGCCCAACACTGCCACCGAGCGCAACACTGCCTCCGAGCCCGGTCAGCTGCGTCTCGAAGGAGCGGACGGCGTCGTGGCGCTGGAGGTTGTGGTGCGGGAAGGCCAGCTGATTTGGCAGCTGCCAGCTGGCGTCTCGCTGCTCGCCGGTGATCGCTACGAATGGACATACACCGGCACACTGGGGCATTCGGCTCGAGGGAGCTTTCATGTGGTCTCCACGGTCGAACGGGACGAGCGACTCTTTTTGTTAGGCGACCGATTCCATGGGCCGATCAACACTTTGCTCCGAGCTGCTGTGTTGCTCGACTTAGAGTTGGGCAGCGAGGCTTTGGTCGCGCTGCAGCAGCTTCCCCGTGACTTAGAGAATCCCCTGGTGAAACGACGCGACGTCTTGCTCGCCCGGGCGTTGCTGCTCACGGGGCAGCGACAAGCCGCCACTGAGCTCAGCTCTGATCTTCGTGCTGAGCTGTCTGCTGACCTCCCTGCTGACCTGTCAGGGGGCTCCCGATGAACGGGTTGACGTCTCTGGCTTCGGGACCCTGGGCGCACTGGCTGCTGTGCCTCTTCATGACCCTCTCGTTACTGGGGCAAGTCGACGAGACGTCGCCTGCTCAGAACTTAAAAAACACGCGGCTAGAGGCCATTGACGTGGCTGCCTCGGGGCAGCGTGAAGCCGCTGCGACAATGCTCAGAGAGGCCCTCGGTGCGGTCCTGGAATCCCCTGTGAGCTTCCAGGGTGAGCAAGGTCTCAGCGTGGTGGCGAACTGCATCGCCCAAGCCCGCAACTGGAGCGATGAACTCACCTACCTGTTGGCCCATCGGGCCCAAGTGGCTCTGCTCAGCTTAGATTTCGCAGCAGGCGACCTGGAGCTCTTGGTGGCCCGCTTCGACTTGGCCAAGGCCTTCGGGAACTGCGGTCAATATCGCGAGGGTCTCGGAGAAATGGACGACGTGCTCGCTGGCATGACTGCGGCTTTGCCCGTGGGTCACCCGTCGCTCGTTGTGGTCCGTCGGGAGTTGGTCGTGCTGCTCCGGGGCTTGGGAGATTTCGAGCGAGCCCTGACAGTGAGCGGCGATTTACTCGCCGACTTGCGTGTCAGCTTGGGGGACGATGCTCCCGAAACTCTCGTGATTGCCATGGAGCACTCAGAGAACCTGGAGTCCGCCGGGCAGTGGGTCGCTGCTCGTGATCTGGCTGACCGCACATTGCCGGTTTTGAAGCGGGTGTTTGGCACGACCCCCGACATTTATCCCCTGTCGTTGTTGCGCACGGGGCGGCCGCGTTATTTGCTGGGCGATCTTGAGGGTGCTGAGGCACTGCAGCGAGAAGCGTTGCAGCTCCTGAGCGAGCGAGGAGCGGGGAAGCAGTCGGGCGACTACCAAGTGGCGCGACTGCATCTGGCACAAACGTTGAAAGGCCAGGGGGATTTACTCGGCGCTAGGGCTCTGGCCGAAGCGGCCATGGCTGTTTACGGGGACACCCTGCCGTACGAGCATCCCAACCCGGCCTTGGCCCGTGGCATTCTCGCCAGCGTGCTGATGTTGTTAGGCGATGACGAAGCGGGGCTGTTGTTGCAGCGGGAGGTGGTGGCCCGGCTCTCCCTCTCACAGGGGCAGAGCCACCCGTTGCTCATTGAGGCTCGGTCGATGTTAGCCAAGCTCACCTGGATGTCGGGGGACCTGTTAGAGGCCGATGAGCTGTTCGCAGCGATTCTCAAGGGCCTGGATGGCAGTCAGACGAATGATTTGATCCGACTAGAGCTGCTCCTTGAGCGAGGGGAAGTGTTGCTGCTCCTCGGTCAGGTCGCCGCCGCGGTGACGTTGCAGCAAGAGGCTCTGGCCGGGGCGCGGCTGCGCACAGAAGACGCCGGTCCGATCGTCGCCCTTGCACAAAGAGCCTTGGCTGCCAGCCAGGTGCGCCTCGGTGAGCTCGACCTCGGAGCTGAACTGGTCGAAGCTGCGTTCGCGGGCTTGTCCGATCACTTTCCCAACGATCACCAAGAAGTGTTGTGGGCTCTCGCTGAGTGGATGGAGGTGGAGCATCTCCGTGGGCGTCGGAAACACTGCGCCGAACTGGCCGGTGAGTTGTCCTCGCGGATGCGGCGCTTTGTGGCCGTGATGGCCGCGACGACGTCTCCTAGAGAACTCGAATCTGTGAGCGATGGGCTCGAGCTGCCGCTGTCCGCGCTGGTGCGTGTGGCCATTGCCGAGAGTTCCTTGGCTCCCTTGGCGCTGCAGTCTTGCGAGGTCGTTCGGGGAGTGGGCCTGGCTTCTGCGGAGCTGTCCCGGCAGGTCACCGATGATGGTGATTTTCTGGCTCTCAGAGATCAGATTCGCGGCGCCACCGCAGACCTGGTCGTTGCCTCCACAGGATCAAGCCGTTTGGCCGTGGCGACTGCAAGAGAGGCGCGGGATGCCCTGCAACGGGCGCTGTCTGAGCACCTCGCTGCCCTGGGACACCAAGTGCTTTTGCCCGACCTGAAGAGCCTGGCTGGGGGCCTGCCGCCAGGTTCTGCGCTTTACACCACGTGGCAGTTTTCCACGGTGCGCGGGGGCCCGGTGCATCTTGCCGGCGCAGTCCTACGGGGCGACGGCGAAGTGCAGCTGGTCGACCTCGGTGGCATCGACGACATCGCGAAAGAGGTGTCTTGCTGGCGGGCGGCGGTGGGCGTCCCCTATGACACTCGCTTCTCTTGCGAGGTGACCTCGGTGCGGGCTTGCGGCGAGATCTTGGCGGCTCGTTTACTGACGCCTTTTGCCGAGTCTCTGAAGGGCGTGAGCCAGCTGGCTCTGTCCCTGGACGGCCCGCTGCATTTACTGCCCATGGACGTGTTGCCCTGGGAGGCCGGGCTGCTTGGAGAAGCCATGGTGGTGCGACTCCGTCCGGGAGTGGGGCGCGCCTTAGCAGACGCCTCTGTGCACACAGCGTCGAGTGGGGCCGCCGCAGTGAGCCTGCTCGCCGTGGGTGGTTTGGACTATGGCGCCATTGCCCAGGGGGCGAACGGTCTGGGGGCGAGTGACGCTGTGGCCCCACGGGGCGCCTCACAGTTTTCACCCTTGCCCGCGTCCTCCGCAGAAGCCCGCCAAGTGACGGAGCTCTTTGAGCAAACTTTCGAGGGCAGCGCCGAGGTTCTGAGCGGCTTGGACGTGCAGCGCAGTGAGCTGGCAGCAGCGGTGGTTGGCAAGACCACGATTCACTTGGCGACACACGCGTGGTCTCGCTCGGCGCTGCCGCCTGACTCTTGGTCGCCTGAGTCTCGATCGCCTGAGTCTCGATCGCCTGAGTCTCGCGACGGCCGAGCGGTTGCAGGACCTCAGCGCACAGTGGGATTGTCGCCGCTGCTGCTCACGGGAGTGGCCCTGTCGGGAGCCAACGTGGGTGCGGAGGGTTTGCTTACTGCAGAGGAGTTTGCTGCCTTCGATTTGCGCGCCGCAGAGCTGGTGGTGCTCTCAGGTTGCGCCACTCAGACGGGTGCGCCCAGGGCATGGCAGGGGCTGTCTTCGTTACGCAAGGCGGCTCACTTGGCCGGGGCGCGCAACGTGGTGGCTTCGCTTTGGCCCGTCGACGACCACTGGACAGCGGTCCTTATGGACGCTTTCTATCGCGGGTTGTGGGAGCAGGGTCTGCCTGCCGAAGAAGCCCTTTGGCAGGCGCGTAGCGCGGTCAGAACCCAAGCTCAACTACCCCGTCATTGGGCCGGATGGGTCTTAGCCCGCAGTGGTCCCTGACGACAACACGATGGTCCAAGGTGACGTATGCTTGGACGCCGCACCTCGACGACTCTCAGCACAAGGCAAACACACCATGAAGACGGCCCTGCAAGTGACGACGTTCTTAACCATGTCCTGGCTCGGACTTTGCGTCGGGGCCCAGGACGGCTCCAACTTCTTGGTCATGAACAATGGCATGGATGCTCTGTACGGGGGGCTGGGAGCCGGGGGCAGTCAGGTGGCGGGCGTGGATGGCTTGGGCACGTTTTGGATGGGTGAGTCCATGCGCGGCAATACCCTCACTGATCTCGGTGACTTTGGTTATCGGGAGGCGGGCTTTCGCGAGTCGGTCTGTGTGCTGGGCGCGCCTCAGCCCAACCTGGCCATCGAGTTTCCGCTGCTCGCTGTGATCGAGTTGGACGGGGTCAACCCGTACTTGCCCGACAACGTCTTCAGCATTCCGTTCTGTCCCACCGCTGGTTGTTTTCCCTTGGGCAACTCCATGGGAGTGGTGCCCTACGGTGAGCCCGCCGGTGTGACCTCGAGCTTCGTGCTCGCGGGCCTGCCGTCCGGAGTGGGCTTGCCGTCGTCGACCCAGCTGTTACTGCCCAACAATGCCTTGCTGCCCAGTACCACTCAGGGCGGCACGGCGACGCTTCTCGGAGCGATGACGGCGACTTTGCCCATTGCCTCCACGGGCTTTTGCTGGGTGGTGCAATTCAACTGGGCACCTTCGTCTTTGAATGCCAGCGACGACATCAATGGTTGGTGGCGCTGGCGCACGAACAGCACGGCAGGCAACCAGTACTGGGGCATGTCCAATGACGAGTTGGGCGTGTGGCAGTCGAACACGGTGGCCACCGACGGGGGCGGTGCGGGATTGACCACGTTCTTTGCCAACATGAGCTACGAGACCCACAGCCTCAGCGCCACGCCCACCACCAACTTGGCGCTCGCTCCCCTGGGCCGATCGGGCAACGGGCCTTACTACACCACGGGGCAGGGCGTGCCGGGCTCGGGCTCAAGCGTCAACGGCGGCTTCGATCTGGGAGTGCACGGTGGCATCGCCACCACGGGCATGGGCGGCGTGCCCAACCCAGCAACGGGTCTCGCAAACCAAAACCCCATGGGGGCCGCGACGCCTGGGTTGCTGCCAACCATGGGCTTCGTGAGCTGGTCCAATGGTCCAGACACCGCTTTGGGGTCAACCCTGCGCATTGTTTGGCTGCAACTGAACTTCGACGTGAGCCTGGCCGTTGACCCTGCTTTGGCCGGCGATGCGCTGCAGCAGTTCGGCCTGATTCGCTTTCCCATTCAGATTCCCACGGTGCCAGGGCCTTGGCTGCAGCCGCTCACCGTCAGCTTCGCTTCGCTGCTGGTCCATGATGTGGCTGACCGTACTGGCATCGCTGCCTGGCCAGACCCCAATGACTTGCCCCCAGGGTCCATGGGAGTTCCTCCGTTCGTTGGCTCGACCGCCCATTTGCCCACGCTCAATACGGGGGCCTGGAACCTCGGCTTTCCCATTGGCTTGCAGGCTGGCAGCAGCGCCATTGGTTCGCCGACGGGCCCGCTCAGAGGGGCTCTCCATGGCCGGGGAGCGCCCAGCCCTGGGTCAGGCTTTGGGGGTCTGGGCGGCCCATAAGGCAAGGGCGGATTCGAGGTTCTGAGGCCCTGCTGGAATGGCTGGTGTGAGGCGACAAGAGCGGGCTACTATCCCCCGCTCATTGCCGCCTCGGAAGAACCCCATGTTGCACCGCTTGCCCCTTGTCGCGTTGGTCACAGTGGTGCTGGGTTGCGCCGCTCCTGTTGTCCCCGGTGAATGGCTGGCCCACCCTGCTGTGGGCACCGCCGTCGACCACTTCGAAGGCAATCCGTTCAGCGGGCCAGCTCTGCTCCGGGCAGGGTCTGGGGCTGCTGAAATCGAGAGCGCTTTGGCGGTGAGGGGCCAGGCGTACTTCGTCCGTGGCGATGTGGTGCAGGCTTGGCAGCCACTGGAAGCCGCGACCAAGTTGATCGCTGACCCCCTGGCAGCCCAACCGATTCTGGTAGAAGGAAAGCTGTTAGCCGACGTGCGTTTACTGACGTACGACGGAGCTCTGCCTCAAGTCGATGACTCCGAGTCTGCGCTGCGTTTGAGCAGCTTACCCGGCGTCTTAGACCTGGGTTTGACCTGCGAGTTGGCTGTGACCGACCCCGGGCAGCCAGGGCGGCCCGAAGTGCTGTCGCTGCAACTGCACCGTCCCCGGGATGGTGGTGAGTTGTTGGCTATTTTGACGGCGCGGCGGGAAGACCCAGCGGGCCAACTGTTGGACTGGGAGCAGGCTGTTCTCTCCTTTAAGCCCGCCCTGGGTGGACCCCACTTAGCGGTGGCGATTCCGTCGAACGATGGCCGTGGTTATTACGTCATCAGTGCGGTCATCGAGAAACCTCCCGCAGATCCCGAGGGCTTTCTGCGCTACGCCGAGCAACTCGCTACGGCTCGTCAGCAAGCTGGCTTGCGCCACGAGGGCTTGTTGGCCTTGGTCGATCGCTATCGTGGCAGTGCAGCACAGCCCACCGACTTGCTCGCTGCCCTGTCAGGCCTGGCGACGACCAACGATCAGCGAGGCATGGTGCTTTATCTGGCCTCAGGTACGGGAGCTGCCTTAGCCTTCGATCTTGCCCTGGTGGGAAACGGGCCGATCTTGGCCCAAATTTGCGAAGACACGCAGCAGGCTATGGACGAGGGCTCGTCGTTGAGTCCCCAGAGCCTCGCTTGGGTTTTGGACAGCTCTGGCTGGCGCGCCCTGGCAGCAGAGGCCAGTCGCGAGGAGTCGGATCTTGGGCTGACCGCTGTGTTGCTGAGGCACGGGGGCGAGGTGGGCCGCAATCCCACGTTGCTCTTGGAGTTGCTCGACGGTTCCGCCGACACGCTGAGCTTTGACAACGCGTTGCTGGCAGAGAACTTGTCCTATCTAGAAGTCAATGTTCCCGCCGCCCGAGTGCGTGCGTATGACTGGTTA
>JBLIMM010000190.1:0-9050 GCA_047638635.1 Pseudohongiellaceae bacterium | reverse complement strand
AAAACTGGCGCCCACGGCGAGGGCTGTGTTGTGGGGGTGATCGTCCCCGGCAAGGATGTCGTAGCGCCCGGGGACCACGTGGGCCTTTTGCATGAACTGGGTGCCAGGGCCGTGGCCTGTCCAGGGAGCCGCCTGCACCGTGTTCCGTCCCAGCCGCCACATGGACGCGCGAAACGTCAGGGCTTTGGTCAGGGTCTGCGACGAGCGGTGCCCAATGCTGCGATCGGTGAGGCCCAGAGCGGGCACCAGCAGAGCCCCCAGGACGGCGACAACTGCCAGGCCATGCCACAGATTGCGTTGCTTGGGGACTAGGCGTGTCAGGGCCAGCAAGCCCAGCCCGGCCAGCAGCGCCGCTAGCCCCGTGCGAGAGCCGATTAGCAAGAGGGCTGCGCCCATGGGCAGCAGCGCCCACCGTTCCCAACGGGCACCTGGCCGGCAGGCGAGCGCCACGGCGATCAGAATGGCCAGAGTCAGCCCGGGCACCACCAGATTGGGATGGTGGCCCAGCAGCCGCAGCCGAGTGGGGACCAAGGCGAGCAGAGGCAGATCGAGGACCTCAGCCAGCAAGGGGTAGCTCAGCAAGCCTGCCAGTGAGATGACGGCGGTGACGGCGACGACGACCTTGGCAGCCTGGCTTGCGCTCTTCCCAGGGAAGAGGCTCGGTAAGACGAAGGCCAGGGTGAGTGCTGGGCTCATGGCCACGACCCAGGTGGGGACACCGCCGGGGAAATCTGTGGACAGGCAAGCGGGCAAGCAAAGAGCCAGCAGGGCCAGGCTGGCCTTGCCCAGGACGCCGAGGCGTATCCACGGGGCAGCCACGATGAGCGTGGCCCCGCAGAAACTGCTAGCGAGGCCAGGAATGGCCGGGACGACACTGCCCCCGAACAAGCACAGCCCCGTGACCACCAGCGCCATGCGTCGAGCGAGGGCGAGGCGGTTTGGAGAGAGGACGAAGAACCCAGCGATGGCTGCCGAGGTTAGCCACAGCAACGGGCCCAGAAACGCAGGCCGGCCGAAGGTCTGAGGTCCGTTGGCAGACCACAGAGTGTGGCCCCCGTCGAAGCCGATCAAAGCTACGAGAGCTGCGGCCAGAAGGGCCAGGGCCAGTCTCATGGGGTGCGGGTCACGGTGTGGCTTCGGTGTCTTCGCCGAGCTCTTCGTCGAGAACCTCGTCGAGAACCTCGTCGAGAACCTCGTCGGGCTCTTCTTCGAGGCCATCGTCAAGGATCGCGTCGATGTCCACATCGCCGTCTTGAAGGGGCACGCCGTACTCGAAGTCGGGGCGTGGAGGCAGGATGGGGTGCTCGAAGAAGTCGATCTGGTCTGGGAGCAATCGAGAGATTTCAGAGAGGTCTAGAAAGCCCAGGCCGATGTCGTCTGAGTCCTCGCTGACCAGTGGCCGTGCGGTGATGCCGGCCAAGATGCCGATGATTTCCCAGCGTCCATCACGCTCAACGTAAATGCCCGCACCAGCCCAATCCCGGGCCATCCGTCGGGGTTCGTCGTCGATGGGAGCCAGGAAGGCGCCATAGTACCCGTCGTGCCAGCGCTCGACTTCGACCATCTCTGGCTCGTCTTGCTCGTCCCGAAGAGCCAAGTAAAATGGCTCGTCTGGGCTGGGAGGGCTCGTGGCGAAACGGCCTTGGTGGAGCCGAGAGGTCACCGGGAACACGATCGCCAAGTCGTCGTTGCGCCGATCGAGCACGGCCCAGTCTTCCACGAGGGAATTGCCCACGGGGAACTGAAAACGAAAGCGATCGCCCGCGGCTTGGGCTTGGCTAGCCAGGATGAGCACGCCGTCCTCGGTGGAGAGACCGATGAGCGGCACGCCGGTGTCGCCCTCAGGCCACAGGCGAGTGAAGTGGCTGGGCGGACTGGCACAGGCTGTGACGGTCAGCAGAAGAATGAGGGCGGCTAGCGTGTGTGGCATGGAACGACGATATCCCCAGGTCGTGCTGGGCTCAACAGGGACAATCAGCCTGTGCTCGGCACGAGGCACTAAAGGCACAGCTGATCAGGCAAGCGTGGACGAGAGCAGCGGTTATGAATCTTCGTTGGCAGCTGCCAAGTCTTCGGCGAAGACTTCGACGTCTTTGAGCGCCACCCAGGCGAGATCCCACGGATCGATGCCGTCGAACAACTCGCCGGTTTCAGGGTCGGGGGCCCGCCACGTCTGGAACACCCAGTCTTGGCCGGTGAACTCTCCAGCTTGGATCAACTCGTGGAGTTCGTCGGTGGACAGTCCGTCGATGGTGTCAGGCTTATCCGTACCGCTGACGTAGAAGGGCTGGACGGTCCATTGGCGCTGGTCGTTCTCGGCCAGTTGACGCTTGGCTTCGGCGCGAACCGAAGCTTGTTCCCGGGCGGGCTCGATCTTGGAGAGGAGCTCGTCCGTCAGGCTCTGCACGAACCAGTCCCGGGGAGCCAGGGCCAAGGCGGTTTCGGTCATGGCTAAGGCTTGATCGAGGTCTTGGTCCGGGCCGCTCATCATCAGGGCTCCGGC
Source organism: Pseudohongiellaceae bacterium (assembly GCA_047638635.1). GTDB lineage: Bacteria > Planctomycetota > B15-G4 > B15-G4 > B15-G4 > CAZIAK01. Next base: position 6,547 of record JBLIMM010000190.1, on the reverse strand, counting down.
GGCTTCGCAGTAGTTCAGCGGGCCGATGGGGTCGGCTTCAATAGCGCGCTTGGCCATGGCGTAGGCAGCAGACGGGTCGGGTTCCCGAATGACCGCCGTGTAGTTGGTGTCGTCGACGCCGCCCTTGCGCAGCATCTCGGCGTACTCCCGGAAGCAGTTGGCGTTGTCGTAGCCCAGCTCGATGGCCTTCTCGAAGTAGAGCATGGCGTTGACGATGTGTTCATCATCATCAAGGGGCTCTCTCCGGGACATGCGGGCGGCGCGGTAGTAGCCGTAGGCGTTGAGTTCGCCGTAGGCTTGTTCGCCGAAGTGATGCATCTCCTGTTCGAGTTCCTCGATGCTCTTGCCGAGGGTCTTCTCTAGCACCTCAGTGACGCTGCGAAGGTCGGGCTCGGAGAGTGCCCCTTTGACGTTGCTGTAGGACACGTTGGTGACTTCGACATCGTTGTTCTTGTGGATGTTCTTGAAGAACGAACGGAAGGACTTGCCGTACTCCTCGGACTCCATCAAGAAGTGCACGAAGCTCCAGCCGTAGGCGTAATGGCGAAATCCATACTCCCCGGGCGTGGCCAGCAGGACGTCGCGCATGGACTTCACACGACCGTTGGCCCTGTCTGAACGCAAGGACGCAATGCGCATGTATTGCAGCGCGCCGAGAGCAATGTCCCCATCCTCAGAGACGTCAGCAGAGCCGAAGTACTCGGCCATGCCCTCGTTCATCCAACGGGGGTAGGCGAACTTGGTGTTGATCAAGTAGGTCAGTAGGTGGTTGGCTTCGTGCTGCAGAGTGTCGAGGGTCTCTTCAGGGTTCTGCATGTCGTCGTACAGCTGCAGCTCTCGCAAAGGAAAGCTGAAGTAACCGCCAACGCCTTGCCTTGTCCCCGTGACTTCGTGGAAGTCTTCGCTGGTGCGGTAAAGGAAGAACTTCATCTTGCTCTTGCCCTCGCTGGGGGAGAGCTTGATGTTCCAGTAGTCGGTGAAGACGTTGTAGAACTGCTCGATGCGACGGACGTATTCGTCGAGCACCTCTTCGGTGCAGTTGCTGTAGATATCGAAATGCCGAGTGGACACGTGCTTGTGGTTCTTCCACTTTTGCTCTTGGCGCAGCTTGTCGATGGCGGCCTTGTCGATGTCTTTGCTTTTTTGCAGGGCTTGCTCGCGGCGGGTGCGACTCATCCACGAGCCTTCAAAAAGCACCTTGCCCTGCTTCATGTACTTCGCTTCTTTGGAGTTCTTGGGGACGTAGTCCTCCATGTCCTCCACGTACGTCCGATCGATGACTGTGATGTCGATGGGGATGTCGGCGCCCGGGAGTCTCAGGATGACGAAGTTCTCGTCGTCAGACTCGATCAGCTTGCCGCTGATCACCCGTCCATCTTTGAGCAGCACACGGTCGAAGCTCAGGGCGTCTGCTGCGAAGCCCAACAGCAACGTCAGTGAGGCCAGAATGATCGTTGATCGCGGCATTAGAGGGCCTCCACATACTTGAGATAGAACTCGTTGAACTCTGTCCAGTCTTCGTCGGTCCAGTCGGCAAAGGTGATGTCATAGGTGAGGTTTTGAATCTCGCCTGTGTCGGCCTTGCCGTAGTAGTCCACCGGGTCCGAGGACATCTCGGCAGCAGAGCCTTCTTCGCGTTTCTCTGCCTGGACCATTTCGCGCTTCATGATCTTTTCGGCGACTTGGTGCCGAGCAGCCAGGAGGTTGACCAGATAGTCGCCGAGGATGCGATCCCAGGCAGGCTGGAGACGTTTGTTCTCCCTGAGCATGTGCACAAGAGCCCAACCCTGGGCGTAATGTACGCCGCCGTTTTTGTAGTACTCCTGCTGGCTGAAGTGCATCAGCTCTTTGAGCGGCGTGCCGCATCTGGGGTTTTGCCACTCGCCCGCGGACATGAGCCGACAGGCCTCCTTGGCATTGCCCTTGCGCTGAACGCTACCGGGAGGATCACCGTATTCTTTGATGCGGTGAGTGCGGGTCATGCTGGCGCCGCAGAAATAATCCCCGGTGCCTTCGTTATACCAGCTGTGAGGAGAGAGCTGCCCGTAGAAGTAGTAGATGTACTGATGGAAGGCCTCGTGATTCACGATGGCTTCGGTGGTGGACCTAGGTGGTCGGTCAAACAGCACGAGTTCCTTTTGGAAGGAACTCCAGTACCCGCCGCTGCCCTCGCTGCCGCCATAGGCGATGTACTGCTTGCGGCTGGAACACACTCGCACGATGGAGATGTCGACGATGGGCGTCTCGGGAGGGTAGAGCTCCTCGTAGACGTCGCGGATGGCCTCGATGCGGTCGGCCAGGAGCTTGATCCAGTTCTTCTCGGCATTGAACAAGAAGAGGTAGCGATCGGTACGCAGGTGGTCCCAGCCGTCAGGGAGTTTGTCGATCTGAGCCTGGAGGAAGCGTTCGGCTGGATCCATTTGCTCAAGCTCTGCAGCGCGGACGTCGTTCTGGTCGTCCTTATCGATGCGCTTGAATGACTTGGCAGCTTTGCTGAAGTCGCTGGCATACTTCTTCGAGAAGCGCTCGCTGAGTGCAGCGCCATCGAAGACGAAGAGACCGTCCTCTTGATCGACGATGGCGACGTAGTGGGTGATGCCCCCATTGGACGGCTGGATGTGCTTCTCGATCGCTGCGACCTTGGCGATCTTGGTCTTCTTCTCCTTGATCACCTCGGCGTAGCCAGCTGCGCGTTCGGCGCGTTCCCAGAGTTCTTCGATGAACTCCTCCCGGGTCTGGTTGTCGTCGATGACCGCGTTGGGGAAGAACTGCACCGTGAACGTGCTGTTGAAGGTCGTGCTTTCTTGGCTAAATTCGGCCTGGCTAGATTGGAACTTCGCGACAATGATGACTTCTCGCGGGCTCAGAGCGATGGGCTCGAACTTCTTCGGCGGCTTGAGCTGAAACCCGTGCAGGGTGTTCTTGTGCAGCTGGGCTGCGCCAAGAGGGGCCAGGCAGATGACCATCAGGACAACTGCCAGCCTGCTTGCAAAATGGGCCATCGAGCTTCCCTTTTCTGATGAAGAAACGGCTGATCGAGCCAGGCGCCAAACGTTGAGAGGGGCGCGACGTAGCATACGCCAAAACCGTTTGAATCCATCGGTGGGCCAATCCTAGCAGGAGGCCCGGGTCTCTGCCGCGGGGCAGAGACAGCCGCTGGCTCATGAGTGGATCGCACAGGATTAGGGAGGCTCGGGCCGTGACGGACTCGTCCAAATTGATAATAGGTGCTGCGTTGACTGTTGCCGTGGCTGCAGGAGCCATGCTGTTGGTGCAGGACGATGGTCCCGTGGCTTCACGGGAAGGCCTGCAGGCACTCCCTGCAGGAGCTGAGTCTGCGCGCAAGACGACCTTGCCTGACGCTGCTCGCGACCAGGGGTCGGGCTTGGGCGCTTTGGCCACAACAGCTCCAGCCGCGCTGAAGGCTGATGTTTTGGCCCCTGAGCTGGATATGGCTGCAGCGGCTCAAAGCGAAGAGGTTCCAGACGCCCAGGTTCGAGGCCGTTTGGTGGACGAAGGCGGGCGTCCGGTGGCGGGTGCCCGGCTCGTGTACCACGGGGACAATCGCCTGGCCTTAGGGCGACGATTCGGCGAAGAGAGTGAGTCTCCTGCACCCTTGACGGAAGCCACGAGCGATCGCGATGGGCGCTTTGAGCTGTCTGTTCCCATGGACGACGAAGAGCAGCAGGGGGACGACGAAGGTCGGATCTTCTTTGCGGGGAATGTGGCGCGAGTCGCTGCGATCCATAGTGCCTTCACCGTGCTGATTCACGACTGTCCGACCATGGTCTCTGGCGAAGATTCGGATCTAGGCACCTTGACGATGATCACAGGGAGCCAGATCCAAGGCCGGGTTGTGAATGCCGCAGGGCGTCCGATTTCGGAGGCTGAGGTCACCGTCAGGAGCCACGTGAGTGACCTCGGCAGCACCGGGGGACTCCTGAGCTTGTTCGGTGGCCGCCTAGCGGACACATACACCTCGATGGTCACGGGGAACGATGGACGATTCTCGATCAGCGGTGTGCGGCCCGGACCCGTGACGCTGAGCGGGGAAGCCGATGGCTTTCAGGTGACGCAGCTCAACGAGTTGGTGACGGAGCCTGGCCTGACACTCTCCGCAGGGGATGTGGTGCTGGCCGAGGGGGCCTCAATCTCTGGTTGGATCGTGGACGCAAGCGGCGACGCAGTCGAGGGTGCCGAGGTGCGCGTGAGTTCCCTGTCACGCTTGGTGATTCGACGCATGGAAGACATGCCTCGTCAGCAGATCGGCCAAGAGATGCGGCTGCGCGCTGAGACCGATGGCGATGGCTTCTTCTCCCTCGATGGATTGGGCTTGGGGCAATACACGGTGCACGTGAGCGCAGACGGCTTTGCCAGGAGCAGCCGCGACAACGTCCCTGCGGGAACCACGGACTTGTCCATTGGGTTGGACAAGCTAGGGGGCTTGCTGCTCAGTGTGCGCAGTTCCGTCGACGACAGCATGGTGGACGGAGCGACAGTCTTTGCCAGCCCGGCAGGTTTCAGTGGCGGCTTCGCGCAAAGACTCGAAGCCGGCGGGCTTGATGTCTTAGAGGGTCAGGCAGCGGTGGATGCTTCGGGCATCGACACAGATCCTAGCGGAATGTACTACGTGTCCGGGGCGGGGGCAGATGGCCTTGAGCTCTCGATTCGAGCAGAGGGTTTCGCTGCAGCGACTGTCACGATTACGACGGTCGGCCCAGGTTCGGTAGAGGAGTTCGACGTTCTGCTGCGCCCCGAATCGACCATCTCCGGGGTCGTACTCGACATCACCGGGCAGGTGGTTCCTTTAGCCACCGTGCGCTTGGAAGAGTTCGTCGCTCCCAGCAACAGCTTTAATGGTGAGTTCGAGGTGAGCCGTGAGATTCGCCGTGAGATCGGCGGGCCGGGCGCCAGTGGCTCAGACGACTGGAAGCGTGCTCAAGCCGATGACAAAGGTGCTTTCGCACTCAAGGGTGTTCCCCATGGCGAATGGGAGTTGAGTGCCACAGCGGATGGCTTTGCTGCAGATGACCCTGTGCGGGTGTCCCTTGTCGAGGGACAGTCAGTCAACGGCGTTGAGGTGCCGCTGCTCGTGGCGGGTAGCCTCTCGGGCATTGTGGTGGAGCAAGATGGTGAGCCGGTGAAGGGCGCGCGAGTGACGATCGCGCCTGTGTCACCCGCAAGCTCCACGTCAGCTGATCCCTTCGCTGGCCGGTTGGCTGCCATGATGGGCGACGACGATTCACGCCGTGCGAACACGGACCAGGATGGGCACTTCAAAGTCTCCGACCTGCTGCCCGGTTTGTACGACGTGAAGCTCGTGAAGCAGCAGGGCATGCGCATGGGCGGCGCCATGATGATCATCATGGATGGCTCGGACAGTGGTGGCGATGACGGCGAGCGCGTCGAAATCCGTGCCCGAGAAGAGACGTTCGTGGAAGTCGTTCGCCCGCCCACTTCAAAGCTCACTGGCCGAGTGCTCGCCGGCGGGCGTCCTATTCCGGGCGTCACTGTTGAGCTCAAAGAGGCCGGTTCGTTCTTGCCCTTCGGTGGACGCTCGGCTGAGACAGACGACATGGGTCGTTATGTCTACGAAGAGGTTGAACCCGGCGATTACGACGTCTCGGCTATTGTTCCCGGTTCAGCCATGCCAGAAGAACGCACGGTGACCCTGCGGAGCGGCCAAGAGGGACAGCAAGACCTGGTCTTCGCTGGCTCCACCGTGAGCGGCCGCTTGGTCGACCGGGACACGGGCGAGGGAGTTGGCGGGGTGACCATCAACCTGACCTCTGACGCCGTATCCTCCGAGGCTACGGGTGCTGTCGGGGCGATCAGCATGTCCTTTGTAACGGCTGGCCCAGGTGGCGGAGGCTCGAGCATGACCATGGATCTGGGCGGCGGCGATTTGTCGAAAGTGCGCACGTCTCCCAACGGCGATTTCCGCATCGAGTGGGTCAAGCCGGGGAGCTACGGCATCGACACCCAAGGAGGAGGTTTCATCCCCGCAGAGTTTGGTCCTTTCGATGTGAAGCAAGGTCGGGACGTGGAGGACATCAGTATCAAGGCCGACCGTGGTGCCGTGCTTGCGGGGCGTGTGATGTCGGGACAGAGTGGTCAGCTTCTCGACGGGGTTCCCGTGCAGCTGTCATCGTTGTCCGGCGGCGACTCCAACATGGCCATGACAGAGAACGGTCGCTACACGTTTGATGGTCTGAGCTCTGGTGAGTACTCGGCCTCGGTGATGGGCAGTGGCTTCGGCTCGGCGCCCCTGGCCAGCGAGTTGGTGACCTTGGTGCAGGGTGAGTCCCATACCCTCGACCTGACAACCACGGAAGAGGCAGTGGCTCCGTCTCCCGGCGGCACGACGTACACGACCAGCGGCGGCTGATCGTGGTGATCCCTGGGGCGGCCTGTTTCAGCAGTCGTCCCAGGGACTTGCTTAGCCCTTGCGTGCCCCCCGGTCGCTGACTTTAGAGACCGGCGCTGAGTCACCTACGGCGAGAAACCTACGGCGAGAAACCTGCGGCTTGGGTTCTGAGTTCCGGCG
>JBLIMM010000189.1:0-9101 GCA_047638635.1 Pseudohongiellaceae bacterium | reverse complement strand
AGGGGACAAGCAGGACGATAGGCATGACCAGCGCTGGGTAGCAGCGCATGCGAAAGCCACGCTCGCGATGACCGAGGTTGAGCATGAGGGCGAAAGCTCCCTGCTCACAGGGTGTTCTGCAGAGTTTGGCGCCGAGGCGACGCAGCCAACCCTTGCTCGGTTTCGCCAGAGCGTGTGAACTCTCGCTAACGGTTAAGTGCGAACGACTCAGTCGTAGGGCCAGGGCCAAGCTGAGCAAGGGTATGACCACGGCGCACATTGCCAGCGGTCCTGCCATGGGTGTGCCGCCTGACACCATCACGTCGTACAGTCCGCCGAACCACAAAGGCGGGACGAGCAGCAGCCAGTAGGAGTCCCCGGCCATTAGCAAATCAAAGGCCCCCGTACCGCGCAGAAGGTTGGGAGCCTGCCCCGCGAGCATCAGAAACATGGTCATGACAACCTGGACGGTGACCAGCATCTGCCGCGCACGCTGAGGCCCGACGAGGCGCACGATGAGCAGGCCAGCCACAACGACCCCGAGCAGCGAACAAGCCATGGTCATGGGTGTGATCACGGCCATGGCAGCGAGCCAGGGGAGCGTGGGCTGGGTGAAGCAGCCCACGATGAGCGAGGGTAAGAGCAAGCAGCCCACGATCAGTGACAAGTAGATCGCTACATGGAGCAGCTGGGCCACCAGGAGCGTGCGCCCCTGCATGGGCAGAGGGCCAAGAATCTCGTCGTCCACAGAGCCGAGGACCATGTCGGAGTAGTCGGTCAGCAACACTGCGGTCAGGAGGTACAGCATCAAGGCCTGGACGATGGCCATGGCGAAGAAGGGTTGTCGAATGAAGACCAGGGCAAAAGCTGCGGCAGATCCGACGACTAGCATCATCAGGCAGTTGCTTGCCATGCCGATGTTCTTGCGCCCTGAAGCGCGCTGCAGGGTGGTGCCTCGGCGCAGATCGATGGTGAGTTTGGTTTCGACGATTTCGCGGACGATGACCGAGTCGGCGCCCAGGAAGCGGGCGAATGGGAGCGTCACTGCCAGCAGCACCCGGGCGATGCGCATGAGCAGCGGCGTGCTTGCTGGCTTGTCGAACAACTCACGGTGTAGTTTTGACGCCGCCGGACTGGTCACGGTCCCGTTCCCTGGATCCACTGGTCCACCCGAGCGCGGGCGTCGCCAGCGCCGGTGAGTTCAGCGAAGACCCGCTCCAGAGACCCGCCCTCGGCGTCACGAGAGAGCTCGTCGAAGGTGCCGTCGGCGACGATGCGTCCGCCATCAAGGACGGCGATGCGATCACAAACGCGTTCGACCACGTCCATCATGTGCGAGCAATAGAAGACGGTGACCCCGGTGGATGCCAAGGCTGCCAGGAGTTCTTTGACCAGCATGGTGGAGCCCACGTCTAACCCCGAAAGGGGCTCATCGAGGACCAGCATTTGGGGCTTGTGCAGCAGTGCCGAACTGAACAGCACTTTCTGGCGCATGCCTTTGCTGAGCGAGCTGATGCGGGCGTCGAGGCGGTCGTGCAACTCGAACAGGGTCAGTAGCTCCCGGGCTCGTTCATCGATGACGTCATCGTCCATGCCACGGAGCCTGCCCACGAAGCGCAGCTGCTCGTGGACGCTGAGCACTTCGTAGAGAGCTGCGCTCTCAGGGACATAGCCCACGCGCTCTTTGACCCCGATGGGATCCTCCGCCACATCGATGCCGTCGATCTTGACCGTGCCGCGAAACCCCTGCTGGATCCCGACCAGAATGCGAACGGTGGTGCTCTTGCCAGCACCGTTGGGCCCGATGTAACCAAACACGGTTCCTGCCGGCACCTCGAGGTCTATGCCCTGTAAGACAGGCACGTCTCCGTAGCCGAACTTCAGGCCTGCGATGGCAAGGGACGGGGCCTTTGCGGTGGTGTCTGCTCTCTGGTTCCCATTCATGGGGGCAATGTTATGGCAAGCCAAGTGGGGGAGCGATCGGGTTCGCGAAAATCGTCGTTTTCTCGCTTCGCCGAGCCCCGGGGCTGTGCAGTATCTTGTGGCGGCCCGGGAGCTCTGTCTGAGCACCGGGTCGTCACTCGCTCTTGGACCCAGAAAGGTCGCCCCTCGATCATGAGCAGCAACGCACCACAAGATGGCAGCTCCAGTGCCCTTCCTTTGCTCACCAGCCGTGTGAGCGACCCCATGCAGCCGCCTGGTGGCTTTGAAGAGGTGTACTGGTGCACCGAGTGCAATGACTACTTCGTCCTGGCGAGTCTCGCAGAGGGGCAGCTCATGCCGCCGAGATGTCAAAAAGTAGCTGCTCACAAGAGCAAACCGGGCCTCGTGTTCTGCCCGGGATGCTCCGAGGCCTTTGATGACTATGGGGCGATCTTGCCTTACGGCGCTTGAGGCTCAGATCGGGCCCCTCAGCGTTTTCGCATCATCGATGCTGCCCTGCGCTCTAGCTCGACCGCAGGCACGTCTTGGATGTGCGGGGCCATCGACAACGCGTTGGCTCTAGCAGCCTGTGGCAGGGGCAGTGCGAGAGTTGCCTTGGTCGGACACTCGTTGGGCGGTGCGGTCATCTCGCAAGTGGATGCTCACGACTTCGCCTATCGCGAGACCGAGCAAGGGCCGTAGAGTCTGCGAGCTTGCCTACACTGCGCCCACCATTGGCTGCTAGCGATGGGTTGACGACCGACCTGAGAGCGAGAGTTTGTCATGACATCGAGAACATCCACGACATCGAGAACACCCATGGGATCAGTGGCAGCCACGGCGACTCGCCATGGATTACGGGCGCTGTTATTCCTCGCGGTGTGGCCCTTGGCGCTCTACGGATCTGTGGGCGAGCCTGACAAACTCATGGTCGTGGCCTAGCCGGTAGCGCGGCTGCGAGAGGAGGCACCTAGCCGTCCCCGCAGCGTGCTGTTCTACTTGATGGACACTTGCCGCCAAGACCGCGCGGGCATAGACGGCTACGAAGGCAAGACCACACCGTTTCTGTCCTGGCTGGCCGAACGCTCCGTGGTCTTCGAAAACTGCTAGTCCCAGGCTTCGTGGACCAAGCCCGCCATGGCCTCCATATTGACCTCTCAGTATCCGTCGAGCGCTGGTGTCCAGCGCATGGAACAGAAGCTGTCGCCGCAGGCGCTCACTTGGCCTGAAGTCATGCAAGCCAACGGCATGGACACAGCCGGCTTCTCGGCCAACAGCAACATGGGCAACTTGCTCTCGAACTACGCCCAGGGTTTTGACCACTTCGTTGAGTCCACCGACATCAACAACGCCGACCCGATTCACTGTGCCAGCGGTTCGGCGAAACGACTCAACGAGCACGCCTTCCAATGGCTCGGTCGCACAGACTTGTGGCCCATGTTGCTCTACATGCATTCGGTGGATCCCCACGAAGAGTACGAACCGAACGCCCAGTACTTGGAGGAGTTCGCCGACCCTGCACGGCACGGGCAGTTTCGCGAGGAGTGGGAGCTGCTGCTGAAAAGTCGGCCGCCGGTCCCCGGCCTGTATGTGACACAGGACAAATTCGATCGTACCGACGTCGATTCAGCCAGCTTTATGGAGCACGCCAGCAACCTGTACGACGCAGATATTTTGGCGAACGACGCTCAAATGCAACGGCTGTGGGACAAGTTGCAAGACGACGGTTGGGGAGACGACTTCATCCTGCTCTTCACTTCTGATCACGGAGAAGAGTTCTTCGACCATGGAGGCACGAGCCATGGCAACAGTCTCTACGACGAGATGTTGCGGGTGCCGCTGATGATCTACGCTCCAGGTCTCGTGCCTTTGGGCAAGCGCATCGAGACCCCTGTGCGCAGCCTCGACATCTTCCCCACCTTATGCGACTTGTTGGGCTTCGAGGTGCCGCCGGATCTTCAGGGGCAGAGCCTGGTGCCACTGATCCATGGCGCAGTGGGAGCAGGCGCTCTTGATGTCTTCGCCGAGCACACCGAAGACCCTGTGTTGCGTTCCCTCGGCCTGGGCTCGGGGGTGATGGTGAGCGTGCGCAATGGCAAGTGGAAGCTGATCTCAAATGTGCAGAGCCCGCAGCTCATCGAACGCCCGCGCTACGAACTCTTTGATTTGAACGACGACCCCCACGAGCAGCGCAACGTCGGCGATGCTCACCCAGAAGTGCTGCAGCAACTGCAAGCCAAGGTCGAACGCTTCATCGATGACTTCCAGCAAGGGAGCGAGGGGGAGAGCGAAGAGCTCATGGATCCAGAAGTCTTGACGCAGCTGCGAGCGCTGGGATACATCGGCGAAGTGATGGGGGCCCCGAGTCTCTGGGCTGCCATGGAAACCGAAGACCCTGAGCAAATCTGTCGTGCGTTGCGGGATGGCGCCGATGCGAACGAGCTGGAGCCGATCTCTGGAATGCGTCCCCTGGCCATGGCGCGGATCTCTCTCTGAAAGACGAAGATGGGCAGACAGCTCTCGACCTGAGCCACACGGATTGGCAAACCACCGAGTTTGTCATGGGCTGGTTGGGTCTCGAGTTCTCACCGGAGGAGGTCGAGAGCGGCCGCCTGCAAGTCCTGGCGCTCTTGAGTGCCTCGCACTGAGAATGCTCCATGGCGAGTCGGTGATTCTTCCGGCTGTCAGCAGAAAGCGTAGTCTGGCTCGCTGGCGCACCCTATGGCCTTCCTCGCGTTCCTTGCCCGTGACCACTTCTCAAATCCTGATTCGCGGCTCTCTACCATGATCACCAAAGACGACATTCTTGAGTCCATTCTGTTCGAGTGCGACATCGTTCTGCACTTGGCCAAACAGATTCCTGAAGGGGGGCTCGACTACCGTCAGACCCCTGACCAGCGTAGCAACCTTGAGGTCCTGCGCTACCTCAGCTTCTGCGGTGTGGCCGGCGCGCTGGCCATGATCAACAGCGGCTGGGACGAATATAAGCGGTGGGCTGAGGAGAGCGAAAATCTCGGTGCGGACGACATTCCCGCAGCCATGGATCGCCAGAAAGTCGCACTGCGAGAGACCTTTGCAGCGCTCACGGAAGACGACCTGGACCGGGAAACCACTCATCCCCTGGGCCATAAACTGACCTTGGGTCGTGGGCTGTTCGAGGTGCCCCTCAAGTGGATGGCAGCCTATCGCATGCAGCTCTTTCTCGGTGTGAAAGGCGCGGGGAACACCGACGTCTGGACGCCGGATTGCTGGGGCGGCGTCTCTATGTCCCGGGACGATCAGCGCGCAGAGTGACTCCACTGGCCTCGCTCCGGACGACTGTGTCCCCGGAGCGAGGCCAGTGGAGTTTGCCGGCGGTGAGAACTACTGCGTGCGCCCCGAGATGCCGTTGCTCGCCGCGAATCCCGCAGGGCCCATGGCATCCACGAGCCAGGCTTGGCAGAAGAACTGTGCACCGCTAGGAACGCCCAGTGGCCAGGTGCCTGCCAGTTCGAGTTCGCCCAGAGCGTCGGCGGGGATCAGCGCCGTGACCTCGTGTTCAAAGGGGAACATGGCGTCCCCTTTGAACGGGGCTTTCAGCGCGGACAGCCCGATGACGAAGACCGTGGGCTGGGCGGGGCTCGCACCAGAGAGGCTCAGGCGCACGGGCGAGTTCGCGGTGAGCGCGCCAGTTCCTTCGAGAGTCGGCTCGCCGTTGCTACCAGCCAAGGCCAGACCGTGGTCCCGCCATAGGGCCAAGTTCAGAGTTAGCATCCACACCGAACCGGTATCGGGCATGGGGATGAAGTCGTTGTCGTTGTCGTTGTCGTTGTCGTTGTCGTTGTCGTTGTCGTTGTCGTTGTCGTTGTCGTTGTCGTTGCCCGCGCCCACCGCCAACGTAGACTGACCGTCGCCGTTGGTGTCGATGGCTGCCACGCCGCCACCGAAGAACTCGTTGCTGGTCAGCCCGCCAGCGAAGCCACCGGCTGTGTCGGAGATCTTCTGCCAGGAGTCCACTGTGCCGTCGGCGCGCAGGTAGAGAATCCACACGGCCCCTGCCAGGGGAGCGCCATCGTTGTCGAAGACTGCGCCCACAGCGAGCTCTGAGAGACCGTTACCATCCCGATCAGGGATGGCGCTGATGGAGGTGCCGAAGAGGTCGTCGTCTTCTAGAAGCCCTGCGAAATCGCCGACGCCGTCGGCGATGCGCTGGTGGTTTTTCACCGTGCCGTCCGTGTTCAAGAACAGCACCCACACTTCGCCGCGATAGTCGCTGGCCGGGTTGGCCGGGTTGGCCGGGTTGGCCGGGTTGGCAGCGTTGGCAGCCACGGCGATGTCGGTCACGCCGTCAGCGTCTAGGTCGCCCAGCTTTGCGAGAACCAAGCCGAAGTTTCCCTCCACAGTACCTGTGAATCCGCTCATGCCTGCGGCGATCTTGGTCGCAGACTGCACGCCACCCGCACTCTCAAGGAAGAGCACCGTGGCCGAGCCGCTGCCGTCTTTCCAGGCGCCGACTGCGAGGTCGATGACGCCATCGCCGTTGAGGTCGCCGATGTTCTCGAGCGTCCGAAGCGCGCGCCGCCAGGAATCAGTCCTCTCAACGGGGGGGGGCTGCTGTCGATCAGCAGCTCTGATTTCACGGTGCCGTTGGTCTTCATGAAGAGCAGCCAAACCTTGCCCTCTTGGCTGGAGTTGCCCGCCGCAAACTGGCTGCCCACAGCCAGGTCGATCACGCCGTCCCCATCGAGGTCACCGAGCGAGGCCACGCCCTAGCCAAAGCGATCGTTGCTGCTCAGCGTGCCACCGAAACCACCAGACAGGGAGCTGATCTTCTGCTCGGCTTTGACCGTGCCGTCGCTGTTGAGAAAGAGAATCCAGACCGCGCCCGTGAAGTTGCCGCCGTCGTCGTCCAGGTCTGTTCCCACGGCCAAGTCGGGAATGCCGTCACCGTCCAGGTCACCGATGGCTTCCACCGCGTAGCCGAACGCGTCCACCGGGTCGAGGTTGCCGCCGAAGCCTGCCAAACCCTCGCAAATCTCAAACTGGTCAATGACCACGGAGGGCAAGGCTTGCGCCCCCACGTCCTGGGCGCTAATTGCCAGCAAGGTTGCCATGAATGTCGCTAGCAAGGCTGGGCGCCATGACTGAGACCCTCTGCCCGTAGCCCACCAGCTGCTCTGATTTTCATTCATCGCGACATTCTCCCTAGATCTGTATGAGCAAACGCGTTCGGGCGCAAGCTGCCGATTTGAAGCGAGGAGCGGGCCGAGATCGCATCCCCCCAAGACGCTGAAAAAAACGGCGCAGCTAGCGGGAGCGCACGGGAAAAACTCTAAGAGGCGCGCGGTGGCCTCCGCCGCTCCTCAACGCTACAGTGTGCGCCCTGACGGGAGTGGCAAGGCGCTGGTGTGCCTACTGGACTTCAAATCCAGATGGGGGGCCGACAAAGTCCCCGGGTGGGTTCGATTCCCATCCTCTCCCGCCATTACCAAACCCCTGCCAGCGTAGGGTTTGCGTGCTTGCCAAGGTCGCCATGGGGACGACGGTAGCACGGTGCGGGCACCACCTCACACCACCCAGAACCACGATCTGGGTACATCCAGGGGGACCTGAGGGGGGACCAAGAGCCCGGAACTAGCTTGGTCACGCCGGGCTGAGCAAGATCTGGGATACCCACATCCTGGATTTCCATCGAACCATCGAGAGCACTCCTTTGTGGGGAATACCAGCTTTTTCGCATCAACCCGAACGCGACCCAGAAGCAGAGACAGAGTGCTCTGCCGAAGGCCTCCTCCGTCGCGATCTGAATGGCGGGGGATCTCCTATGTGGCCGTTTTCAGAGCGCGGCATGGAGAGGATCACTCTTGCAGGTCGATAGTGAGCGAACTCCTAAAGGTCCTCATCTGCATACTTCCAGGGACGATCTACAGTCAGGATGGCCATATCTCCCCCGCCCGCTCCCGGCACATGCTCAACGACCGCTGCTCTGCGATTTCTCCCGGAAAAGCACTGATTAGCTGTCCACGATCTGCACCCCAGGCAACGTATGCAAGTTATCTAAGGAGCATCTCCCGCGGCACCTTCAGCACGCTGCACGATGCGGGAAGCCGGGCTGGCTCTCCGTCAGAGATCTGCAAGCTATGGCGCTACGTACTGAGTAGTCCAGGGCAGTGGGAATGCAACATAAAAGTTTAGGTGAGCAGCGAAGGACGTTGAATCCATAACACCATCGCTATCGCTATCTACTGAAATATAGTCTGGCGCGTCCTTGTCCTGGGTAATCAAGGACAGGTGCGGAGTTTTCTGGTGTGACTTAATAACAAAGCCAGCGGTTGGATGGGAACCAACCGCGAATGACCGGTGACCCTGCAACTGGTTCATCCCTGTGTCATTCGACGAGACGCGCAACGAAAGGTTGGGTGGGCTATCTAGGTTGAGAGCGTGGATTTTCGTAACAGTGCCGCTCTCAAGCAGCCAAAGCTCATTCCCAAACGGATAGCATGCTCCATCCCAAATGGGCTGGAGTTGGCCAGAACCGGAAACCCACAATAGCGATCTCGAAATCTGCGGAAGACTGAAGAGAGTCTGGGGAGCTCCCCCTCCAGGAGGAATCGTCTGACCTACCGCAAATGTACCCACGGTCCACTCTTCTACAACTACCTGTTCGGTGCGAGGTGACCAGCCAACCACATAAAAAACATCATCGCTGCCGGCCCTCCTTGCGACAGCGGTGGGCTGGTACGACACGCTGTGATATGACTTATCCATGGCGAGAACAGCGCCAGTCGCTTGAGCCGTCCAGCTGATCCACAACTGATTTTCTGACTTGTTGTCAAAGCCGATGTCGATGCGAACAAGGTTGAGATCTCCCTGCTCCGTTAGATACATCCTCTCAGCATAATTGGTAGTGAACGTATATTGAGCGTGCATTTCGCTTGGCAGAGGCACCTGCCCAAAAGACGGAGCGCCAAGCACTGTTATTGCCGTGAGGCACCCTAGTGCAATTAATGCTGCTTTCATGTCATTGCTCATTTGTATAGGACGTTTAGGGTACGCAGACGCATATTTGAAGACTCCCGCAGCCGGGGAAATCTCCCGGGGGCGGGGGGCCGTTGCAGGCTGCGCAGTTAAATCTATTACTCACGCAATTGGTGTAGGCTTGTTGCGCCAGCATATTGATCTTAGCTTTCCTGTCAACCTGTTGTGCCGGAGTGAGAGTA
>JBLIMM010000188.1:0-9110 GCA_047638635.1 Pseudohongiellaceae bacterium | reverse complement strand
ATGCGGTGCGCATCAGGTGGTAGATGTTTCTAGCGAGGCTGCGGCTCATCGGATGCAGTTTCGGGGAGGGCAGGGGACCTATCGGCCGCCACCAGTTCGGGTCTAAAGCATGTGTTTTGAAGAACTTGTGCCGTGCTGAGCAGAGCCCTTTGGAGGGCAGGACGACAACGAGCCACGATCTCAACTTTCCTGTATTTTTGTCTATGACTGAATATGCAGGAAGTTTTTGGCCCGCGTGTGGAGGGCCAACGTGTTCAAGAGGAAGAGGGAATGTGGGAGATACCGAAGACTTTTCTGGATTTAGCGGTTCAGTCTTCCCTCAATTGAGCGTGGCCTGAGCGCCGATAGGACAAGAAATGGGTACCCCGTGTAGCCGAGCCTTCGTCTGCATGCCGCACATTTGGTGATTTGACGACACATTGAGAGAGATGAATCTATGAAATGGCCTTTCGGGAGCCGTCGCGATTCAGAGGACTCCGCCTTGGGGGCCAACGAACTGGTTGTCCTGGTGGACGGTTCGCTCTCCAGCCGGCTGGTCGTGTATCACGACCCACATTGCTACCAGGCGGAGCAGTACCGGGTCTTCCGCACCAACTTGCGGGCTATGAACCCCACCAACGACCCGCGCACGCTGATGTTTACGTCGTCGTCTCCGGATGAGGGCAAGTCGACGACAGTGGCGAATGTGGCGCTGAGTCTGGCTGAAGCAGAAGAGCTGAAGGTCTGCCTCGTAGACATGGATCTGCGCGGGCCGCGGATTCACGAGCTGTTCGACTTACCCCGTGGCCCTGGTTTGTCGGACATTTTGCTCGATCGCATCGACCCGCGGCGGGCGTTGCAGCAAGGAGGCGTGCCGAATCTGTCGATCCTCACGGCGGGGCGGCACACGGACAAGCCGAACGATGTGCTGGGCTCGGAGTACCTCCAGGACCTACTGGCCTTCCTGAAGCGGGATTACCACTACATCATCGTGGATTCACCGCCCTGCGCAGTCTTTTCTGACGCCACCCACATGTCGACCTTGATGGATGGGGTGATTCTCGTGGTGGCTTTGCGCGACACCATGCGCCACCAAGCAGGCGAAGCCCTGGCAGCCCTGGGGGCGGTGGGCGCCAATCTGGTGGGGACATTCGTCACCGGTGCGGAAACCGCGGCTGCTCACGACAGTGTGGACACCTATCACGAGGCTTAGCAGCTGGGCGGCCAGCTCTTCACTTGGGCAGGATGGCCCAAGCCGGCAGGCTGGCCACGTCGATTCCCAGAATCGGCACGGCTAGGAGCCGCACGGTGGCCATGACCAAGGCGATGCCCAGCAGGTTGAACCACAGCCCGCAGCGCACCATCGAACGGATGGGCACGAGCCCTGAGGCATAGACGATGGCCATGGGGGGCGTGGCCACGGGCATCATGAAGGCGCAGCTCGCCGAGAGGGTGGCGGGAATCATCAGCGCCCGCGGATCTATCTCGAGAGAAACCGAGGCCGCCGCGAGAATGGGCAAGAGCATCTCTGTGGTGGCGATGTTACTGGTGAACTCGGTGAGGAACGTCAGCCCTGCAGCCACCAGGGCCATGATCAACCAGGGGGACGTTCCAGCGAGGACGGTGAACTGACCGCCGGCCCAGGCTGACAGCCCCGACAAGGTGAAGCCGTCCGCCAAGGCAAAGCCGCCTCCGAAGAGCAGCAAGATGCCCCAGGGCACATCTTTGGTCATGGACCACTCGAGCAGGGCCTTACCGGGGCGGTCTTGTGAGGGCAGCAGAAACAAGACGATGGCCATGGCCACGGCCACTACGGCGTCGTCGACCATGCCTCGGACCCCCAGCAGGTCTCGCCAACCAGGGATTGTTGTCTCGCCTAGGCGCAGGCCCGAGCCCGTCATCCAGAGCAAGGCCGTGACCAAAAACACCGTGCCGCAGAGGGTCTCGTCACGGCGCAGAGGCCCCAGATCACGGCGCAACTGAGCGATGACCTTGGGTCCGCCGAGGAGATCTTCTCTCGGCAGGCGCAGCACCACACGGGTCAGCAACCACCAGCTACTGAGCAGAAAGACCAGCGAGAAGGGCAGGGCCATGAGCATCCACTCGAAGAAGGTCACTTCGGGGGCTGCAGGGAAGAGCTGCACAAAGAGCCGGGAGAAGGCCAGGTTCGGTGGGGTGCCGACCAGGGTGGCCATGCCGCCCATGTTTGCCGAGTAGGCCACGCCGAGCAGGATCGCGATGGAGATTTTGGAGAGCTGCTGCGTGTCCGCACCGTGGTCTCGAGCCGTGGCGATCACTGACAGCACGATGGGCAGCATCAGCAAGGTGGTGGAGGTATTGCTGATCCACATGGACAGCACCCAAGTGGCGAGCATGAAGCCCAGCACCAGTCGGGCCGGGCGGCTGCCAACTCGGGAGACGATGCCCAGGGCCACCCGGCGGTGGAGACCCGAATTCTGCAGCCCCAGGGCGATCAGGAAGCCCCCAAGAAACAGGTAGATCGTTGAGCGGCTGTAGTTCTCGGCCACGGCAGCCATGGGAGCGATGCCACTGAGCGGCACCAGCACCAGGGGCAGCAGGCCCGTCACCGGGATGGGGACCGGTTCGGTGATCCACCAGCAGGCCATCCATAGGGCGATGCCAGCCATACGGCCCACGGCGGGGTCATCCCCGGGGGACAGGGCGACCATCAGCAGGGCCAAAGCCGGGCCAAGGCACAGGGCGAACCAGGATCGCCTGAGTTCCAGGGTGGGGGCGTTCATGTCCCCTGGGTTACCGCACGATGAGGGTCTGTGCCAGCACGAGCTTTGCCGAGAGGTGCTGGCTCGCGGGAGATTCTCTGCGAGGCTTGCGGCGGGCTACGTCTGGGTGCACTCTCGTTTGCTCTGAGCCACGCTGACGTCATGGCCCTGCGAATCCACCGCCCGAACTTGCCGCTGTCGAGGATGTCCTCATCGAAAGCCTGATTGCCCGCGCACCTGCCCTGCTGCTGCTCGCCGTGCTGGCGCTGCTCGGATACATGGCCTTGTTGCAAATCGATGAACCGGCTCTGCTCGCTGCGGGAGCCCCGGCAGTCATCGTGTTGTTTCTGTACCTGCGCTCCGGGCGCGGCTCTGCGGGTGGGGGAGCTTGATGAGCGCTGCCGTAGACATTGGCCTGCACGATTACCAAGTGTTCCTCACGGCCTGCACGGTGGTCGCGGCGACCCACGCCTACCGCAAGTTGTCCCCGTTCTTCTGCGTGAGCTGGTTTGGCGCCGGTTGGATCTTCGCCTACCTGTGGACCGAAGCCCGCCCCGCCCCAGAAGTGGTGCTGCTTCCGCCGTTGGTGTTCTACCTCGCGGCGGCGCTCACAAAGGGGCTGGTAGAGACTCGCGGCGCCGTGCGCGGCAATCATCTCGTCCATGTGCTCATGACTGGCGTCTTGAGCGGAGTGGTCGCCCTACCGTTTGTTGCCCTGTCCGGGGCTATGGGATGGCCCGTGCCTCGCCCGGCAACTCGTGTGTTGCTCGGTGTCCACGGCAGCTGGCTTGGCGGGCCAACTCTCGATGTCGTGTGGCTCTGGGTGGCTGCCGGCGGCGTGTTCTACGGGGCGTACAAGTTGTTCGACCACGTGGGACTCAGCCGTGGCTGGCAGTTGGTGCTGCTGCTGGCCTCCACGCCGTTTTTGGTCATGGGTGCTGAGCTGGTTTACGGCTGGGTGTAACGCCGCCCTGTGGTTCTCAGTGCGCCGGGGCGAGAACCAAAACGCCCAAGGGCGGTAGGTCCAAGAGAATGGACGCCTCTCGGTCATGGACAGGCACCGCCTCGACCTTTGCCGGCCTGCGCTCACTGAGGTAGCTACTGCCCGCATAGTCGACGCTGTCTGTGTCGAGCAGGTAGCCGTAGACCCCGTGTTTCGCCGGGACGCCGACTCGATAATTGTCTCGGGGGACGGGAGTCAGGTTGAGTACCACCACGACGTGCTGATCATTCCAGCGGCGTAGGAAGCTGAACACTGAGCGCTCTTTGTCTTCGCAGCAGATCCACTCGAAGCCCGACTCATCTGGATCGCCGCGCCACAGGCACGCGTGTTCGCGATAGAGCGTGTTGAGCCTCGTTACCAGCGCTTGCATGCCTACGCGCAGCGGGTCGTCGGCCAAGTGCCAGTCGAGGGCGCCGTCGTGGTTCCACTCCGCGTAGGAAGCCAGCTCGGTGCCCATGAATAAGAGCTTTTTTCCCGGGCGCATGAACTGGTAGGCGAGCAAGCAGCGCAAGTTGGCGAAACTCTGCCAGTCGTCCCCGTGCATCTTGTTGAGCAGGCTTCCCTTGCCATGAACCACCTCGTCGTGGGACAGGGGCATCAAGAACTGCTCGGTGTACTCGTACACCATGGCGAAGGTGATCTTGCCGGTGTGGTGGCAGCGAAAGATGGGGTCGACACCGAAGTAGTCGAGGGTGTCGTGCATCCAGCCTAGGTTCCACTTGAGATCGAAGCCGAGACCGCCCTTGGCTATGGGAGCCGTGACGCCGGGCCAAGTGGTCGACTCTTCGGCCATCATGAGTGAGCCGGGAAACTGTTCGTGTACGGAGGTGTTGATCCGTCTTAGCAACGCGATGGCGTCGAGGTTTTCGCTGCCTCCATCGGCGTTGGGCAGCCACTCGCCATCAGGACGGCTGTAGTTCAAGTGCAGCATGGACGCCACGGCGTCTACGCGCAGCCCGTCGATGTGGTACTCGTCGAACCAGTGCAACGCCGAGCAGAGCAGCAGGTTGGCCACCTCGTGCCGGCCGTAGTTGAAGATGCTCGTGTCCCAGTCTGGATGGTGCCCCCGGCGAGGGTCTTCGTGTTCGTACAGCGCGGTGCCGTCGAAGCGATGGAGCCCGTGATCATCCGTAGGGAAGTGTGCTGGCACCCAGTCGAGAATCACGCCGAGGCCCGCGTCGTGAAACGTGTCGATCAGACTACGCAGGGCGTCGCCGTCACCCCAACGGGATGTGGGTGCAAAGTACCCCGTCACTTGGTAGCCCCAGGAGCCACCGAAGGGGTGCTCCATGAGCGGCATGAACTCTACGTGGGTGAAGCCCAGTTGGCGCACACGGTCGGCCAGAGGCCTGGCTATTTGACTATAGGAAAGGGGCTTTTCACCAAGTTTCAGCCAAGAACCCAGGTGCACCTCGTAGATCGACAAGGGTTCCCGGGCGGGCGTGCGACGGCCGCGAGCAGCCAACCAGCTGCCGTCTTTCCAGGGGTAGCTCGAAGGTGCCACGACGATGGATGCGTGTCCGGGGGGCTGCTCGGTGAAGCGCCCGTAGGGGTCGGTCTTTTGCAGCAGTTCGCCGGAGGGCGTGCGCATGGCGAACTTGTACAGCGCACCTGCACCGACGCCGGGGAGGAACCCTTCGTGAACTCCCGACGGCCCCAAGGGTCGCAGGGGATATTCGTCCGGCTGCCAGTGGCAAAAATCGCCGATGACGGACACGGAGCTGGCGTTGGGCGCCCACACCGCAAAGGACGTCCCGTGAACACCGTCGATCTCGCGCACATGAGCGCCGAGCAATTTGTGAATGTGCCGGTGGCTGCCCTCGGCGAACAGGTGCAGGTCGATATCGCTCAATGTGGGTTTGAAGCGCGTGGGGTCGTGAGGCATTGTCACGACGCTGGTTCGTCGAGCCGCAGGAGGATCAGCGAGTGGGCTGGGAGCTCAACGGTGCTGGGGTTAGTTGGCTGCTTCGTCCCATGACGAGCGGGGTTGTCGGTGTCGACGAGCCGTGTCCAACCGTGGGCCCGGCCGCGCTCAGGGAGTTCGAACTGCTGTGCATCGACGCTACCGTTGAGCAGCAGCATAAGGTCGGCTTCTGCGTGTGGCTGAGCTCGGTGATCGAGGCTCGGGAGCGGTGCCCCGGCTGGGTCGTGGATCGTGGTGTTGCCTTCGCTGTCCACGGCCGAACCCACTAACAACGCGCCCAAGACCAAGTCGCTTTCGTCGTCCCAATCGCTGTTGTGGAGTTCGCTGCCGGCGGCGCGAATCCAGCTGAGGTCTTTGCCGCGGAGGGCCGGGTTGTGCTCTCCGGTGAAATGCTGCTTGCGACGGAGGATGGGGTGTTGGCGCGCCACCGCGGAGACGTGGCGCACGAAGGCAAGAAAATCGCTCTGGCTCTGGTTGAGGTTCCAGGAGAGGTGAGCGTCTTCCCCAGACTGGCAGTAGCTGTTGTTGTTGCCTTGCTGGGAGTGGGAGAGCTCGTCCCCGGATAAGAGCATGGGTACCCCGCAGGACAGCAGCAGCGTGGCGACCATGTTGCGCCGAGCCCGCTCGCGCAGGGCAGTGATGGACAGTTCGTCCGTGGGCCCTTCGACGCCCCAGTGGCAGGAGTTGTTGTCGTTGGAGCCGTCACGGTTCTCTTCGCCGTTGGCCTCGTTGTGCTTGCTTTCGTAGCTGACCAAGTCGGCGAGCGTGAAGCCATCGTGACAGGTGATGAAGTTGATGCTGCGGCGGGTGGCTCCAGCGACCAGGTCGGCGCTACCCGAGATGCGGCTGGCCAAGGCCGCGCGCTGGCCGTGATCACCGCGCCAAAACTGTCGCACCCGATCACGGTAGCGGCCGTTCCACTCAGACCACTTCGAGGGCAAGCCCCCTTGGATGTGTCCGTCGGCGCGGCAATCCCAGGGTTCGGCGATGAGCTTGGTGCGAGCGAGCAGCGGGTCTTGGCTGACTATGTCGAAGAAGCGGCCGTCGGGTGGGCCTGCGCCTCGGGGGCGGCCCAAAGTCCCGGCCAGGTCGAAGCGAAAACCGTCCACGTGCATCACTTCAACCCAGTGGCGCAAGCTGTCCATGATCATGCGCAGCCCGGGGCTACCCGACGCGTCGACGCTATTGCCGCAGCCCGTGACGTCGATCATCTGAGCGGGGTTGTCCGCTTCGTGATGGTAGTAGCCGCCGTTGTCGAGGCCGCGCCAAGAGACCGTCGGGCCTTGCAGGTCGGCTTCGCAGGTGTGGTTGTAGACCATGTCGAGAATCACCTCGATGCCTGCGCTGTGCAGGGTCTTGACCATCTGCTGAAACTCGGCCACTTGACGGCCGTCGTCCGCGCTAGCAAAGCGCGCATCTGCGGCGAAGAAGCCCAGGGTGTTGTAGCCCCAGGAGTTCTCCAGGCCACGTTGCACCAGTGCGTGCTCTGACACCCGCGCGTGCACGGGGAGCAGCTCGACTGCAGTCACTCCCAGCGAATGCAAGTGCTCAAGAATCGGTGCAGAACAAAGCCCGAGATAAGTGCCGCGTAACTCGGGGGGCACGTCGGGGTGCGCCGCCGTGAGATGCTGCACATGGCATTCGTAGATCACGCTCTGGTGCCACGGTGTGCGCGGTGCGGTGTCGCCCTGCCAGTCGAAGCGCGGCTCGACCACCAAGCTCCGGGGGACAAACGGCGCGCTGTCCACATCGTTGCGAATGGACAGCTGACCGGGCACATGGCCGAAGAGCGCGTCAGCCCAGCGGACCGAGCCTGACAGTGCCAAGGCGTGAGGATCTACGAGAAGTTTGTGGCGGTTGAAGCGCAGCCCCCGGGCTGGATCCCAGGGCCCATCGACCCGCAGACCGTAGGCGAGGCCTGGTCCAAACCCGGGGAGGTAGCCGTGCCAGATGGACGCGCTGCGCTCGAGCAGCTGCAACTCGTGTGCGGGGTGAGCGTCGTGCCGATCGACAAACAAGCAGACCGTGACCGCAGTGGCATCTGGAGCGTGGACGGCGAAGTTCACGCCGCTGCCATCCCAGTGAGCGCCAAGAGGCGCGGGACGACCAGGCTGTGAGCGAACGGGATCAGACATGGGCAGCCAGGATACCGTGCTGCACTTGCAGAACCCCGTGCTACGGCCAGAGAGTTTGTGGGCGACGTTGCCCGCTCAAACGGGGAGCAGCCCTCGCCACCGTGTACAGCAACTGACATGCTGTGCAGGCGATGGACGAAACCACACCCACAAACAATGCACATTTCTTGCGGGGGCAGCTGCTCGAGCGGTTGCTGGCGGTAGAACCCGAGGGCGTCCTTGACGTGGGCTGCGGCCGTGGAGAACTGTTGCAGCTGTGCAAGGCCGGGGGCCTCCCCGCGGTGGGCTTGGAAGCTTCGCGGGAGCGGGCTGTTTTGGCGCGAAGCTCTGGCGCGGCCGCCATCGTTGCCAGTGGCGAGCAGCTGCCCTTCGCCGACGTCTCAGTGCCCTGGGTGGTCATGCGACACGTGGCTCATCATCTGGGAGACCCACAGCGCGGCGTGACCGAAATGGCCCGCGTGGCTGGCCAGGGAGTCATCGTCGCGGAGCCCCACCGTCCTCAAGATCGGGCTGAGCAACGGACAGCTCTTGCCGTTGATCTTTGGTGCAAGATCCATCACCGGCGCCAGGGGCACATCCACCACCCGGATGTGAGCGCGGCGGAGATGGTGAGCTGGTTGCGCCAGGCGTGGGGGACAGCGAGCGACGTGCAGAGCGACGTGCAAAACAACGTACAGATCGATGTCCACGAGGTGCATCGCCCTGCGCTCTTGCCACGAGCCACGGTGCAGGCCGACCTCGAAGCCGCTGTCGCCGATCTGCCGCGGGATCACCCTGAGGTTCAGCGCGTCACAGAATGGTTGGCCCTGGCCGATGACACAGGAGTGGGCGCCACCGGCTCGGTGATTGTTGTGGCCCGCCGCCGGTGAAGTTGGAGGGGGGCGCTAGACTGCAGCTCTCAACACTGAAGGGGCCTCGGCGGCAAGAACCGTGAACGCATCCGACTCAGCGAAACCCAAGTTCATACCGACGTACCTGAGAGTCTTCGGTGCGGGGTCGCTGATGTTCGTCGGTGCCGTCTCGTTCGTGATCTGGCTCACAGCGCGCGGGCCCAGCGGGCCAGGCTGGGATTATCTGGCTGCACCCCCGTTAGGTCTCAGTGAGAAGGAGATTCGTGCACAACTGGGGCAACCGTTCGCGACCTGCGCACTCTGGGAGCACGAACTCACCCGTCAATTCAGCCTCTTTGTCGAGTTCTCTCCCGGGCCCAACGTGAAGTTGCTACGGATCCGTCGCGCCTTTGTCCGCGCGAGAGATGGCACCGGGTTTTGAGCATCTCGCAAGAGCGCGGAGTGGCCGGGCATTGTGGAGTCGACGCACGAACGGAG
>JBLIMM010000187.1:0-9114 GCA_047638635.1 Pseudohongiellaceae bacterium | reverse complement strand
CGGGACCTCCTTTGCGTTGTCTGTCCAAATGAGACCGACCAGGACCAGGCCTCCAACAATCATTAGCTGGCGCTGGGTCATATCTTCTCCAGTTCATACAATGTGAGTTCCTTGAGCCTTCCCATGGAGCAACCCATGGAGCCATCCATGGGATGGCCCCCACAACGCAGCGGCAGAGACGAGCTGACTTGCGGGTGACGCCACCTGAGCGGTAGGGACTTTCGGAGCGAAGCCCAGCAGAGCAGGAAACTCGCGAGGTCCCTGCGTCCCTGCGTCCCTGCGTCCCTGCGTCCCTGCGTCCCTGCGTCCCTGCGTCCCTGCGTCCCTGCGTAGCGTCGTCCCTGCCTGAAGGCCGAGTTCCCCTGCCGCGGCTCGATCGGAGAGCTCCGGTCACCCAGCGCGGTATGCTCCAGGACATGTCCTCGCCACCCCGCGCCCCGTCGTTTCCAGTGCCGCGCTGGGCCCTCTGCGTCCTCCTCACGGTGGTGGCCGCGGCTCCCCTGGTGGTCCATCGCCAGCTGCTCTCTGACGACCTGTTTCTCTACACCTACGACGCGGGACAAAGCCACCTGGCTCGCTTCCAGATCATGGACGAAGCGCTCAACGCTGGGCGCCTGCCCCTGTGGCAAACAGTGGCCTACGGAGGCAGCCCCTTCTTCGCCAACCCTGAGAATCCGGCGCTCTATCCCCCTGCCCTGGCAGCCCTGGCGCTCGCCCCACCATTGCTCGCCATGAATCTCACGGCCGTGGTCCACATGTCACTGGCAGCTATGGGCATGGCCCTGCTCGTGCTCTCCCTGGCCCGACGCTATGGCCTGCAATCCGGGCCAGCCCTCGCGGGCGCACTCTTGGCGGCGGTGTTCTTTTCGCTCAACTGGTACACCCGGCTCGAACACCTCAACCTCGTCACCTACGGCGCCGCCCACGCCTTGATCCCCTGGATCCTGCTGGCCCTCGATCGAGTGCTCAACGGGGCGCACCCCCGACGGGCTGCGGGCGCCCTGG
The DNA here is from genome assembly GCA_047638635.1 of Pseudohongiellaceae bacterium. Lineage (GTDB taxonomy): Bacteria > Planctomycetota > B15-G4 > B15-G4 > B15-G4 > CAZIAK01. The sequence continues at coordinate 8,109 of JBLIMM010000187.1, read as the reverse complement.
CCTTGGCCACTGCTGCCCAGATTGCCACCGGCGGGCTCTACGTCGTGGCCTACACCGGCCTGACCCTGATCCTCTGGACCGTGGTCAGCGGCGTCTGCGCCGGCCCCGCTCGTCGCCGTCGAGCCCTCAGCTGGTGCCTGCTGGCTGCGGGTCTGGCCTGCATCGCCGCCCTCGCCCGGCTGCTGCCCTATCAAGACTGGGTCGCCGTCACCAACCGCGCCGGAGCCCTGCCCCTCGGCGAAGCCCTCGGGCGAACTCTTGGGGGACACGAGAGCTTCAGCTGGACCACGGCCGCTCGCAAAGTAGGCCACTTCTTAGGAGGCGGGCCCGGCGGCGGAGGCGGCACGGTCATCGCCGCGGCGCTCGTCCTGTCGTCCCTGGCACTGCTGCGCCGGCGCTCGGTCGCCGCGGCCTGGCTCTTGCTGATCGTCGGTGCCACGGTGGCCCTGGGGCCTGGCTACCAGTGGCTGCACGCCTGGGTGCCGCCCTTCGACCGAGTGCGCAACGCCTTGCGCGGCTGGACGTTAGTGAATGCCGCGTGGCCGCTCTTGGCCGGGCTCGGTTTCGCGGCCAGTTGGCAGGCCCTCAGCGAACGATGGAAGCGCACCGCCAAAAGCTCAACCACCCTCGCCAGCACCCCGCTCATCGCTGCAGGCACACTCACCGCCGTGCTCTGGCCCCAGCTCCTCGACACGGGGGAGCACGCCTGGATGATCGACGAGCCCTTCTCACGGCAAGCGGTCCTGGACAATTATCCCAACTGGAACGCCATGGCCGAGAAGGCCGGGGACGATTGGCGCGCCATGGCCCTCAACGTACGCACCGCAGGAACCCGCAACGAGCAGTTCATCGCCGCAGCTCTCGGACTCGAAACCCCCGCAGGATTCATGGGCTTCGCCTTCCCCGTCGACCTCGCCCGACACCTCTATACCAACGATGGCAGGCTTGAACCCAAGCAGCGCTTGCGCCGCGCGAAAGCCCTCTCCGTACGCCACGCCACAGTGAACGAGTTCATGTCTCCTCGAGGGCAGATCTGGGACGAGATTCGCACCGACCCCTTCCCTGGAGGCGTAGACGGACCGCTGGTCTGGGATGACCCGGCCCCCCGCCCCCGCGCGTTCTTGCCAGGATCCGTGGGCCTGATCCTCGGGGAAGACCCTGACAAGGCGGTGCTCTATTCGATCTACGACGCTCCAGCTTTTCGTCCGGAAGTCGCCAGCCTGATCTCCCTCGACGGCAGCCATACGCCCGACCTGCCCCCCGAGAGCATAGACATCTTGGTGGTCATCGACGGCCCCAGCAGCGCTGCTCCGGCCACCGCGCAATGGATCGCAGCCGTCGCCCAACGGGGCACACCGATCGCTCACGTCACAGGCCCTCCTCGGCGCAAAGAAGTCCCCCGCCTGAGCCACATGGCCGAGCTGCTCAGCAGCGGCGAAAAGGCTCCTGCCTCGGGAACCTTCGAGCGCCTCGCACCGGGTGAAGTCACTGTCGAGCTGCCCCCCGCAGCTGCCGCAGCTCAAGCTGCTGGGGGACGTTGGCTGGTCCTCTCTGAGAGCTGGCAGCTGTGGGGCGGTTGGGATGTGCGCGCGCAAGACGCAGCGACAGCGCAGTATCGAGCGGACGCCGTGGCCACGGCCGTCTGGCTGCCTCCCGCAGCAAGGTCGCTGAGCGCCCGTTACAACCCGCCCGGCATCGACTTCGCCTTAGGACTCGGGGCCGCAGCCATTCTGGTGGCCTTGGCCCTCTGCTTCTGGCCAGCTGGCCGCGCGGACTGAGCGGCCAGCCAACGGCCCTCTTGCTGCTCAGCGCGACTCAGCGGTTGAGCTTCTCTGGCTCTACGCTGCGCTCGGGGGCCTCCCCCTGAGCGCTCTCATCGAGATGTCCCATGCGTTTCTTCCAAGTCCCCGGCGGCACCCTATAAATTTGCAGCAAGGGACCAGGACGATCCACGGCCCACAGCTCGACGAGGGGCGCATAGAGGCCATCGAGAAGATACCGCTGCCCCGCACTGTCGGGCCCTGGCGAGAACTCAGCCACGAGCTTGAAGTTCGCCTCCAGCGCCTCTAGAAACGTGGCCCGCTTCTCTGCTGTGTCTTCCAACTCGCCGCCCTGGCGCGTCCACGAATTGGTCATTACCAAGCCGCCCCTGCCGATGGTGGGCTCAGCCGCTCCCGGCTCTCGCAGTCGCCCCAACTCGGGGAGGTGAGCGCTCAAGGACACCATCTCCCAACCCTCGGGGAGAGCCGGACCAAAGCCAGCGGCGAAGACCCGACGCCCTGGGGGTTGATGGTCCACAATCCAATCTCTGGCGAGCAACCAAGTGGACCGTTCGCTGAGCAACTGATCGAGCCGGAGGAGTTGCGCGGCAGGCCATACACTGGCGCACAACAGCAAAGCCAGCGCCCACCCTGCGCAGGTCTGCTCCTTTAAGGCAGCAGCACTGCCGCCTCTGAGCTTGCTCACCAGGTTCTGGCCCGTGGTCAGCAGCTGGTCCCATCCCAGCGCTGCCAGCAGCGCAAGAGCTGGTAAGAGCGGCAGGGCGAAACGCCAGAAGAACAGTGACTTGCTCAGCATCCCGGCGAGGTACAGCAGGGGGAATGCTAAGAGCAACAGGGCCAAGCGCTGGCGTCGCAGCAAGACCGCGCCCGTGCCCACGAGCAAGGCAAAACCGTGGGCCCAACCCACCATAGCCACAGTGGCTTCGCCGTAGAGCCAAGACAGGGCGGCCTGGCTCTGCCCCCAGGCACGGTTGTCGCCCCAACGGGTGTACTGGTTCATGAAGCCGGCGCTGAAGTCATCCCAGGCGATCAGGGCGTAAGGGTTCGCCACGACGAAGCTGACCAGCGACAAGACAGGCAAGGCGAGCCCATAAACGGGCCAGTACCGGGGACGTTCACGGCACAGGAAGACGGCGAGCACGGGCAAGACCACAGCAATGGCACCGTTGTATTTGGTGGCGCTGGCGAGCCCAGCCATAAGCGCAGCAGAAAAGGCCCAGCGGAGGCTGCTTCCCGACAGCACCCGCAGGGACATCCAGGTGACCACAGCCACCAGGAAGGTCATCGGCACGTCGTTCACGCCGAAGTGCGAGTCCCGCCCATGAAGAAAACTGAAGCCCACAAGGCACAGCGCCGCCCAACCAGCCCGGGCGCCCCCCAGACGAGCTGCTGCCGCAGCCAACACCAACGCCGTCGCTGCACCCAGCACCGCAGAGATCACCCGGGCCAGGCGATAAAGCCCCCCTTGGTTGATCCAGCGCTGGGTCGACTCCTCGCCCCAAAGGCTTGCGTGCAGCCGTCCCGCAGCGAACAGCCCGTAGGTCAGCAGCGGCGGGTTCTCAAAGCGATGGGGATGGAGATCGTCCCAGGTCATGCGCGCCGCGACCCCGGCGTAGTGCCGTTCGTCCGCGTGATACATGGTGGGCGGATCCCCGTGATCGAGCCCCACCAAGCGCAGGACGCAAAAAATCAGCCCGAAGAGGGCCAGCCCTCTCGCGCCCGGGAAACCAACGCGGTAAGTGGGCCCTAGTTTCAAATCGCCCAGATCCGAGGATGGGGAGGCGTGGTCGTCTACACTTCGCGGCCATCATAGCGAGCCCTTCGCACTCCGCCGAGCGATCCCATGTCGTCCCGCCCCTCCCTGGCCACACTTTGCTGCGCTCTGCTGCTGATGACCGGCACCGCCGGCCTGGTGGCGCACCTCTCAGCGGGACACGGCGGCATCCCCACCCGCCCCGGGCAAGGTGCCTTTTGGCGCTTGGTCGATCGGGACGACCGCTTGGTGGCTGTGCCAGTGCCCACAGACGGCTTGCACCTGGAACCCGGCCAGCGACTCGCCATGGCCGACCCGCTGGAAGTCACCAGCGACGACTTGGGCCTGCGCTCCGTTGAGCTGACCCTGCGCCGAGCCGGGCGCCAATCATCGTCGCTCGACCTCTCGTTTCGCGAGCAGGCCGGGGCCGCCTATCACCTGAAAGTTGTCCCCGGAAACCCGGTGGTGGCCTTCTTGAGCCGGACCCAAGCAGGCGGCCGCTCTGTGGAGCTAGCCAGAGCCGAACGCAACGGCTGGATGCCCAACGAGGACGCGCCCTTTGTGCTAGGGCTCCGTCTCGACGGCGGTCAAATCCACGTCACCCTCGACGGCGCGCAGCTGCTGCTCGTCAGCGACGAAACCTTGTCCGAAGGGCGCACGAGCCTGTGGACCGACGGCATCGATGTGCTGGCCGCCAGCGCGGCCTTCCAGCCTGCGGTTGCACCGGGCGCTCAGGGCCCCATGCCACTGATCACGTTGAGCGACGACTTCGCCACCTTCGCCGCCCCCGCCGAAAACACGGACCTTTTTTCTGGAGTGCTCGGGCTGGCGCTGGCGCTGCTGCTCAGTTGCGGCTGGCTGGCCTCCCTGTGCCACGTGTCTCCCCCGCCTGGGAAGCTCTTCGAGGCGGCGTTGAAGCTCCTAGCCCTGCCCGGGTTCGTGCTCACGGTTTCGCTGTTTCGCGACGTGAGCTCGATCGCCCTGGGCGTCATGGTCGGGCTGAGCGCTGTAGTCGGGCTGATCCCCGCCCTGCTCCATCTGCGGACCTCGCTGGGGGGCACCATCGACGACGAGCTCTCAGACGGCGCGGGCCCCGGTGCCTGGTTGCGCGTGGGCGCGGTCGTGGTCGGCCTGGGCCTCTGGGCCGTCCTCACCGCGGGATACACCAGGGCCGACTCCATGGCCCCGGTGCAGTTGCGCCAAGAACGCTCCCTCGTAGGGCTCTCCGACGCAGAGTTTCACCTCGATGCCCCGCTCGTCCTCGACATCAGCAATGCCCTGACGGTCCCTGGGCCCTATCACGGCACGGTGTTAGAGACGAGCTTCACCCTAGAGCCCAACAGCCTGCTAGAGATTCGCCTGCGCAGCCAAGAGCGAGTGGCCGAGGGCGTGGCTTTACTGCTCTCCAGCGACGAACGAGTGGCCTCGGGCTGGCGAGTCGAGCGGGACGCGACGTTTGGGCTGCTCGGCAGTCCGGCCCCAGTTCTGCAACCCCATCGCAGCTATCGGCTGTCTATCAAGGCCACTGACAACCGCTTCTCAGCTCGGCTCGACGACAGCCGTTTCGCTAGCGCCATGGAGCCCGACGCCCCCAGCGGCTCGGTGATATTGCTCTCACCTGCGGGGCAAGCCCGCCTCGACTCGCTCAGTGTCATCCCGTCGTCAAGGCTCCCCGCCCCCCTCGACATCAAGGCCCAGGGGCTGCGCGCCGCGATCACTCCCTTCTTGTCACTGTTGATGCTCATGGTCATGGGCACCCACGTGATGCGTCGACCGTTCTTGCGTATCGCCGAACCCCTGGCCTACGCCTGGGTACCGATCGCTCTGGCCTGCTCCCAGGCAGAGCCTGCGGGACATCTCTCCTGGACCGTGTGGCTCGCCGGGGCCACTGCCACGCTGCCGCTGCTGATCGTTCCAGCGCTGCTGCTACCCAGTGCCGTCAGCAAACGCCGGAGACTGATTTTCTTGGCCGTGGCCATCGTGGCCGGGCCCGGCGCCCTGACCGCGACGTTGGGACCGCCTGAACGAGCCGATCGTGCCGCCGGTCCGTCCTACGAAGACTTCGGTGGCTTTCGACTGAACGCGGGACTGACGCACTACGAGCACCCCCTCGTGCGACGTTTCAATGGCTGGCTCCGCGACCACAGTTTTCGAGGCCAGCACATCCCTCTGGATCGCCCAGCCAACACCCAGCGGGTGCTCTGCATCGGCAGCTCCAGCACCTGGGGACACGGCCTCCCCCCGGACAGCGGACTGGACTGGCCCGCTCAACTCCAGCGACGCATGAAGGCCGACGGATTGGTAGGCCCGGTGCAAGTCATCAACGGCGCCATTCGCGGCACCACCAGCGGACGCATGTTGTTCTTCCTGGAGGAAGTGCTGCTGCAGTGGCGCCCGGACGTGATCATCGTCGACTTTGGCTACAACGACTCGGGCAGCTTGTCTATCGCGGACGACCGAGCGTGGCTGCAGCAATTCGCCGAAGACGACTACGACCACGGCCCGCTGCGCAAGCTCGACACCTGGTGGCAGCGCACCCGAGGAGAGTCGTTACTCGCTCAGCTTTGGCGTGCAGAGCATACGGTTGACAGTGAGACAGCCAAGTCGTGGAAGCACCTGGCGGCTGGTCTGCAACGCCTCAGCCCCGCTGCAGCCTTCGAGCGCAACCTGCGCACCATGGGACAGCTGGCAGAGTCCATCGGGGCCGAGATGATCTTGGTGAAAGAACCGCTGCGAGACGACGGCAAGCAAATCTGGAAGAAAGAGTTCTCCCGGGTCATGGACAGGGTCGGTCGAGAGCTGCATGTGCCGGTCATAGACCCCGGCCCCACCATGGCGGCGACGGGCGGCGCGAGCTTGTTCATGGACTTCGTTCATTTGTTACCGGCAGGGCACCGAGCCTTGGCCAGGATCATCGAACCAGAACTGACACGGGTGTTGCAGGATCGCCAGTAAGGCCCGATGTGCGCGCAACGGTCAGCAACGGTCAGTGGCCGTCAGCCCCCGTTGCCACGGCGCCCATCGAGTCGGCTGAGCGATGCTCTGAAGAGAGCGGACGCTCAAGGCACACCTGAGCAACCTCGCGCCCTTACCGCTCAGAGCTGCCATCAACCATCTTCACCGGTGTAACCCAGCTCAATGAGTTGGCGCCGCACCTCTGCTGACAAGCGCTCTTCACCGCCGCCTGAATCTGCCGGAGAGCTGCGGGCCGCTGCGGACAAGGCTTCGTCCAACTGGCGCCGTAGCTCTGTCCCACGCCTGTTGCGATGCACTCGCAAGTTCACCGCCTGGCCCATGATCTCGGCGGGGTTGTCCTCCAGGTCGAAGAGCAACTCCAGCTGTCGAGTGTGGTCCACGATGAGCTTCTCGCGACCGTCGATGATCGCAGCCATGTCGAAGTGGTCGACACGCTCATCAATCACCACGGGACGCTCGGGAGCAGCCCCCTCGCCGGCAAGAGACGCTGCCCAGCTGCGCCCTTCAAAACTCGGCGGGATCGCCACCCCCACGAGATCAAGCAACGTGGGTGCCAGGTCGAGCAAGCCCATGGCTTCGCTCACTCGCAAGGGCCCGGCGTCCAGGCCCCCCGGCGGGCGAATGATAAGCGGCACGTGAATCTGTTCTTCGTACACGTGCGCGCCGTGACCCGGAACCCCGTGGTCCCACAAGCCCTCGCCGTGATCGGACGTCACCACCACCCAGGCCTGGTCAAGAATGCCCCGGCGATCGAGCTCCGTAAAGACTTCGGCCAACCTGGCGTCGAGCCAAGCAATCTCGCCGTCGTAGAGGCCGTGCACTCGGGCCAACTCCGCCGCGTCGGGTTTCGTGGAACTTTTGCGGTAGACATCAATGGCAGCGCGACTTCCGTCAAAGGTACCGGGCAGTGATTCCGCAAAGTCAAAGTCGGGTTGACGGTGGTACGGGTCATGGGGATCGACGTAATGAATGTAGAGAAAGCCAGGGCGCTCTGGGGTCTCAAAGACGTCCAGGGCTGCCAGCACTGCGGGGCCCATGACCTCCGCGTTTGCGTAAGGCCTCCCGGGAATGTGATCGTAAGAATCAAAGCCCTGACCGAAGCCCAAGTCAGGCACCACATTGCCGTTGCAGATCACACCTCGGGTGGCGTAACCGTCGCCCTGCAAGGCCTCGGCTAACGTCACCAGTTCGTCGACCAGCCGCCCGTCCCGGCCGACACAACCATGACTGGACGGCAACCGAGAGGTGAACAGCGTCGCCACCGAAGGCCTCGTCCAGCTGGCGTTGGCGTAAGCCCGCTCGAAGACCACGGACTCTTGGGCCAAGCCATCCAAGAAGGGCGTTGGCCGCGCGCCGCCCCCCAGCCCGGTGTGGTCCGCCCGCAATGTATCGAGCAGCAGAACAACCACAGGAGCTCGGGCGCCCACAGCCGTCGCAGGCAGGGTCACGGGGCCGGGCCCGCAGGCCACCCCGTAAGTCACAACGAAGCCAGCAAGGCCAAGACACACCCACAAACGCGTCCAGCGGCGAAGAGAGATCAAGAGCATGGTGAGCAGCAGAGGAGGATGGCGAATCGAGGCGAGCTGACCCCAGTCGAGC